>JBBROA010000003.1:0-81490 GCA_038229875.1 Thermoanaerobaculia bacterium | reverse complement strand
GCGCAGGGTGAGCATGCGGAGCCCGACATCGATGGCATAGTCCTGGTCTCCTCGCGGAACGTACACGTGCGCGCCGCGCGCCTCGAGCTCCCGCATCTCCGACAGGACTTCGGCTTTCAACTCGAGCTCGCTCCAGGTCCTCGACGGATCGCAGACGAACGCCCTCGCGGCGAGCGAGACTGGCACAGCCGGGATGACGCGCGCGATCGACTCCATCAGGTATTCGGCGAGCTCGGTGACGCGGGCGAACCGCTCGTCGCGGTCGAGGTGCCGCGGATCGAGCCCCTTCGCGGCCGTGTATGCCTTCAGCGAGACGGGGGCGCCGAAGTTGACGCAGGCGTAGCCGAACCGGTGCCAGCGGTTGCTCGCCATCAGGACGAGGTTGTGTCCGACGAACCGAAGGGTTTTCCACGCGGTCGCGAGTCCGCCCGGCCCACGGGCGGAAGGATCGCGCTCCGCGAGAAGCGTCCGGTCCTCGAGCGTCCGGTCGTAGTTGATGCCGACGGGGACGAAGACGATGTCCCGTTCTCCCGCCGGATCGAACGACCGCACCATGTAGTCGAGGATCCCGACTTTCGGCGGGCGCAGGCACCCGTCCTTCGAGAGCCCTCCCTCCGGGAACACGGCCTGGGTCACGCCGGCCTCGGTCGCCATCGTCACCCACCGCTCGAGGACCTTCCGATAGAGGGCGTCGCGGGAGTTGCGCCGAACGAAGTACGCCCCCATCGCGCGGACGAGCTGCTGCAGCGGCCAGATGCGCGCCCATTCTCCGACCGCGTACGAGAGCGCAGCCTTCTCCGCCGCGAGGTAGCCGACGAGGACGTAGTCCATGTTGCTGCGGTGATTGATGAGGAAGACGACGGTCGATTTCGGCGGAATCCTTCCGAGCCCTTCCTCGTCCGAATATCCCAGCCTCACCCTGTAGAGCAACTTCGCCACGTTTCGCGCGAGCGAGTATCCGATCCGGAAGTACGCATAGGCGTTGAAGCTTGGAACGATCTCCCGCGCGTAGACCGCCACGCGCTCCATGGCGACCTCGCGCGGCATCTCGGCCTCGCGCGCGAAAGCGGCCGCCGCCTCCTGCACCTCGGGGTCGAACCGCAGCCTGTCGATCAGCACTTCGCGTTTGGTGAGCTTGAAAGCCGGGATCTCGATCTTCAGTCGGGTGTTGATCTCCTCGAGCACTCGATTGACGCGCCTGCGCAGAAACCACCGCACGCTCGGGAGCAGAAGGCGGTCGAGAGCCGCCCAGAGGGCGAGCACGACGACGATCACGCCGAGCCAGAGCGGAAGGGTCATGGAGACATCGAAGGGAAAGAAAACGGCGGGGGACCCGGGGCCCCCCGCCCGATCAGATCAGAATCCGTAGGCGGTGCGCACGTACACGTACCGGCCATTGAAGCCGTTCGGCGCGTTGCGCGGATAGGTGAAGATCCCGAAGTTGAAATTCGCGGGGATGTTCCGGTCGGGGAAGCTGTCGAAGAGATTCTGAGCCCCGACCGCGAGCGTCGCCTTGCCGAGACGGTACGACGCTTCCAGGTCGAACACCCACTGGGCGCCGAAGGTTTGATCGTTCGCGACGCGCGCGCTGTCGATGCTGCAATACGTGCCGTAGCGGCTCCCGCGGACGTTCGCTCCGAAGTCGCCACTCCTCCAGTCGGTCGTCAGCCGCAGGTTGTCCTTCGGCTGGCCACAGGTCAGCCGGCGCTGCTCGAGGCGGTCGAAGAGCGTTTCCTGGAAACCGGCGAGCTGCGGAGGCGTCGCCGCGATCCGGGTGATCTCGTTCTGCGAGTGGGCGTAGGCAGCCTGGAACCGGAGGACTCCGGCGCTGTGCAGGTCGGTCTTGGCGTTCGCGGTGATCTCGACGCCTTCCGTCTTCGTGTCGATCGCGTTGGTGAAGAATCGCGCTCCGGTCGCGTTGAATGGCGCCAGGATCGGGGTCAGGCTCGCGCCCGTGAAGTTTCCCGAGAGGATGACCCGGTTCTTGATCTTGATGTGGAAGTAGTCCGCGGTGAAGTCGAACGCGGTCGTCGGCGACAACACGAACCCGCCGCTGTAGTTGACCGAGTCCTCGGGGCGCAGGTCTGTGGCGCCGAGCGCGCGCGCGACGGGGCTGCTCACCCGGAAGTGCCCGACGTCGAAGGGGACGAACACCCCGTTGACGGGCAGAAAGTTCGTGCTGATCGCGGAGAAGTCGGACTGGCCGAGGGAAGGGGCGCGGAATCCGGTCGACGCCGCCCCGCGAAAGACGAGCTGCTTCGTGGCTTCGACGCGCGCGGTCAGCTTCGCGTCCTTCGTGTTGCCGAAGTCGGTGAAGTGCTCGAACCGCCCCGCGAGACCGAGCCGGAGAAACGACAGCACGTTGGCTTCGAGGTCGATGTAGCCGGCGTAGCTGCTTCGCGAATCATCCACCTCGTTCGACGGACGGAAGCCGGGGAACACCTGCGATCCCGCGGGGGCGGTTGCGCCGTTTCGGTCCTTCGAGGGGCCGGCGATGTAGGAGTTTTCTTCACCGGCGTGCTGCTGGTAGTTCTCGCGGCGGAACTCGGCGCCCACCGCGACGTTCAGCGGGCCCGAGAGCCCGACCTCGAGCTCGCGCGTGACGTCCAGGTTCGTGACGAACTGGTTGAATTCGAGGGCCCCGGCATCGAAGCGCGTCTGGTTGGGCGGGATCGTGGGGCCGAGGGAGACATTCAGGCTGTTGCTCACGTTGAAATCGAACCGGTCGTGGCCGTACTGCGCGGAGATGTCCCAGAACCACTTCTCCGCCGCGACGCCGCGCATGCCGACCGTTCCCGAGTAGTCGACGATCTTCGGCTCGATCAGAGGGAGGTAGCCGAGCGGGTAGATGCTCGGCCAGTTGGTGGCCTGGAGCGCCCGCCGGTAATTGCCTCCGTGGGTCCCGTCGCGCCGGCTCGCTCCGCCGAAGACGTAGAAATTCATTGTCCCGTCGGGGTTGACCGGGATCGAGCCGTTGACGAAGCCGATGATGTCCCGCTCGTCCGCGTCTCCCCAGTGATAGCTCGGCTGGGAAACGGCGTTATTGCCGGCGTCTCCCGTCACGATCTGGTCGCGCGGGTCTATTCCGGCGCGGTTGGTCGCATTGCGCTTGCGGTACTCGCCCGTGAAATTCAGGCCGCCGTTCCCGATCTTGACCCCGACGTTTCCGGAGCCGTCGAACACGCCGCCGTCCGAGTGCGTGGTGGTGCCGCCCGTCAAGCCGAGCTCGAGAGGATTGATGCCGGACTTCAGGACGATGTTGATGACGCCGGCGATCGCGTCGGAGCCGTACTGCGCCGCGGCGCCGTCACGAAGTACCTCGACCTTCTCGATCGCGCTCGCGGGGATCGCGTTCAGATCCACCCCGGTCGATCCGCGGCCGATCGTCCCGTTGACGTTGACGAGCGCACTCGTGTGCCTCCGCTTCCCGTTGATGAGCACGAGCATTTGGTCCGGGCCGAGGCTTCGGAGAGTGGCCGGACGAACGGAATCCGTTCCGTCGGAGATGGTCGGGCGGGGGAAATTGAAAGAAGGCGCGATCGATTCGATGATCTGCGCCGTCTCGGCGCTTCCCGACGCGGTCTCGATCTGCTGCTCGGTGATGACGTCCACGGGAACGGCTTTTTCCGCGGCGGTGCCCTGGGCGCGCGAGCCCACCGTGACCTCCTGGGAAAACGACAGGGCGACCGCGAGGTCCTGCCTCGAGGCTCCCGGCGCGACCGTGACTTTGACGACCTTCGACTGCAAGGTCGGCCCGAGCACTCGCAGCTCCAGGGTCTGGCCGGGGGACGCCGCCCCCGCGGGGATCGTCAGGGTGTAGCGGCCGGCGCGGTCCGTCGAGGCGGTCAGCTTCAGTTCCGGGATCGTGACCGTCGCGTTCGCGACGCCGGACCCATCCTCCTGATTCGTGACCCGGCCGGAGATGACCATGTCGCCTTCCGCGCCGAGTGCGGACGGAGCGTTGAGAAGCCCGCACACGAAAATCAGCGCGAGGCCGAGGCAAGCGGGAAACCGTTTCATCGCCCACCCTCCTTTGTGTATCGATCGCCGCAAACAGGTCCACCGGCGACGGCTCCACGTCCACGAGGGGATGACCACCGCGGTCCGGGAGTCGAGGGACGGAGGTTTTGCGGAGATCTTACAGCGGAGAGCGCTTGCGAAGGCGCAGCGTCAGGTCCGAAACACATGCCGGCGGATTTACGACAGCCAGGTCGACGAGGGCGGAAGAGTCCGGACTGAATTCGGACCAGGGTCGCCTACTCGACCTTTCCGCGCGCGGCGATCCGCCAGACGGCTTCGACGGCGCCGCTCCGGACCGCGTAGATCCGGTCGTGGAGGTTCGACACGACGCACGCGTGGTTCGGAACGATGCGCACGCGCTCGCCGACGGAGAATTTCTCGCCGGGCGCCGTCTCGATGACGCCGTGCTCCTCCGAGAGCCGCGCGATCCGGCTCTGCCGGCCGAGAAGGAACCCGTGCCCTCCCGGCTTCGGCCGCAGGGTGTCCGTCGATATCGTCTTCGAGCCCGCGTCGACCACCGCCCGGCGGGCGTCGGGAACGCTGACCACGGTCGCCTCGATCGTCATCGCACAGTCCTCGAGGCCGCAGGTTTTGAGCGAGACCTGGGACGCGTCGTGGAACACGTAATTGCCCGGGCGGCACTCCGTCACGCCCTCGACTCGCATCGCAGCGCGGGCGGAGGGGGTCGAGCCGACCGATACCTCCGAGATCGGGACGCCGGCCTCCCGGAGACCCGCCGCGGCTGTCGCGAGCGCTTCTCCCTCGCCCCGCCCCACGCCTTCGACTTTTTGCGGGGAACCCTCGAGATAGGAGTGTCCCGCGTGGGTGAAGAGGCCGCGCAGCGCGAGACCGGGGAGGGCGGCGATCATCGCCCCGATTCGCGACGCGTCCTCGGGCGGTACTCCCACGCGGTGGAGCCCGCAGTCGACCTTCAGGAGAACGTCGAGCGTGCGGTGCGCGGCGGCAAACGGCGCGCCGAGCGCGCGCGCCCCTTCGACGCTGTCGACCCCCACCGCCAGACGGGCGCGGTCGGCTAACGCGAGCAGCCGTTCCGGCTTCCCGGCGCCGACCACCGGATACGCGAGGAAGATGTCGTCGAACCCCGCGTCGACGAAGACTTCCGCTTCGGAGGTCTTCGCGAGAGCGAGCCCCGACGCACCCGCCGCGAGCTGCAGGCGGCCGATCTCCAGGCACTTGTGCGTCTTTGCGTGGGGGCGGAGGCGCACTCCGGCCGCCCGCGCCGCGCCCGCCCTCCTCGCCAGGTTGCGCTCGAGGACCTCCACGTCGACGAGCACGGCGGGAGTCGGGAGATCCTCGACGCGCGTCACGGGCGGAGTCGCCGGTTTTCCGGGACAGAAGCGATCATCTTCGTAGCATAAGACGCCGGAGATCCGCCTTCGCTTGACAGCCGCCGGGCCCCCGCGCCAATGTTGCGGACCCATGATTCGACGTCCGACCCGCTGCTCCATTGTCCCGCCGCACATGCTCAAGTCGATCGCCGAGAACGGCACGCCGGACGAACGCCGGAGCGCGCTCGCGACGCTTCTCGTCTCCGAGAGGTTCAGGGCGCGCCGGCAGATCGTCGCCCGGTTCCCTCTCGTCACGCCGGCGGGGGAGAAGCGGCGGACGGTCTTCGACGCCGCGCACGGCACCTCGCTTCCCGGCCGCCTCGTCCGGAGCGAGGGGCAGGAGGACAGCGGGGACGCCGCCGTCGACGAGGCCTACGACGGAGCGGGGGCCACGTACGATCTCTACCTCGAGATCTACGGCCGCAATTCGATCGACGATCGCGGGATGCGTCTCGACTCGTCCGTCCATTACGGCTCCGGCTACGACAACGCGTTCTGGAACGGCACCCAGATGGTCTACGGCGACGGGGACGGAAAGCTCTTCGGACGGTTCACCGCGTCGCCTGACGTCATCGGGCACGAGCTCACCCACGGTGTTACGGCGCACGAGGCCAACCTCGAATACCAGGACCAGCCGGGGGCGCTGAACGAGTCGATCTCGGACGTGTTCGGTTCGATGGTCAAGCAGCGCCAGCTGCAGCAGACCGCGATCGCCGCCGACTGGCTGATCGGGGCCGGACTGTTCACGAAGCGCGTGAAGGGCAAGGCGCTCCGCTCGATTGAAGCGCCGGGCACCGCGTACGACGATCCGGTGCTCGGGAAGGACCCGCAGCCGGCCCACATGAGCGACTACGTCGAGACGGCCGACGACGACGGCGGCGTGCACATCAATTCGGGGATACCGAACCGCGCCTTCTTTCTCGCCGCGACAGCGCTCGGCGGATTCTCGTGGGAGAAGGCGGGGAAGATCTGGTACCTCGCACTGCGCGATCGGTTCCGCAAGACGACGGGCTTCGCGCAGGCGGCCCAGCTCACGGCCGCCGTCGCGGAAGAGCTGTTCGGCCCGACGTCGCGCGAGGCCGGCGCCGTGCGGGACGCGTGGGGCGCCGTCGGAGTTCGAGCGGCGTGAAGAAGGCGTCGCCGCCGGTTCGTGTAGGCTGAAAGGCGGCATGCGTTCGTCCCGGCGCCCCCGCTGGCTCTCCTCGACTGCCCTGATCTTCTACGGCCTCATCCTCGGGGTCGTGCTCGGAGCCCTCCTCCCCGCCGACACCCATCCGGGCGCGTACGAGGCCTTCCGCTTCCTGTCGAAGGCGTTCATCAGCCTCATCAAAATGCTGATCGTTCCGCTGATCTTTTCGACCATCGTAGTCGGCATCGGGAAGACCGGGGACGTGAGGGCCGTGGGCCGGATGGGATGGAAAGCCCTCGTTTACTTCGAGATCGCGAGCACGATCGCACTCGCGCTCGGCCTCGCGATCGCGCACCTGGTCCGGCCGGGTGACGGACTGAAGCTGCCGCCGTCCGGCGAGTCGCTCGTCCAGCCGAAGACCTTCGTCGAGACACTGCTCCACCTCTTTCCCTCGAACGTCGTGGAAGCGATGGCGAAGCAGGACATCCTCCAGGTCGTCGTCTTCGCGACGCTTCTCGGCGTCGCCGCCGCGCACGTGAAGGGGAAGTCGGCGCCTTTCTTAAACCTCATGGATTCCGTCGTCGCGGTCATGTTCCAGCTGACCGACTACGTCATGGCGCTGACACCGCTCGGTGTCCTCGGCGCGATGGCCGGCGCGGTCTCTCACCACGGACTGAAGGTGCTCGGCTCCTACGCGAAGCTCGTCGGCTCGCTGTACGGCGCGCTGGTCCTTTTCACACTGATCGTCCTCATCCCCGCGCTGATGATCGCGCGCGCTCCGATACGCATCTTTTTTCAGAAGATCCGGGAGCCGTTTCTCCTGGCCTTTTCCACGGCGTCTTCGGAAGCGGCGCTGCCGCGGGCCCTCGAGAAGATGGTCGAGTTCGGCGTGCCGAAATCCGTCGCGGGGTTCGTGATCCCCGCCGGCTACTCCTTCAATCTCGACGGGTCGACGCTCTACATCTCGCTGGCGGCGCTGACGATCGCGCAGGCGGCCGGCATCAGGATGTCGCTCGAGACGGAGCTGCTGATGATGCTGACGTTTCTGCTGACATCCAAAGGCGTCGCCGGCGTTCCCCGCGCGTCCCTCGTGATCATCGCCGCCGGCTGCGCCGCGTTCAACCTGCCGGGAGAAGCGGGCGTCGCGATGATCCTCGCCGTCGACGAACTCATGGACATGGCCCGGACCTCGATCAACGTGATGGGCAACTGCGTCGCCTCGGTGGTCGTCGCGCGCTGGGAAGGCGTTCTGGGGGAGCCGGTCGCCGTCCGGGACGAAAGCTCGCCCGGCGCGGAGGTAGCCGCCCGGCCATGAGGCTTCTGCTCGTGCGCAGCGGAGGGGTCGCGGGAATGAGCCGCAAGGCCGTGGTCGACACAGAGCACGGGAGCGCCCATGACGGGGAGATGCGGCGGCTCGTGGCCGATGCGGACCTCGACCGGTTCTCGGAAGCGACGCTGCGCACGGGGCCCGATCGGCTCCGCTACACGCTCTCCGTCGAAGACGGCCCGACGAGACACTCCGTGACGTTCGATGAGGAGCACACGCCGGATCAGTTCCGGCCGCTCATGGAAGCGATCCTGCGCCACGCCCCCGTCGACGACCCGGAGGCGACGAGGGGCTGACCTCCGATCCCGTCAACTCCGCGGCGGCGCGCTCGATGCCCGCGCGGAAACCGCGAAGTCTTCCTCGGGGTGGATCTCGAGAAAGTCGGCATCCCGATCGATCACGACCGCTCCTCCGAAAGAGAGCAGGTCGCCTGCACGCACGAGACGCTCCTCGCACGCCGCGTGCGCCCGGGTGGCCGGCTCGACCTCGAGCCGGAGATAGAGAACCCGTGAAAGATCCGCCCCGCCCGCGCCGATATGAAACGCGGAGAGCGCCACGTCGATCGTCCAGAAACCGTCCGAGGAGTGCTGCGCGTCGCGGACGGGAGAACCGCGGCCCCGTCCCTCGCAACCTGTTTCGGTCCACCCGGAGAGACCGAGGCGCTTGAACGGAGTGGTCACGAAAGAGAGGAGCCGATCGAGCCAGGAGAGCCTCGGGCGCGGCGCGTTCGACAGCATCGCGAGGATTGCGGGCGCGTCGCACGGCGCAACGCGGATGAGGCCGGGCGCCTTCGCCAGGAGCTGGCGCCGCCAGTAGTGCCTCAGTTGCACGCGCGCGTCCTCTTCAGCGCCGCGAGATTCGCGGCCCGTTCCCGTCGACTCGCGCCTTTTCTCTCCTCCCGACGAGCCCCGCGAGGAAGGTTCGGGAGTCGACGGGGGCGAGCGCCCTCTGGACTGCCGGTTGAAAGAGGACGCGGTGCGGGACACCGACGAGCGTCTCCGGAATGGCCCAGAGGTCTTCCTCGGTCGTCATCCAGCGCAGCCGGTCGAATTGTCCGAGGTGCACCGGGCCGGAATGGCGCCGCAGAGTCTTCTGCCGGCGCAGGTTGAAATAGCCTTCGAGATACGAGAGGGCCAGCGCCCGGATCGTCGCATGGACAGGCTCGCGATAGCGCAGGCCGGAGTAGTTCGACCGTGCGATGGCTCCCCACCCGGACGGGCCTCGAAAGAGCGCGAGCACGTGGTCGTCGTCGGCGTCCGCCTCGAGGTCCAGAAGCAGCGGCGGTTCCCCCTGGAGCCGGAGCGCGGCGGCGGCAAACAGGGCGCCGTCCATGCACTGAACCCTCCGCTCCCGAAGCACGCGGCGGGGGGACCGGCAGCCCGAAGCCTCGACGTCGTAGTCGATCGAATCGAGGTACCGCTGAATCCGCCACGGAGGCGACAGCCTTCGCAGGAAGGCGGCCTCTCGTTTCGTCAGGCCGTAGTCGGGGGCGCCATCCCGCGAGACGGGCTTCGGACGCCGCGGGGGAATTGCCATGGCACTAGAATGCCCCAGAACTTCGAGCGAAAGACAAGGAGACGATCGTGATCTCGCAATGGAAGACGTTGGTGGCCGGTGTGGGGACGGCGGCTCTGCTGCTGTCCGGATGTCAGAAATCGGAAAACGCGGTCGCTTCGGACACCGCGGCCGGTTCAACGCCGGTCGCGGCGGTCGCGGCGGTCGCGGCGGTCGCGACGACGCCGGGCGGCGCTCCGGCCCCGGCGGGCGACGTTTCGAAGCCGCCGTTTGGTTTTCTGGATACCCCGAAGGAAGGAGCGACCGTGGTGCCCGGGAGTTGGGCGTTTGGATGGGCGCTCGATGACTCCGGAATCTCGCAGATCACCGTCTCCTCGGAAACGGGCGTGACGAGCCCCGTGGCCTTAGAGCAGACGTTTCCGGGAGTCGCGCAGAGCTATCCGAATTTTCCCGACCCAAACCACGCGGGCTTCGGCTTTCCGGTGCCCAAAGTCGATCCGGGACTGCACACCCTCACGATCACTCTTATCGCCAAAGACGGGGGCCGGACCGAGATCCGGCGGCAGATTCGAGTTCGCTAACGTCGCCAACCGTCGCCTCCGCTCACTGCGGGACCTGCGTTCGCCTGCGGGCGAACGCACCGCCGGGCGGCTCGCCTGTTGGCTCGACCGCCCGGCTGGTCCCTTCGTTCGCTGCGGCTCCCGCAGCGGGAGGCTCCTCCTTCCCTTCGGTCAGGAGACTCCTCCCGCTGCGAGCGTAGCCACCATCGTGGTTAGGGCGCAGCTCTGCCCCCTCGCCCCGCGCTCGGGGAGAGGGGGGCCGCAGGTAGGTCGAGCGCATCTGCCGTTCGGGTGACAGCGCCGTCTCGAGAGAGCGGCCGATCCGTGTTTCAGCTGGCCGCCGCCTTGCGTCCGCCCAGGCGCGCGAGCAGGGCGTCGACGGAGAAGCGATCCCACGCCTCGGGCGCGGCGAGAACGAAGAGAAGAAGCGCGAGCCGAGGAAAGACGTGCTCGTGGAAGGCGTACAGCGGCTCTTTGACCAGATGCCCGAACGTCACGGTGACGAGGACGAGTCCGAGCGCGACGGAGGCTTCGCGCGTCCGCCACCCGAAGAGGACGAGCGCGCCTCCGACGAGCTCGACGATGGGGACCGTCACTCCCGCGGCCCAGAGCGCCCAGGACGGCAGAAAACTGCCGGCATAAGGGTCCACGAAGAATCGGTGGGCATGTCCCGCGGGGGTGAGCTGGAAGACTTTCCAGATTCCCGCCATGAGGAAGATCAGACCGAGGACGGCTCGGGCGAAGAAGAGCGCCCAGGCGCGGCGCAGGCCCTCACCGCGCCGGAGGTCTCCCGAGCCGGAGATGCGAATTCGATCCAGCGCAGGCCTGTTCGTCATCGTTCTCACCCCGGCCCTTTCATTCCTGACGTGCAGTGAGAGAGCCGACGGTAGGATATCGATCCCCGCAAGGGAAGGAGGATCTCTGACGGACGGGCCGGCAAATCACGGCGCGCGAGGAGGAAAGTACCTTTTCACCCTCTCGCTCGGCGCCCTCGGCATCGTTTACGGCGACATCGGGACGAGCCCGTTGTACGCGCTGCGTGAGTGCTTTCATGGCCCGCACGCGGTTCCACCGACTCCCGGCAACGTGATGGGCGTCCTTTCTCTCGTCTTCTGGTCGCTTCTCGTCGTCATCTCGATTAAGTACCTCGTGTTCGTGATGCGAGCGGACAACCGCGGCGAGGGTGGGATTCTTGCCCTCATGTCGCTCATCCGGCCGCACCGCAAAGGGTCCCGGGGTTTCCGTTTCGCGCTCGTCATGCTGGGTCTTTTCGGAGCGGCGCTCCTCTACGGGGACGGGATCATCACGCCCGCGATCTCCGTGCTCTCCGCCGTCGAGGGGCTGAACATCGCTACGCCCGTCTTCGAGCACTGGGTCGAGCCGATCACGATCCTCATCCTGATCGGGCTGTTTCTAATCCAGAAGCGCGGCACGCAGACCGTTGGAGCGATCTTCGGGCCGGTGATGATCGTGTGGTTTCTGAGCATCGCCGCGCTCGGATTGAATCAGATCCTCCGCGAGCCGGGTGTCCTCTCTTCCGTGAACCCGCTTCATGCGGTGCGCTTCTTCCGGGAGAACGCCGTTCACGGGTTCCTCGCCCTCGGAACGGTCTTCCTCGTGGTGACCGGTGGGGAGGCGCTTTATGCCGACATGGGCCACTTCGGAGCGAAGCCGATACGGCTCGCGTGGTTTGGTTTCGTTCTCCCCGCGCTGCTGCTCAACTACTTCGGCCAGGGTGCCTTGCTTCTGGCTCATCCGGCTGCGGCGGAGAATCCGTTCTACAGACTCGGCCCGGGCTGGACGCTCTACCCGATGGTGGTCCTCTCGACAATCGCCACCGTCATCGCTTCGCAGGCCGTCATCTCCGGCGCGTTTTCTCTCACGCGGCAGGCGGTGCTGCTCGGATTCAGCCCTCGCGTGCGCATCGAGCACACGTCCGCGCGCGAGATTGGTCAGATCTACATCCCATCGGTCAACTGGGCTCTGATGATTTCCACGATTGCTCTCGTGGTCGGCTTTCGCTCGTCGAGCAACCTGGCGGCGGCGTATGGCGTCGCGGTCACCACCACGATGGCGATTACGACGATGTTGATGGCGGTGGTCGCTCACGAGCTCTGGAAATGGTCGATTGCCGCTTCAATTTCCCTGGCGGTAATTTTCCTGATCCCGGACCTCGCTTTTTTTGGCGCGAACATCGTCAAGGTGCCGCACGGCGGCTGGTTCCCTCTAGCGGTCGCCTCCGTCATTTTCATTCTCATGACGACGTGGCGCCGAGGCCGCGAGATCTTAAACGCGCGGCTGGTCGAAAATGCCCTCCCCATCGAGACCTTTCTGCGGGACATCGGTCGCGTGTATCGGGTGCAGGGGAGAGGCGTCTACATGTCGCGGACGGAGGAGGGAGTCCCCTCCGCCCTCAGCCACAATTTCAAGCACAACAAAGTGCTGCACAAAACCGTCGTTCTCCTCACAGTCCTGACTGGAGAGCGCCCCCACATGCTGGAAGAGGAGCGTCTGGCCGTGAGCGACCTCGGCGCGGGTTTCTTCCGGATCGTCGTGCGGCGCGGGTTCATGGAAGACGTTTCGGTCCCCGACCTTCTGAATCGGATAAAGCAAACCGGGCTCGAGTTTCCGCCGGGTGACACCAGTTTCTTTCTTGGAAAAGAGACGATTTTTGCAACGCGGCTGCCCGGAATGGCGATGTGGCGTGAGCGCCTCTTCGCGCTCATGTCGCGAAACGCTCGCAGCGCGACGCACTTTTTTTGTCTGCCGCCCAGTCGGGTCGTGGAGCTCGGGGCGCAGATCGAGATTTAGGCGTGCGCAACCCGCGTTTGCGGGCGTAAGGCGGAATGGCGGAGGCTCCCTTCGCCCTCCCCACCTCCTACTTCAAATAGGCGGCCGGGATCGGCTTTTCCGGCGTCTCCTGGTCCCAGAGGACGTTGACGATCCACCACCGGTTCCCGTCCTTCACGAGCTGGATCGCATTGATTCCGCGGGTAAACGGTTTCGGGTCGGCCGCCGTATAGCGCGATTCATAGGTCGAAAAGAGCTGACAGATGTTTCCGTAGCAGTCCGTCTTGCGCGCGATCTCGCGCTCGGAGAACCCGGCCTCTTTCCCTTCCGCTTTCCGCGCCGCGATACCCTTCGAGACCCGCGCGATGAAGTCCTCCGCGGTCAGGAACGGGAAGTCCCCGTTCGGACGCTGCGGCGGGATGAGCCGACCGGCGGGCAGGAAGATCGTCCGGAGGTGCGACCAGTCAGGGTCTTCTCCCGGCGCATGCGACACGCCCGCGTACAGCGCACGGACGATCGCGTCGACGGAGGCCGCGTCGGCCGGCGCCGGAGGCTGCGGCGCCCGCGAGGCGGAGGGCGAGGGTGATGCCGCGGGTGGCGTCGTCGATGACGATTGCGCGAGGGCGGCGCCCGACCAGACGGCGGCGGCAAACAGCGGGATGAGCTTCATGGATCCTCCTTCGAGAAAAGTATCAGGCGCCACCAGGCGCGGGCCTCCCGGGAGCGATGTAAAGTCCGCGCCATGAATTCCCCTCGCGCCCACACACGATCGGACCTCGCCGAGATCGCCAGGGAGGCGATGCTCGATCGGGGCCTGGAGCCCGAGTTCTCAGCCGAGGTCGTCAAGCAGCTCGCCGGGATTTCGGGCCCGGGCGCGGCCGACGGAGAGGTCCGCGACCTGACCTCGCTTCTCTGGTGCTCGATCGACAACGACGACTCGAGGGACCTCGATCAGCTCTCCGTCTCCGAGGACATGGGCGCGGGTTCCGTGAAGGTGCTCGTCGCGATCGCCGACGTCGATTCGCTGGTGAAGAAGGACACGCCGATTGACGCGCACGCGCGCGCGAACACGACATCGGTGTACACGGCCGCGCGCATCTTCCCGATGCTCCCGGAACGGCTCTCGACCGATCTGACCTCCCTGAATCAGGACCAGGACCGGCTCGCGATGGTCACCGAGATGGTTTTCGACGCGGAGGGAGTTCTCCAGTCGTCGTCGGTCTATCGCGCGAAGGTCCGCAACCGGGCGAAGCTCGCGTATGACTCTGTCGCCGCGTTTCTGGAAGGCAAGGCGGAGGAACCGCCGGTCGCGAATGCCGTACCTGGAATGGACGCGCAGCTGAAGGCGCAGGACGCGATCGCGCAGAAGCTTCGCGAGCACCGGCACGAACAGGGCGCCCTCGAGCTCGAAACTCTCCAGCCGAAGGCGGTCTTCGACGGCGAGCGGGTCGTCGATCTCCGCCAGGAGGCGCACAACCGCGCGCGGCAGCTCATCGAAGACCTCATGATCGCGACCAACGGTGTGACCGCGCGCTTTCTCGCGTCGAAAGGGTTCGCGTCGCTACGGCGTGTGGTCCGCTCCCCGGAGCGATGGCAGCGCATCGTGGATGTCGCGAAAGACCAGGGCGAGCACCTGCCACCGGAGCCGGACTCGAAGGCCCTGGAGGAATTTCTCGCTCGCCGACGCAAGGCCGATCCGCTGCGATTCCCGGACCTGTCGCTCGTCATCGTGAAGCTGATGGGCGCCGGCGAGTACATCGTCGAGCGCCCGGGCGGCGCTCCCATCGGGCACTTCGGCCTGGCGGTCAAGGACTACACGCACTCGACAGCTCCGAACCGCCGCTTTCCCGACCTCATCACGCAGCGGCTGCTCAAAGCGGCCCTCGGCGGAACCGCTTCTCCTTACCCGGACCCGGAGCTCGAGGAGCTGGCCCGCCACTGCACCGAGCAGGAGGACGATGCGGACAAGGTGGAGCGACAGGTCCGCAAATCGGCCGCCGCGCTGCTGCTCGAGGGCCGCATCGGCCAGCGCTTCGAAGCGATCGTCACCGGCGCCTCGGAGAAGGGGACCTGGGTCCGCATCCTCGCTCCGCCCGTCGAAGGCAAGCTTGTCCACGGCGCGGATGGCCTCGAAGTCGGCCAGAAACTGCGGGTCAAGCTGATCTCGACCGACTTCGACCGCGGATTCATCGACTTCGTGCGGACCGGATAACCGGTCCACGGCAAACCCCGGCGCGCCCGTTTCGTATGTCTCCGGCAAAGGGGGATCCATGCCCGCAAGGACGTCACGCCTTCTGCTGTCCGCCGTGCTTGTGGGGGTCGTGGCGGTGAGCGCCGCCCTGGCCGCCCCGGGAGACGACCTCGCGACGCGCCGGAAGGCGTTTTCGGACCTCCTGGCGGAGCACTGGGAATACACGCTCTCCCACAGCCCCGAGTTCGCCTCGATCCTCGGGGACAAGCGCTGGAACGACAAGGCCTCGGATCTCTCCGAGCGCGAAATCGTGGCGGACCAGCAGAAGGATCGGGAGTGGCTTGCCCGCCTGGACATGGTCGACACGACGGGTTTTCCCGAACAGGAGGCGCTGACGAAGACGCTGCTCGTCCGGGGACTCAAGGAGTCGATCGCAAACGAGCGCTTTCACACCTGGGAGATGCCGGTCAGTCAGTTCGGCGGCGTCCACCTGCAGGCGCCTCAGATCGTGTCTCTCCTTTCGTTTGTGACCGTCAAGGACTACGACGATTACAACGCGCGCCTGAAGCAGCTGCCGAAGCAGTTCGACGACGTGAGCGTCCGAATGCGCAAGGGGATGTCGGACGGCCTGATGCAGCCGCGCTTTCTGCTGGAAAAGGTCGCGACGCAGAGCGGCGGGATCGCCGCCCAGAAACCCGAGGACACGCCGTTTGCAAGGCCGCTCTCGAAGATCCCGCCGACCTTTTCCGCGGAGGACCAGGCGCGCGCCAAGGAGCAGATCCTGACCACGATCCGAGAATCGGTGCTGCCCGCGTACGCGCGCTTCACCGAGTTCGTGAAGACCGAGTACGCGCCGAAGGGCCGGACGGAACCCGGCATGTGGTCCCTGCCGGACGGAGAGGCGCGCTACGCCGCCCAGGTGAAGCGGCTGACGACGACGGACCGCACGCCCGAAGAGATCCACCGGATCGGACTCGCGCAGGTCGTCGAGATCGAAAAACAAATGCTCGTCATCGCGAAGAAGCTCGGATACTCCGACCTGAAGGCGTTCAACGCCGCAATCGAAAAGGATCCCCAGCGGCACTACCGCGACCGGGAGGAGATCCTGACGGCCTATCGCCGCTACATCGACCAGATGCGGCCGCAGCTTCCGAAGCTCTTCGGACGGCTGCCGAAGGCGCAGGTGGAGGTGGCCGCGGTGGAAGCGTTCCGCGAGAAGGAGGCATCCGGCGCGCAGTACAACACGGGCGCGAAGGACGGCTCGCGCGCGGGGCGCGTGATGGTCAACACGTCGCAGCCCGAGTCGCGCAAGACGATCTCGACGGAGTCGACCGCGTACCACGAGGGCGTCCCCGGCCATCACCTGCAGCTCTCGATAGCTCAGGAGCAGGACGAGCTGCCCCCGGTCCGGCAGCAGAGCGGCTACACGGCCTTCGTCGAGGGGTGGGCGCTCTATTCCGAACGCCTCGGGAAAGACGTCGGGTTCTACAAGGATCCGTACAGCGACTACGGACGGCTTCAGGACGAAATGCTGCGGGCGATCCGGCTCGTGGTCGACACGGGGTTTCACTACAAGAAGTGGACGCGCGACCAGGTCGTGCAGTTCTTTCACGACCATTCCGCCGTCGACGAGGTCGAGGTGCAGAGCGAAACGGACCGGTACATCGCGTGGCCGGGCCAGGCGCTTGCGTACAAGATCGGTCAGCTGAAGATCTTAGAGCTCCGCGATCGCGCGAAGAAGGGGCTTGGCGTCGCGTTCGACATCCGGGCGTTTCACGACGAGGTCCTGGGCGCCGGGGCGCTCCCTCTCGACATCCTCGATCAGCGGATGGATGCGTGGATTCTCGCCTCGAAGGCGCGGCGGAAGTAGGCGGGCGCCGGAGAAGCGCTGCCCGCGCGCTGGCGGCGCGACCCGTACAATCTCGTCTCGCTGGAGAGACGGAGTGAAAAATGAAACGACGCCTTCGAGGATTTTCCCTGTGCACGCTGCTGGTGACGACCGCGACCGCAGCGGTGTTCGCGTCGGCCGCGGAGCCCGCGATGCCGCCTGAGAAACCCGCGGCGCGAGCCGCCAGGCCCGCCGCCGGAAAGCGAGGCCCGGCGACCGCCGCGGAAGCCCGGGCCTTCATCGCAGAGGCCGAAACCACGCTCCTGGTTCTTGCGAACGAAGCGTCGCGGGCGAGCTGGGTCCAGTCGACGTACATCACGGACGACACGGAAATCCTGGCCGCGCGTGCCAGCGAGCGCGTGATCACGGCGTCCGCCGTGTATGCGAAGAAAGCGGCTCGTTACGACGGCGCTCGCCTTCCGCAGGACGTCGCCCGCAAGATCCGGCTGCTCAAGAATTCGCTGACTCTCGCCGCACCGTCCGATCCGAAGGAGAGCGAGGAGCTGACGCGGATCGTGGCCTCGCTCGAGGGCGCATACGGGAAGGGCAAGTACTGCCCGAACGGAACGGACAAATGCCTCGACCTCGAGGACATCACCCGGATCCTCGCGACCAGCCGGGATCCAAAGCAGATCGAGGACGTCTGGCGCGGCTGGCACACTGTCTCCGTCCCGATGCGGAAGGACTTCGCGCGTTATGTCGAGCTCGCCAACAAGGGCGCGCGGGAGCTCGGCTTCGAAGACACCGGCGCGATGTGGCGCTCGAAGTACGACATGCCTCCTGCGGAGTTCGCGCGCGAGCTCGACCGTCTGTGGGACCAGGTACGGCCCCTTTACGTGTCGCTTCACGCGTACGTGCGTTGGAAGCTGCGGGAAAAATATGGCGACGCGGTTCCCGCGAGCGGCCCCATTCCGGCGCATCTGCTCGGCAACATGTGGGCGCAGGACTGGTCGAACGTCTATTCCCTGGTCGCGCCCGGAAACGCCGATCCCGGCTACGACCTCACGGCGATCCTGAAGCAGCGGAAGACCGACGCCCGGCAGATGGTCCGGTACGGAGAAGGCTTTTTCACGTCGCTCGGATTCGATCCCCTCCCGAAGACGTTCTGGGAGCGGTCTCTCTTCACGAAGCCGCGTGACCGCGAAGTCGTCTGCCACGCGAGCGCCTGGGACGTCGACAACGTCAACGACCTCCGCATCAAGATGTGCATCGACATCACGGCCGAAGACTTCTCGACCATCCACCATGAGCTCGGCCACAACTTCTACCAGCGTGCCTACAACACGCAGCCGTATCTTTTCCGCGACAGCGCCAACGACGGCTTCCACGAAGCGATCGGCGACACGATCGCCCTGTCCATCACTCCCGAGTACCTCGTGAAGCTCAAGTTCCTTGAAAAGGCGCCCGACGAATCCAAGGACATCGGACTGCTGCTCTCTCGCGCGCTCGACAAGCTGTCGTTTCTTCCATTCGGGCTGCTGATCGACCAGTGGCGCTGGAAGGTCTTTTCCGGGGAAGTGACGTCGGAAAATTACAATCGGGTCTGGTGGGAGCTGCGCCTGAAGTACCAGGGCGTGGCGCCGCCAGGCGGCCGCACCGAGGCCGACTTCGACCCCGGCGCGAAGTACCACGTCGCGGCGAACGTGCCGTACACGAGATATTTCCTCGCAGACATTCTGCAGTTCCAGTTCCATCGCGCGCTCGCGAAGATCGCCGGGTGCGACGGACCGCTCAATCGCTGTTCGATCTACGGCAGCCGCCCGGCTGGAGAGCGGCTCGCGAAGATGCTCGCGATGGGGCAGAGCCGCCCATGGCCGGACGCCCTCGAAGAGCTCACGGGACAGCGGCAGATGGACGCGACGGCGATGCGCGACTACTTCGCGCCGCTTCAGAAGTGGCTGGACGAGCAGAACCGGGGTAAGCCGACAGGCTGGTGAACCGTCGCCTCCGCTCACTGCGGGACGTGCCTTCGCCGCGCGGGGTCGAAGGCACCGGACAGCGGCTCGCCCTTTGGGCTCGACCGCTGTCCTCGTCCCTCCGTTCGCTGCGGCTCCCGCCCCGAGAGGCTCCTCCCTCCCTCTGGTCGGGAGACTCCTCTCGGGGCGAGCTTAGTCACCATGGGGACAAAGCGCAGCTCTGCTCCCTCGCCACGCGCGCGGGGAGAGGGTCGGGTGACGGGCGCAGCACCGATCTAGCCGAGCCTGTGGAAGTTTAGGAGCCGACGAGCCGGCTTTACCTTCTGGCATTGCGTTTGCGTTGAGCGCGCCGGAGGCTCCATGAAACGGGTTCCGCAGGTCCTGGCGCTCTGGTTGGTGTGGGCGGTTGGCGCGTTGCCGGCGGTCGCCGCACCTGCGCCCACGATCGTGCGTCCCGGCTTCAACCTGTTCTCCACACAGCAGGATATCGAGCTCGGGCGCCAGTCCACCGTGCAGGTGGAGAAGCAGATCCCTCTCATCCACGATCCGGCGGTTGACCGCTACGTCTCGGCGATCGGTGCGCGCCTGGCCGCCGCCGCGCCCGGGCCGAAATTTCCCTACCAGTTCAAGGTGACGAATCTGTCGGACGTCAACGCATTCGCGCTACCCGGCGGATTCATGTACGTCAACCGCGGGTTGATCGAGCTCGTCCCGACTGAGGGCCAGCTCGCCGGCGTGATGGCGCACGAGATGGCGCACGTCGCGCTCCGGCACCAGACGAACCAGGTATCCAAGGCTTATCTCGCGAGAGCCGGAGTCGGGATCCTCGGCGGGGTTCTCACCGGCGGCGCGCCAGGACCGATCATGTCCGCGGTCGGCGGCATCGGATTGAACGCGCTCTTCCTGAAGTTCAGCCGCACCGCGGAGAGCCAGGCCGACATCGTGGGCGCGCAGACGATGGCCCGCGCGGGCTACGACGCGAACGAGATGGCGAGCATGTTCGAGCTCCTGCGAAAGCAGGCGGGTCGCGATCCCGGGAGGCTCGAGCGGTTTTTGAGCGACCACCCGGCCCCGGCGGATCGAGAGGCGCGCGTGCGTCAAGAGGCGGCGCGGCTGGGACGTCCGGGCCCCGCCCATCCGGTCGGAGACATTGTCGCGGTCAAGACGTCCCTGCGCGTGCAATCTCCTCCGGTTTCGATGAAGCAGCTCGCGCAGGGCACGACCGGAGGAACCGCTCCGGCCGGACGCGCCCCTTCGCGCGGCGACATCCGGATCGAGGCGCCGTCGGCGGGCTTCCGCACGTTCCAGCAGCGCAACGGGTTCTTCAAGATCGACTACCCGCAGAACTGGCAGGCGCATGAGGCGCCGAACGGGTACGGGGTCACGATCGTCCCGGCGGGCGGCGTCGTGCAGACCTCTGACGGCCAGCAGTCGGTCGTATACGGCGTCGTCGTCAACCACTACGATCCGTTCGAGGGCTCCGTCAACGGAAGGACCGGGGTCCGCGGGCCCTTTTCCCGAGGGACGAACCTCGACGACGCGACGAACGATCTCGTCGGGCAGCTCTCGAAATCGAATCCGTACCTCCGGCTCGTTCCGAACTCGGCGAAGAGGCTAACGGCCGGCGGCGCCCGCGCGATTTCCCTGGTGCTCGCGGGCACGTCTCCGGTCACCGGGATCGACGAGCGCGTGAACGTCCTGACGCGCGAGCTTCCCGACGGCCACGCCCTCTATGCGCTCAGCATCGTGCCGGGCCGGGACGCGCAGGCTCTTACGCCCCTTTACGAGCGGATGATGGGAAGCATCCAGGTCAATGACGGGGCGGCACATCGCTAGGCGGGCGCCCGGGACGCCCCCGGAGAGCAACACGCCGGAAGACGACGACACTCAGCCTCGCTCGATCCTCGAGCTCCACGTCCCCGTCGCGACGATCATCAAGGTCCTGATCACGGCGCTCATCGTCTGGGCGGCGCTCAAGCTGCTGCCCGACTTTCTCTTCTTTCTCCTCGCTCTCGTCATGGCGATCAGCATTTCCCCGGTCGTGGCGCGCCTGGAGCGCCGGGGGCTGTCGCGCAGCTGGTCGGTCGCCGTGGTGGCTCTGCTGACGGTCGGGATCATCTTCACGTTTCTCTTTTTGATCGGTCCGCCCCTGGCGTCCCAGCTCGTCACGTTGTTCGAGAAGTTCCCCGAGTACCGGAAACGCGTCGAGACGCGCGTCGGTCCGCAGCACCCTTTGGTCAGCCAGGTTCTCGACCAGATCCTCGCGCTGCCGACGTCTCCCGAGATCGCGAAGTCGATCAAAAAGCCACTCGCCTGGGGCGAAGCGGCCATCGCGGGGGTGACCATATCCATCCTCGTCCTTACGCTGACGCTCTACCTCGTCGCCGACGGGAAGAGAACGTACGCCTGGCTGCTCGCGTACGTTCCGCGCCGGCATCGCCGCAAGATGGCGAGAACGATTCCAGAGGTGTCCGACGTCATCATCAGCTACGTCCAGGGACAGGCCCTGACGTCGCTGCTTTACGGGGTGTTCGCCCTGATCGTCCTGAGCGCGTTTCGAGTGCCCGCGGCCATCCCTCTCGCTTTTCTGGCGGCGATCTGCGACGTCCTGCCCGTCATCGGCGTGATCGCGTCAATCGTGCCGGCCGTCCTCCTCGCGCTGACCGTTTCCCCGTTCGCCGCAGGCGCCGTCCTCGTGCTCTACCTGCTGTACCACGTGCTCGAGAACACGGTCATCGTGCCCCGCGTCTACGGCAAGCGCCTGCGCCTCTCAACCATCGCCGTCCTGATCGCGATCGTGATCGGAGGCCAGCTCTACGGAATTCTCGGGGCGATCCTGATCTTGCCGTTCGTTGCCGCGTATCCGATCATCGAGAGGATCTGGCTGCACGACTATCTGAGCGACGAGGTCCTGACCGACCACAAAGCGCTCGAACACGCGGCGGAAACGGGGAGCGACCGCGCGGTTGAAAAGGTGCTGAAAGGCGAGGAGCATTCGAATCTTACGGGCTCCTCCCCGATCCAGAAGAAGGCGGAATCGAAGGCCTGAGGGGCCGGCCGCCGCGTCACAGCAGCGCCGGCACGTCTCTTCCCTCCCCGAACCCGAGCACCCAGAAGCGGGGCTTTGGCTCCGGCGCGCTCGCGAGGAGCACAGCGATTTCCTGAACGGGCTCTTCGGGCCCCTCGTCGGTCAGCCGGAACGTGCCGAAATGCATGCCGACACCCGTTCCCGCGCCGAGATCCCCGAACGCCTGAAGTGCCTCGGCCGGATCCTCGTGGACGGGTCCCATGAACCACTCGGGGCGGTAGGCGCCGATCGGGAGGATCGCCAGGCGAATCCGGGGGAACCGCTCGCGAATGAGACGGAAGTGCGGCCCGTAGCCGGTGTCGCCGGCGAAGAAGACGTCGCCGGCCGGGCTCGAGATCACGTAGCCAGTCCAGAGTGTCGCGTTGCGATCAGAAAGGCCGCGGCCCGAAAAGTGCTGCACGGGGACCGAGGTCACCGAAAGTCCCTTTCCCACCTCGGTGCTCTGCCACCAATCGAGATCGACCCCGTTCGTCAGCCCGTGGCTCGCGAGGAGCTGCCGGACGCCGAGGCCGCTGACGATCCAGGGATGGTCCCGCGAGTCGAGCCGCGCCAGGGTCGGGAGGTCCAGGTGGTCGTAATGATTGTGGCTGATCAGAACGGCGTCGATTTGCGGGAGATCCTCGAAACGGATCCCCGGCGGCCGAACGCGCCGTGGGCCGATCCACGCGAGCGGGCTGACGCGGTCGCTCCAAACCGGGTCCGTCAGGATGTTGCGCCCGCCGGTCTGCACGAGAAGCGTCGCGTGATTCACGAAGGTGACGCGCAGGTCGGTGACTCGTCTCGGAGGCGCGGGCCCGGGCGGTGCCTCCGTCCAGCGGGGCCACGGGGAGGACTTGCGTGTGGCGGCCCACCGGAGGACGCCACCGAAGCCACGCGGCACTCCCGAGAAATTCCGGAATTGCCGCCCGTCGAAGTGATCGGAGATCGGGCCCCGATGCCGCGGAGCGGAAAACAACATCAGAGCCGCAGGCGGAGCAGAGTGGAGGTCCCGCTCCCGGAAGAGCGCGGAGGCAAAGGGGAGTCGCCCGGCCTCGTACCCCCGTCCCCCGGCTGAGGACCCGCCTGCGGAGGGATGACGATCCACAGGCCGTCGTACTCCTGCGGCGCGACGGCCACGATTTCCGCGCACCCGAGCGCGGTGATGAGCGGCCCGACCGTATTACTGTGCCCGACCACCAGGATATTCGCGGCGGGATGCTCCTTCGAGATCCGCGCCGCGAGCCTGCCTGCCGAGTCGGGCCCCGACGACTCATAGATCTGAGGGGCGATCTTCGACGCGGCGGCGAGAGGCTCGGCGGTCGCCAGGGTCCGCACCGTGTCCGTCGAATAGATCGCGACGATTCCCGCGTCCTTTAACGCCGCGGCGAGCCTCGTGGCTCTGGCGCGGCCGGCCTCCGAAAGCGGAACGTCCTTCTCGTTCGAGTCGGATTGCTTCTCCGCGTGCCGGACGACGAAGACCGCCCCGCGCGCCGACGACGCCGACGCCAGCAGACAGGCGAACGTGAGCAGGGCCGCCGCTAGCGGGACCCGCTGCCCGCGCCTCATCGGCTCTCTCCGTACGGCGTGTACTGCGCGTCGGCGGTCAGCGGCCGGGACTTGAAGAAGTCCCACGCCATTCGGTTGATGTCCCGCGCGCTCCCGTAATAGTCGTGGGTGTGGCCCCCCATCTCCTGGTACTCGACCGGGAACCCGCGCGACTTCAAGGCGTCGCGGGTGGCGCGCACCGCTTCGAGCGGGAAGAACGCGTCTTCCGTTCCTATCCATATTCCGTACGGGACCTTCCGCCTCGCCCAGTCGAACGTGGCGAAGTCACCGGGCGGCGTTGCGCCCGCGTGGATCGCGACCGCCGCGAAATAGTTGGACTCGAGCGCCCCCATCTCGAGCGCGAAGCACGCGCCCGCGGAATGCCCGAAGAGAAAGATGCGCCGCGGGTCGACGGATGTTCGCGCCCTGACCGCCTCGACGACGTCTCGGAGAAACTCGGGCCCGTCGCTCGGCGAGGACCAGTGCACGGAGTCGAGCGAATCCGGAGCGGCCAGGACAAGACCCTCTTTCGTCGCGAAGTCCTTCCACGGGCGCGCGAGCGTCTCGCCGTTTCGGCCGGAGCCGTGAAGGAGAACGAGAAGCGGCCGGGGGGCGTCCGGTGCGCCGCCGTCCGGCACGAAGATCCAGTAGGTCCGGTCGCGGCCGCCGGACCGGACGGTTTCGCGCCTGACTTCCGTTTTTTCCGCGAGCGCCTTTTCCGCGAGCGCAAAGACGCTCGAGAGCAGGGCAACGCTGAAGAGGATCTCGGGGCGTTTTCTCATGGAGCCTCCCGGAGCAGGAGTCTAAACGCGGGAGGCCGCAGCGACCCGGGCGGAGACACCCCGCTCCGGTGCGATTCGGTAAGGCGCTCAGACCCCCTGGATCACGGGATCGGAGGAACCGCCGCCCTGACCCCGCCCGCCCGAGGACCCGGCCGATCCCCGTCCCTCGTCGCGCCCGTGGGAGTGCGCGGGAGGATGCGTGGCCTCGATCGCGCGGAAGTGCTCGAGGACCTTGTAGGTGTGGCGGGAGCCTTTCGGGACCACCCACGAGTCGCCCTTTTCGAGGCGGACCGTCTGGCCTTCGACGCGCAACTCCGCGCGGCCCGACAGGACATAACCCACCGTCTCGTACTCCCGCACGGTCTCCGGTTTCTCCTCCGTCGAAGGCTCTTTTTCCCAGAGCCGCATCGCGAGCGACACGCCCGACGCGAGATAGGTCTGCCCCATCTCTCCCTTCGGGGAATGGGCCGAATCGACTTTCGTGACGCTGGTGTCGCTCATGGGTCCTCCTTCTTCGCCTTCTTCGCGTCGGGAGCAAGAAGAAAGCCAGTCCCTCCCGGCCGTCAGGGGTGAGGGTTGAGCGTTGACGGCGGACCGGAGCGTGAGAGCTCCGACGTGTTCGCCGTGCCGCGCGCCCTGACGCCCTGACCTTTCAACCCCCCCCAACGTTGCGCCTCGGCCCGGCGTCTAAGGGTTGAAAGGACGCGCGCTGCCCATTGTGCTTGTGCTTGTGGTTGTGTTGGAGAATGTTTCCCGCCCCCCCGATACTCCAAAGGAGGCGCTCCTGGACGGTCCCGAAGAGAAGGACGGTTTCCCGGCGCGCCGCTCGGCCGGGGAGGACCTTCTCGAGGGATGCCGGGCGGGCGAGGTCGCCGCTTTCGAGCGGATTTACGAGCTCCATGGCGCCCGCATGAAAAGCATCGCGCGCAACCTGCTCGGACAGGAAAGCGAAGCGGAGGACGCGGTCCAGGAGGCATTTCTGAAGATTTATCGGGGCGCCGCGTCTTTCCGGGGCTCGGCGACTCTTTCGACGTGGATTTACAGGATTCTCGTCAACACGTGCTACGACCAGCTGCGCAAGCGCAAGCGGCACCCGGAGGATCCTCTCGGGACCCCGGCGGGCAGTCATGAGCATGAGCATGAGCATGAGCGCGACGCGAGGCTTCCTCCCGCCCCGACCGCGGATCAGCCGCTGCGCCTGGCGATCGAGCAATCGCTCTCACGTCTCGCGCCCCGGCAGAGAACGGTGTTTCTGCTGTCCGCGGTCGAGGGCTTTTCACATCGGGAGATCGCGGGAGTCCTCGACGTCTCGGAAGGCGCGTCCCGGACGCTTCTTTTCGAGGCCAGGCGGAAGCTCCAGGATCTGCTCTGGACCTCCGGGCTGCGCGGGAGGGCGAGCGCATGACCGCAGGCTGCGCGCGCGCGCGCGAAGCTCTCAAGAGGAACGATCCTTCCGCGATCGAGCGGCTGCGAGTTCACGCGGCGCGCTGCGAGGAGTGTGCCGGCCCGCTCGCGCTGTGGGACGAGGTCTCGCGCACCGCTCCGTCTCTGCGCCGGGAGTGGGAGAGCTCGGCGCTCCCTGGAAAGATCGCGGCCGCGATCGAGAAGGAGAAAGCGTCTCAGGAGTCCGCGCCGCCTCCACGCGCCGCCGCGCCGGCGAAGGGCTTTCAGTGGATCCCCCTGACCGCCGCGGCTGCCCTCTTCCTCGTCTCGATGGTCGGTCTGCAGGTGTTCCGCAACAGCGGGGGCCGCGAGCCGCTCGTCAATGCGGCGAGCACCAGCAATCCCCTGCTGACGGACCGGTCGCTGGAAGACGTCGAGATCGCGGAAGCGAATTACGTCCGGTCGATCGAGCGGTTGTCGGCGCTCGCGCGTCCACGGATCGAAAATCCGACCACTCCGATCTTCGTCAACTACCGGGAAAAACTTCAGCTTCTCGATTCCGCGATCGTCGAGATCCGCGCCCAGATCGACTCGAACCGGTTCAACTCTCACCTGCGCCGCGAGCTTCTGGCCATGTACCAGGAGAAGCAGCGGACGCTGCAGGAACTCATGAAAGAGGCCACCTCATGACCGAACGCTTTGAATCCGCGGCTTCCTGGACACGATCCCGCCGCCGCCCTGCCGCTGTCGCGGCGCTCCTGGCGCTTTTCGCGGTGGCGATGACCGCGTCCGCGCGGGGAGAGTCCTCCCGAGAAGAGGTCTCCCGCGAGGTGCACAAATCTCTTCCGTTGAAGCCCGGACAGAGGCTCGACGTCGATCACCGCAACGGGAACGTCCACATCCACACGCAGGCTCTTCCCGCGGTCCGCGTCGACGCCCGGATCCGGGTCTCTTCATCGGACATGGTCGAGGCAAAGCGTTTCGCCGACGCCGTCGCCGTCGACATCGAGCCTTCGGCGACGGGCGTTTCCGTGCGGACCCGCTATCCCGAGGAGCACCGCGGACTCTTCTCCGGCTCGAGCCGGGTCTCCTTCGCGGTCGACTACGACATCGCGGTGCCGGAGAGCGCCGGCGTTTCGGTCCGGAACCGCTTCGGCGACGTCGTGGCCGAAGGGCTCAAAGGCGGGACCGAGATCCACAACGCGAACGGCCGTCTGGTCTTTCGCGCCGGGCGCGGGATGGCGCAGCTCGAAAACTCCTTCGGCGCCCTGGAGCTCGCCGGAAACGCCGGCGAAACGGACGTGACGAACGCGAACGGCACCGTCACGATCTCCGACATCGACGGCCCGCTCTCGGTCAAGAACCGCTTCGGTCGGGTGACGATCGTGCGGGTGAAAAAGGTCGTGTTCTCGGGAACGAACGCCGATGTTTCGCTCGCCGGCTCCGGTCCCGCCTCGCTGACCACCTCGTTCGGTGCGGTCGACGTGACGAACGTGGCGGGGGACCTTTCGGTCCAGAACACCAATGGGGCGGTCACGGCGAGCGGGATCGCGGGCGAGGCGGAGCTTGCCGCGACCTTTGCCGCCATCACCTTTTTGGACGTGAAGCGCGGCGTCCGATGCAACGGAACGAACGCGCGGGTCAGCGGACGCAAGGCCGGCGGCCCGGTCAACGTTCAGAACACGTTCGGGGCGATCGAGCTGTCGGAGATCGCCGGGCCGGTCGACGTGCAGAACTCGAACGGAAAGGTCCGGCTTCGCGAAATTCGAGGGGCGGCTGTCATCAAGAACCGTTTCGGCGAAGTGGACGCCTCCGGGATCGGCGGCGACACGACGGTCGTGAGTGGCAACGCGACCCTGACGCTTTCCAACATCGACGGGGCGGTCGAGGCGCGGAACTCGTTCGGGGCGGTGTCGGTCACCCGCGCGAAGAAGGGAGTCCGGGTGAACTCGGGCAACGGCGGCGTGACGGTCTCCGACGCCGGCGGGACGACGTTCGTCAAGACCAGCTTCGGTCTGGTGGAGGCAGTGAGAATCGCCGGGGACCTGACGGTCGAAAACTCGAATGGCGCCGTCCGTGCCAACGACGTGCGCGGCTTCGCCAACGTACGAACCTCCTTTTCCTCCGTGACCCTCGAGGCGGTGACGGGGGCCGTCGAAGTCGACAACCAGAATGGCTCGGTCGAGGTGCACGACCTTCACGCCGGAGCGAAATCTTGCAGCCGGGTCGCGGTGAAGACCTCGTTCGCCCCGGTCCGGATCGCGCTCTCCGACGGCGAGGGCTACACGGTCAACGCGCGGACCTCGTTCGGGAAGATCAACAGCGAGCTGCCGCTGACGATCTCGGGCGGCGCCAGCTCGGACTCTCTTCAGGGCAAGGTCGGAGACGGTCGGTGCGAAGTGACGGTGAGCGACTCGAACGGGAACATCGATCTCGTGAGACAGGGGAGGCGGTAAAGAGGAGGGTAGTCGGTAGTCGTAAATCGGGAGCCGAGCGACCGAGCCGAGCGACCAACAGGAGCGAGACGGCCGCGGTATTCCGCGGTCAACTGGTCGGGAGCGAGACGGCCGCGGTACTCCGCGGTCAACCAGCTCGGAAATCGCGTAACGACCCCGGCGGGGTCCGGAACTATCCGAGCGCCGCGAGAAGCGCGAGTGCCACGAGAAGGAGGGTCAGCCGGCGCAGGAATTTCAGCACGCCTGGTTTACGCCTCAAAAGGCTCGGGCGTTGGGAGCAACGGAGAAACTGAGATCGGGCGGCCGGGAATCGAAACGTAGGCCGCCGCTGCTCCGTAATCCTTTCGATCAGTTGACCGCGGAGTGCCGTGGCGGTCTCGCTCCCGTTGGTCGCTCGGCTCCCGCTACCACCGATGGAACGCCGGATGTCCTTGACCCACGGCGACGAAGGTCCCGCGGCACGTCGCCGTGATCTTGCCGTTGGCCTCCAGGGTCGCTTCGACGGTGGCCCGATCCGTGGACGAGTCGAGGATCCGCGCGCGCAGCCGGAGCGGCCCGTCCATCGGTGTGGGACGCTTCAGCACAACATGAAAATCCGCGGTGACAGTGCACGGCGGCGTCAACGAGCCGGATTTCTGCTGGAGATGATGCGTCGCTGCCCAGTTGCTGTGGCAGTCGAGCAGCGCTCCGCAGATGCCACCGTTCAACACGCCCTCGAACGCCTGATGATGGGGCTCCGGCCTCCAGTCGCAAACCACCTCGTCGCCTTCGACGAAGCTTCGGATCCGAAGACCTTTGTCGTTCGCCGGCCCGCAGCCGAAACACCGATTCCCGGGGGCCCAGGTCTCCTGCAGGCTTTGCATCAGAAGCTCTCGAGCCATTCGATCGCGTTCACGGCTCGAGCGTATCAGCGGGCTTTCCCCCGTGCCTCGGGTCAGAGCCCGGCCTGCCGTGGCGCCCGCCGCGATGTGCCCGACGCTCGGCATCGGCGCGATTCTCGCTCAGGAAAACGAGGGGAGCGGTCCATATAATGATCTCCCCCGAGAGCCCTGTCGAAGCGAAGGAGTTCCCGATGCCCACCACACCGACCGTCGAAGAAAAAAACACGCAGGCCAGCGGAGAGCGCCGCGACGCCGTGACGATCGTGGACCACCGGACCGGGAAGTCGTACGACCTTCCGGTGACCGACGGCACCGTCCGCGCCATCGACCTGCGGCAGATCAAGACGGGACCCGACGACTTCGGTCTCATGTCCTATGACCCCGCGTTCCTGAACACGGCGAGCTGCCGCAGCGAGATCACGTTCATCGACGGAGACCGGGGCATTCTTCGCTATCGCGGGTACCCGATCGAGCAGCTGGCCGAGCGGTCCAACTACCTCGAGGTGGCGTACCTGCTACTCCATGGCGAGCTGCCCGGCCGCGCGCAGTACGACGAGTGGGTCCACAACATCACGTTCCACACGATGATCCACGAGAGCCTGAAGACGTTCATGGACGGGTTCAACCACGACGCGCATCCCATGGGAATGCTGATCGCGACGGTGGGCGCGATGTCGACCTTCTACCCGGGCGCCCGGGACATCCACAGCGCCGGCGGCCGGACGAAGCAGATCCACCGGCTCATCGCGAAGATGCCGACCCTCGCCGCGTTCGCCTACCGACACAGCATGGGTATGCCTTACGTCTATCCGGACAACGACTTCTCCTACACCGAGAACTTCCTGAATATGCTGTTCCGGATCCCGGCGTCGAGCTGGAGGCCGGACCCGGTGCTGGTGCGGGCGCTCGACGTCCTCTTCATCCTCCATGCGGACCACGAGCAGAACTGCGGAACTCACGTCATGCGCGGAATCGGCTCCTCGCACACCGACCCGTATTCGGCGGTCGCTGGCGCCGCCGCGGCGCTCTACGGTCCTCTGCACGGCGGCGCGAACGAAGAAGTCCTGAAGATGCTCCAGGAGATCGGCTCCGTCTCCAATATCCCGGCGTTCATCGAAGAGGTGAAGTCCGGCAAGGGGGAAAAGAGGCTGATGGGGTTCGGCCATCGGGTCTACAAAAACTTCGACCCGAGAGCAACGATCATCAAGAAGGTGGCCGACGAAGTGTTCCAGGTCACACGCAGGAACCCACTGCTCGACGTCGCGCTCGAGCTCGAAAAGATCGCCCTCCAGGAGGAGTACTTCATCAAACGCCGGTTGTACCCGAACGTCGATTTCTATTCGGGCCTGATCTACGAAGCGATCGGGATTCCCACGGCCGCGTTCACGGTGCTGTTCGCTATTCCCCGCGTGTCAGGCTGGCTCGCCCAGTGGCAGGAGATGCTCGGAGATCCCGAGCAGAAGATCGCGCGCCCGCGCCAGATCTACACGGGAGCTCAGGAGCGAAACTTCTTGCCGATCGAGTCTCGCTGAGCCGAGCGACCAAGGGGAGCGAGACGGCCGCGGTATTCCGCGGTCAACTGATTTCGGGAATCGGAAATCGGGAATCGGCAATCGAACGAGGCGGGAGTGACCCTTACCGTCCTCGTCAGCTGGCAAGCGATCCGGAGGCGCAAGGCGGGGGGCGAAGCGGATCTCCCATTACACGTGGTCAACCCCTCTGCTCCGATCGCGCCAGAACGATGTCCACGGCCTCCTTCAGGTCGCCGGCGATGGCGTCCGGCTCCGACCTCTTGAGCGCTTGGGCGTTGGGAAATCCCCCCTCCAGACCAACCGCAAAGACTCCCGCGGCGCGCGCCATCTCGATGTCCTCGGGGCTGTCGCCGATGTACGCCGCCTCAGCGGCGGAGATCCGCAGCCATGTGAGCGCGGTTCGGAGCGCTTCGGGGTTCGGCTTCTTCTGCTTCGCGTCCTCGCCGCAGACAACCGTCGAAAACGCGGCGGCGATGCCGAGCCTCGAGAGCTCAGTCTCGACCCGCGCGCGGCTCCCGCTCGTCACGAGCCCGGTGAGCACGCCCGCCGACCCGATCCGCGCAAGCGCCTCGACGGTTCCGGGGCGCAGAGCGCACGATTCCTCCGCGTAGAACTCGAGCCACCGTGCGTCGGCTTCGGGCCAGCGCTCGCGAGGCAGGCCGATGCCTTCGTAAGTCCGGTACCAGTCCGGGGCATAGGTGCGGGCAAAGACCTCCTGCGTGAAGTCGATCCCGAACGGCGTAAACAGGCGCTGATAGCAACGGAAGCTCGCGTCCGCGGAATCGAGAAGCGTTCCATCCCAGTCGAAGAGGACGGCCCGAAGGGCTCTGGCGTTCCGGGGCATGGTCACGGTTCTCCCTTCGTCGGCTTCCTGAACGTTAGCAGGCGCGATGTTTTCCGCGGCGCGGTCCCTGCTTCGCGCCCCGCGCGGGACAAGCCCGGTCCCGGCTCCGCGCGCCGCGCGGGACAAGCCCTGTCCCTTTTCCGCGCCCCGCGGGACAAGGGCGATTCCGGGGTCTACAATTCCGCGCGCCGTGACGAAGTGACCCCGCTCCAGATTGCCGCCCTCGTCGCCTCGTCCGCCGCCGCGGGCGTGATGAATGCCATGGCGGGCGGAGGCACGATCCTGACTTACCCGACCCTGCTCTGGCTCGGCGAGTCTCCAATCATCGCGAATGCGACCTCGACCGTCGCGCTTCTTCCGGGGGCGGCTTCGAGCCTGTTCGGGTACCGGCGCGAGGTGCTGGAGCACCGGGGCTGGCTGACGACCCTTTTCCTGCCGAGTCTGCTCGGAGGAGCCGCGGGCGCCGCGCTCCTGCTGGTCACGCCGGCCCGTGCGTTTCAGCACCTGGCGCCGTTCTTGATCCTCTTCGCGACCGTCCTCTTCATGCTCCGCGGCGCGGTCGCGCGGTGGGCCGGAACCTCCAGCGCGTCTCTCGGCCGGACGCCCGGGCGGCTGGCGATCGCGATCCCGTTTCAATTCGCGGTGGCGGTCTACGGCGGCTACTTCGGCGCCGGAATCGGCATCCTGATGCTCGCCGTCCTTGGCTTCCTCGGCCTGTCCGACATCCATGCGTCGAATGGCCTCAAGAATTTCTTCGCGATGTGCATCAACGGCATTGCCGCCGCGTACTTCATCCTGCGTGGCGCCGTCGAGTGGCGCGCCGCGCTCGTGATGATCGCGGGATCGATCCTCGGCGGCTACGCGGGCGCGCGCTTCGCGCGGAAGATCGGACAGGACCGCGCGCGGACGGCTGTCATCGTGATCGGTTTCGTCGTCGCGGGTCTGCTCCTTTATCAGAGCTTCGGGCGCTGATCCCGGAGCCGAACGGAATGTCCACCGCGTCATCCGTTCTCGACGCGCGCGCCGTACCGGAGCCGCGGGTCTTCATCGGGGCGGTCTGGGCCGCGGTGCTCGCGTCGACGAGCATCGTCGTCGGAATTCTCTGGGACATCTCCTGGCACCGCTCGATCGGGCGCGACACGTTCTGGACGCCCGCGCACCTGGCGATCTACACAGGCGGCATTCTCGCCGGCCTCTCCGCGGCGGCACTCGTCTGGAACGCCACGTTCGCCGATCCGCGCGCTCGCGCCGCGAGCGTCCGGATCGGACGGCTCTACGGACCTCTCGGCGCCTGGGTGCTCGCGTGGGGCTCGGCGGCGATGGTCGCCTCCGCTCCGTTCGACGACTGGTGGCACAACGCGTACGGGCTCGACGTGAAGGTGATCTCTCCGCCGCACACGGTTCTCGCCGCCGGCATGGTGACGGTCGCGCTCGGGGCGATGCTCCTGGCACTCGCCCGCCAGAACGGAGCGGAAGCACCCGCGATCCGGAGCGCCGCGCTCTACCTCTACGCGTCGGGGATCCTGGTGACGCTCGCCGCGACGTTCCTGGTGGAGTACACGTTCCCCCTGCATCAGCACGGCTGGCTGTTTTACGCGGTTACGGGTCTGGTTTTCCCCGCCTTTCTCGTCGCCATCGGAAGAGCCGGACGGACGCGGTGGGCGGCGACGGCCGCGGCGGCCGTGTACATGGCCCTCTTCGCCGGAATGGACTGGATCCTCCCGCTCTTTCCGGCAGAGCCACGCCTCGCGCCGATCTACAACCCGATCACCCGGATGGTCCCCTTCTGTTTTCCCTTGCTTCTCGTGTTTCCGGCGATGGCCATCGACTTGCTCGTCTCGCGTGCGAACCGCCGCCGCACCCTCCCGCTCGCGCTTCTTGCCGGGCTAGCGTTCTTCGTGGTTTTTCTGGCCGTTCAGTGGCCGTTCGGGTCTTTTCAGATGACGCCCTCGGCGCGGAACGGTTTCTTCCTCGGCGACCTCTACTGGTCGTACTACTTTCATCCGGACGCCGCGTGGCGATACGAATTCGCGGAGGGCGCCGCGAACCATGCGAGCGCTGCCGGATTATCAATCGCGGCGGCACTGTCGGTCCTTTCCGCGGGGGTGGGACTTCTCGCGGGAGAACGCCTGTCTCGTGTGCGCCGTTAAGAGAGCCGCCGCCGCGGCGCTCGCGGTACTCGCTCTGCTTCTCGCGACGCCGGCGCGGGCGCACGTCGGAAGCCCCGATACTTTTTTTGCGGGCGCGGCGGGACCCTACGCCGTGCGCGTGACCATCCAGCCGCCGGGCGTCGTGCCCGGTCTCGCCGAGATCACCGTCAAAACGGCATCGACCGGCGTCCGGCGCGTGACGATCCGGCCCGTTCCGTTCGACACAGGACCGAGCGGGGCGCCGGCCCCCGACGTCGCGAAACCCGTCCAGGGACAGCCAGGCCTCTACTCCGGAGCGCTGTGGCTGATGAAAGAAGGCGCGTACTCGATTGAGATCTCGGTCGAAGGAGACGCGGGCGCGGGGCGGACATCGGTGCCCGTCGCTTCGCTTCCGACCCGGGTCCTGCCGATGGGCCCGGGCCTGCTCTTTCTCGTCCTTGCCCTCGCAGTGTTCCTGGTCGCGGGAGGTCTCGCGATCGTCTTTGCGGCGGCGAGTCAGAGCACCCTTCCGCCGGGAGAGAGACCGAACGTAGCGAAACGGCGCGCTGCAGCCTTTACGACGATGGCGGCGGGAGTCGTCTTCCTTCTCCTTATGGTCGGCGAGAGCAACTGGTCCTCTCGCCTGCGGAGGTCGTCGCAGCGCCAGGTCTTCCGGCCGTACCGCGCGTCGGCCCTCATCCGGCCGGAAGGAGCGGGCCGGGTCCTCAGGCTCTCCATCGACGATCCGGCCTGGAGAGGTCCGGGATGGCGTCCGCTCGTTCCCGATCACGGCAAGCTCGTGCACCTTTTCGCGATGCGGGAACCCGGCCTCGACGCGTTCGCGCACCTGCACCCCGTACCGGTTACGGAGCGCGCGTTCGAGTCCCCGTTTCCGCCTCTTCCGCCTGGCGCATATTCGATTTTCGCGGACGTGACTGACGAGACCGGGATCTCGCAGACGCTGGTTGCGCGAGCGGATGTTCCTCCGGCCGCCGCCACGATCGCGGTGCAAACCCTCCCGGGAGATCCGGACGACTCGGCGCGAATGTCGGCGCCCGCGCCCCCGGTCATCGGGGCGCCCGCGATTTCCGATCTCGGCGGCGGAGTCTCGATGACGTGGGACGCCGGCGCCGATCCGATCCTCGCGCGCCGAGAGCTCACGCTGCGATTTCTCGTGCGCGATTCCGCCGGCCACCCCGCGCCCCTCGAGCCGTACATGGGAATGATGGCCCACGCGGCCGTCCTGAGAGACGACGGCTCCGTCTTCGTCCACCTCCACCCGATGGGAACAGTCTCGATGGCCTCTCTGGAGCAGATCACGAGCCGCAACCCCTCCCCCTCACCGGCCTCCCACATGTCGATGCATGGCTCAGAACCCGAGGGCGAAGTCTCCTTCCCCTACGCATTCCCCAAAGCAGGCCCGTACCGCCTCTGGGTCCAGGTAAGAAGCGGGCGAGAAGTCCGAACCGGTGTCTTCGACGTCCTGATCCGCTGATGGCACCAAGGACGGACATGGCTTTAGCCGACGCAGGTGGTTAAGCTCGCCCCGAGAGAAGTCTCCCGACCGAAGGGAGGGAGGAGGCTCTCGGGGCGGGAGCCGCAGCGAACGGAGGGATGAGGCGAGCGGTCGAGCCGACAGGCGAGCCGCTCGCCGGTGCCTTCGCCGCAGCGAAGGCACGTCCCGTAGTGAGCGGAGGCGACGAAGGAGGCGACGGATGAGTTGGCTGATGTGGCTCGGTCTCGCGGTCATCGTCGGGGTGATCGCGGCGGTCACCGGAATGAAACCCAAAGGGACCCGGCACGTTGCGGGGACCCGGATGATGGGGATCGGGAGGATTGCGCTTTTCGTGCTGATCCTCCTGTTCGCCTGGCTCGCCTACAGAGCGCGGTCCGGAGGCTGAGAATCTGCAGCGAGCTCCAGAGTCGGCTGCTCCGGGTCTGAAGGCGCGGCGCCGCTCTCGAGGTTGTGCAGAGAGACTCCGAGGAGCCGGACCGGGCGCGACCCGGCTTCGGTCTTTTCGAGGAGCGCGACCGCACGCTCGCGGATCTCGTCCGCCGATCGGGTCGCGGGCCGGCGGGTTTCACTGCGGGTCACCGTCTGGAAATTGGAGTAGCGCAGCTTCAGCACGACCGTCCGCGCGGTGAGGTCCTTCTTTTCGAGAAACCGCGCAGACGCGTCCGCCAGGCGTGCGACCTCCTCCCGCATCTTTTCCTTTTCCACCAGGTCGCGCGCGTAGGTCTCTTCCGATCCGATCGACTTTCGTTCGTGGTGGGGCTCCACCGCGCGGTCGTCTTCACCGCGGGCCAGCTTCCGAAGCCAGTCCCCGACGCTGCCGACCGCCGTTCGCAGCGCATCTTCCGATGCCGAGCGCACGTCCACGAGACGCTCGATCCCGGCCGCCCGGAGCCGTCCGGCGGTCACGGGACCGACTCCCCAGAGCGCGTCCACCGGCAGCTTCTGGAGGAACGCCTCGACGCGCTCCGGGGCAATCACCGTCAGGCCGTCCGGCTTCTTCCATCCCGAAGCGATCTTCGCCAGGAACTTGTTCGGCGCGACGCCGGCGGAGGCGGTGAGGAAGGTTTCCTCGCAGATGCGGGCCTTGATCTTCCGCGCGACGTCCACGCCGAGCGGGATCCCCCACGCGTTCTCCGTGACGTCCAGATACGCCTCGTCGAGCGAGAGGCCCTCGACGAGATGGGTTGCCTCGCGAAAGATCTGGAAGACGCGCTCGGACACGGCGCGGTACTTCGCGAAGTCCGGGCGAACGATGACGAGCTCCGGGCAGAGCCGAACCGCGCGCGACATGGGAAGGGCAGAGCGGACTCCGTAGGCCCGGGCCTCGTAGCTCGCGGCGGCAACCACGCCGCGGCTTTCCGGCCTGCCTCCGACGGCCACGGGCCGCCCGCGCAGCGCGGGATCGTCCCGCTGCTCGACGGACGTGTAGAACGCATCCATGTCGACGTGGAGGATCCGGCGGATCCGGGCGGGCGCCGCCGCGGAATCTTCGACCGCGGAAGTCAATGCTCGACCCGCCCGTCCGGCCGGAACCAGCCGGTCAGAACGACGAGCGGCCGCGTCACTTCCGGCGGCCGCTCGGACTGGATCACGATGAATTCGTTTCCATCGGCCGAGACGTCGTACTCGCGCGGCGAGTCTTCCCGCCGGCCACGGTCGAACGGAGCGGCGAAAAGAATTTTCGGGGTGGAAGGAACCGGCTCCGCGCCGGCGGAGAGCTCGACCGAATAGAAACCGTCCGCGGCGCGGTACACGAGCTCGCGCCCTCCCCGGGTCCAGGCAGGCTCTTCGCCTCCGTTCCCCGACACTTTGATCCGGCTGCCGGGACCCGGATACGGCCGCAGGTAGATTTCTCTCTGGCCGCTCTCGTCCGAGACGTAAGCCACCCACCGCCCGTCCGGCGAAAAGGTCGCCCCGTAATTACGGAACGCTCCGCCCAGCCAGATGCGAGACTGCGGCGGTCGGTCGAGAGTCACCGACCACAGACTCATCGGAGCACGCACTGCGTCGGACTCGGTTTTTCGCTCCTCAGCAGAATAGAGGATGACCTTTCCGTCCGGGGACCACGAGTTGGCAAATTCGGCGCGGCCCGGGTCGCCCGTTATTGTCTCGAGGCTCCGGCTCGCGTCTGCCGGTTTGATCGCGAGCCGCGGCTCCCCCACGTTGAACGAGGTAAACGCCAGCCGCTGGTTGTCGGGGGACCAGACGGGACAGAAGAAGCGCCCGGGCTCGCTAGTCAGAAGCGACAGGACCTGCCGCGATCGGTCGAAGAGAGTGAGCTTGCCCGACTCGCGATCCAGTTTCATCAGCGCGATGCGCTGCCCGTCCGGCGAAAGTCGCGGGTGGGAGTACTGGCCGGGAGGAACAGGGAGAGCGAAACCCTTTCCGTCGCGTCCGACGGTCCAGACCGCGCTCACGGCGCGCCGCAGGGGCGGCCCGCCCGGCGATACGAGCGTCCCGGCCGCGCCCGCAAAGTGTCCGATCCCTCCGTCTTCGTCGACGAGCAGGTCCTCGGGGAGAGCCACGGGGGTGCCCACCGTCGAAAGACTTGCGAGATCAAACGGAACCGCGAAGACGCTTTTCCCGCGCAGGAAGACGAGCTGCCCGGAGTCGAGATAGCGGGCGTAGGCGCTGCCTTCGAGCACGATCTTCCGCCGCAGAGTGCCCGGCTCGAGAACGGCGATCCGCGCGCTGTCGATGTCCTGAAAGTCGGTTCCGAAGACGATCGTGACGAGCGTCCCGCGTCCGCCGGGAAGCGCCTGGGGCCAGATGTGCGCGTGCTCGCCTGAAGCCAGCGTCGAGAAGGGCTCCGTTTTTCCTCCGTTCGCGGAGACACGGAAGAGCCCGCCGTTCGGCACGCGCGAAAGAAGGATTGAACCGTCGGCGGCCCACGTCGCCCCCCGCGCGACCGGCGGAGCGTCCGAGATCCGGACCGCGGCGCCACCTCCCAGCGGGATTTTCTTTATCTCGGTCACGGTAAAAAACCCGATCCACTCCCCGTCCGGAGAGAAGAAGGGGCCCGATCCGCCCTCCGTTCCCGCGAGCGCGACCGCCTCCGCTCCGTCGAGACGCCGCCGATACAGGCGCGAAACACCGGCCTGTTTCGCCCGGAAGACGACGGTGGCGCCATCGGGAGAGATGGCGAGCGCGGGCCGCGTGACGGCGACGATCTGGACGCCGTCCGGAAGGGGGAGCGTCGCGTGAATTCGGGGCGCCGTCGGGACAACCGCGGCCGGGCGACGGCTCCCGAGGAAGAACGCGGCGGCAGCGGCTGCTCCGAGCAGCGCGCCTCCCGCGAGCCAGCCCCAGGGGCGTCTGCGACGGATTTCGACCGGTTCGAGCGGGCCGGTCACCGCAGTCTCGATCGCGGATGACGGGGCGGCGATGACTTCCTCGAGCTCGAGCCTCGCGTCGGAAATGTCGTGAAGACGGCGGCGCGGGTCTTTCTGCAGGCAACGGCGCAGAAGGTCGCGAACCCGGGTGGGCGTCGAAGGGGGGAGGGCGGCCCAGTCGGGCTCGTCCGCGACGATCGCGGAAAGCGTGTCCGAAACGGATTCGCCCGGAAAAGCCCGCCGGCCGGTCAGACACTCGTACAGCACGCAGCCGAAGGAGAAGATATCGGTGCGTTTGTCGAGAGCGCGCCCCCGCGCCTGCTCGGGGCTCATGTACGCGGCGGTCCCGAGAATGAATCCCGTCTGGGTGCCGAGGCTGATCGTCGGCGATCGCGACTGGTCACCGGACGCGGAGCCGCGCTCGGCCGTCTTCGCGAGGCCGAAGTCCAGCACCTTCACGGCCCCGTCGGGCCGGAGCATGACGTTTGCGGGCTTCAAGTCGCGATGGATGACTCCGGCGTCATGCGCGGCTCCGAGTCCGGCCGCGACCTCCGCCGCGATCCGCAGCGACTCGTCCAGTGGAAGCGGCCAACCGCCGGCCAGGCGGGAGGCAAGCGTCTCTCCTTCGATGCATTCGAGGATCAAGTACGCGTGCCCGTCCGCCGATTCCTCGAAGCCGTAAATCGAGCCGACGTTGGCGTGATTCAGGGACGCGAGCACCCGCGCCTCGCGCTGAAAACGGGCAAGCCGTTCCGGGTCCGCCTCGAAGCCCGGCGGCAAAGCCTTAACCGCGACGTCCCTCTGGAGACGGGTGTCGCGCGCGCGGAAGACTTCTCCCATGCCGCCCTTCCCGAGAGGGCCCGAGATCTCGTAAGGACCGAGACGGCTGCCGGGGCCGAGCGCCAACTTGCTAGTACGACACGAGAAGACGGGCGGCCCGCTCGATTTCGTCTTCCGACGGGAGAAAGAAATCTTCGAGCGGCGGAGAGTAGGGGACCGGAGTGTCGAGTGCGCCGATGATCCGCACCGGCGCGTCCAGGTGCTCGAACGCTTCCTCCTGGACGATGGAAGCGACGCTCTCGCCGATACCACCGGTCCTCGAGTCCTCGTGAACGATCAGCACGCGATGGCAGTGCCGCGCTACCGAAAGCACCGCTTCGCGGTCGAGCGGCACGAGGCTTCGCAGGTCGAGCACGGACGATTCGATTCCGCCGGCGGAGAGCTTTGCCGCCACGCGGAGGGCGACGTGGACGTACGCGCCGTACGAAATGATCGCGAGGTCTCCTCCGGCGCGCCGCAGGGCCGCCTTGCCAATCGGCAGCGGAGCGGGCGCCTCCTCGGGACGCAGCTGTTTGATCCGGGGATCCCGGTAGAGCGCGATGTGCTCGTAGTAGAGGACCGGGTCCGGATCCGCGACCGCAGCCGCCATCAGCGCGCGAGCGTCCGCGGGCGTTGAAGGCACCACGATTTTGAGTCCTGGCGTCCGGTAGAACCAGGGCTCGGTGTTCTGGCTGTGGTACGGGCCCGCGTGCCGCAGGCCGCCCCACGGCATGCGGACCACCATCGGAACGGAAGCGCCCCAGCGGTAGCGGATCTTCGCCGCGTTGTTGACGAGCTGGTTGAAGCCCGTCGCGACGAAGTCGTTGAACTGCATCTCCCCGATCGGGCGCTGTCCCGCGAGCGCGGAACCGACGCAGACGCCGAGAACGGCGCCTTCCGCGAGCGGCGAGTTCAGGATCCGGTCGCCGTGCTTTTGAAGCAGCGGCCGCAGAAGGAGAAAAGCGTTTCCGTATTTTCCGCCGACGTCTTCGCCGTAGACGAACACCCGGGGATCAGCTTCGAGAGCGTCTCCGACCCCGAGCATGACCGCTTCGAGGAGGGTGCGTCCCTTCGGATCAAAAGGAGGCCCGGTCTCAACCGCGGGCAGAGGCGCCGTCGTTCCGCGGCGGGACCCCGGTTCGAGCGGCTCCGCCCTCCGCCGCCCCGGCTCTCCCGCGAAGACGCCGGTCCCGGCGGTCTCCGGCTCCGGCCACGGCGCTTCGATGACCTTGCTTGCCTGCTCCTCGACGAGCGCGTCCGCCTCGCGCCGGAACCGGTCGAGGTCTCCGGGCGCCAGGATCCCCTCCGCTTCGAGCCGGGCGGCGTACGCCGCGATCGGCTCGCGGCGCGACCAGAACTCGTACAGCTCGCGATTCGCGTAGCCGCCTTCAGAAGGACGCGGGTAGTCCCAAGAGATCGGCGGCTCTTTGCCGAGGTAGAGCATGTCGTCGTGGTGCGCGTGCCCGCACATGCGCATGCAGACGAGCTCGATCAGCGCGGGGCCGAGGCCCTGCCGCGCGCGCTCGGCGGCCCACGTGAACGCCGCCGCGATCGCCTCGGGGTCGGTGCCGTCGATCGTCATCCCCGGAATTCCGTAACCCGCGGCCTTTTCCGCGAACACGCGCACGGCCGACTGGTCGGGCACGGGTGTCGAGAGCGCCGTCTGATTGTTCTGGACGCAGAAGATGGCGGGCAGCCGGCGCGCGGCGCAGAGATTGATCGCCTCGTGCCATTCGCCGAGCGAAGTCCCTCCCTCGCCGATGAACGACACCGCCACGCGGCCCGAGCCGTCGCGGGAAAAAGCCATCGCCAGGCCCGCGACCGTGAGAGAAGAAACCGCGAGGGGGGCGGACGCGGGGAGGACGCCCCAGGAAAAGTCTCCGACGTGGAGGTCCTTCCCCTGCATGGGCGAGCCCGCTTTCCCCATCTGCGCGGCGAGGACGAGGCGCACCGACTCGGGGTCCGGGCGCATCGCGAGCTCGGCGCCGAGGTCGCGGATTAGCGGGGCGACGACGTCTCCGCGCCACGCGCCTTCGGGCGAGCGATAGCCGGAGCCGCGGCGCAATCGGAGGGGCGCGGCGTAGATCGCCTCCTGCCCGAGAGACCGGAAGCCTTTGCCCTGAAAGGAGACCCCCCGATACCGAACTTCTCCGCCCGAGAAGAATGCCTTCAGACGGTTATCTGTGGCGCGCGTGAGAATCATCCCGCGCAGCATCTCGATGCGCTCGTCGCGGGTCAGCGAGGCGGCGATCGCCTCCCGGCGGAGGAACCCGTCGCAGGATTCGAGCAGCTCCTCTTTCGCGGACCCGAGACGCTCGTCGACGCTGACTCCCGGAGTGGACTCGGGGAGGCCCTCCGGCGCTGTTCCCGCGAGCTCCCGGGCAAGCGCGTCGGCGAGTGCCGGCCGGAGAGCGTCGATCGCGGCCGCGTCCCGGCCGGGATCCTTCGGGCACGCGCGGGAAAAGGCGGCGGTCGCCGGCGGCAGGGCGAACGGATGCCTCTCCGCCACGAACGCGGCGAAGCGCTCGGGCAACGAGGAGCGCGGCGGCGCGGTTACGGATGAGGCGGGAGGGGCAGGAGGGGCAGAGTTCACCGATCTTTCCACGCGTCGAATGTTAGCCGACTCCACCCGTCCCCGGATCGTCGCAGCCCGCCGGTCCTCGCCGAGCCCGTTTTCGACAGTTTCGGAGGACCGGCCGCCGCGAAGGGCTTTCGCGACGCCGGCCGGACCGTGGCCCGCCCCGGATCGGCCAGCCGGGGTTTCCGAGGAAAACCCGGGAGCCGACGGCGGGTCGAACCAGTTTCCGCCTGACGCCGACCGCTGATCCTGGCCCCGAGCTCTCCACTCTGCTTCAGGCGACCCCCCGCGACTAGACTGAGGCGCCATGACGGCCGCATCGGAAGTCCGCCGGCAGCTCGTCCGGCTTCTCCAGCTCGCCTACTCCGGGGAGAAAGCGGCCGCGCTCGCGTATCAGGGGCACGCCCGTTCCGTTTCGAACCCGGAGGAACGGACGATGATCCTCCGCATCGAAAATGACGAGTGGGTCCATCGCCGAAAGGTCGGCCAGTTACTCGAGCGGCTCGGCGCCCGTCCGCTTCCAATCCGCGAGGCGCGGGCGAGCGCCGTCGGCCACATCCTCTCGTTTCTCTGCGGATTCACGGGCCGGTTCCTGCCGATGTTTCTGGCCGGCAGGCTCGAGACGAAGAATGTCTGCGAGTACGAGAAGGCGGCCGGCTGGGCCCACGAGCTGGGACTCGAGGACTTCCTGCCGGATCTTCGGGAAATGGCGGCGGTTGAAGTCGAGCACGAGGAGTATTTCCATCGCGTGATCGGCCGGGAGACCCCCGGCGGAAGGAACTGTTAGCGGGTTTAGCGGGTTGTCAGGGGTCAGGTGTTGGACGGCCTGACCCCTGACCCCTGACCCGTCTTACTTGACGCCGAGGAGCTCGACTTCGAAGACGAGCGTCGCGTTCGGCGGGATGACACCGCCGGCCCCGCGGGCGCCGTAACCGAGCGTCGGCGGAATCAGGAGGGTGCGCTTGCCGCCCACCTTCATCGTCGAAACGCCCTCATCCCATCCCTTGATGACCTGCCCCTGGCCGATCACGAACTCGAAGGGCTTGCCGCGGTCGACCGAGCTGTCGAACTTCTTTCCCTTCGCGCCGTTCTCCCAGAGCCAGCCCGTGTAATGCATCACGCAGGTCTGTCCGCTCTTGGGCGACTCGCCCGTGCCGGGCACGGTGTCCTCGTACTGGAGGCCGCTCGACGTCTTCGTCATCTTGCTCTCGCTCTTTTTCTCCGCATCCTTCGAGGGCGCGGCGTTGTCCTTCTGGGAGCCGGAGACCGGCAGAGCCGCGAAGGCCAGGGCCGCGGCGCCGGCAAGAAGCAGGGACGCTCTGTTTTTCATTCTTCGATTGTCCTTTTTGGTCATTAGAAAATGCGGCGTGAAGTTATCAGGTCTTCCATCGGGCGGACAGCAGACAACTGTTCCTCTCATTCCTCCCGCGGATAGGACTTCAGAAGCCCGTTCTCGGTCATGAGCTTCTCGATGCGCGCGATGTCGCGTGGAACGAAGTCGGACAGGATGTCCGTTCCCTTCTCGGTGATCACGACGACGTCCTCGAGCCGCACATAGATCTTCTCTTCCGGAACGCGCAGCGCCGGCTCGATCGTAAAGACCATGCCGGGGCGCAGCGGCCCGTCGTGCGGCCCGTCGTCGTGCGTCGCCATGCCGACCCAGTGGCCCAGGGCCGCGTCCGGCCGTCCCGCGGACGTCCGGTATTCGTCGACGAAGGCCTTCGCTGCCTTGCTATATGTGTCCTTTGAGAATTTCGCCGAGGCGAGGATCCCGTCCATTTTCTTCGCCGCGTCCTGCATGCAGGCGGCCGCGGTGACGTTCGGCCGGATCGAGTGCAGGATCGCTTCGTAGCAGGCGAGGTAAAACTCGTAAAGCTCGCGCTGCCATGCCGAAAACCTGCCGTTGACCGGCCACATGCGGGTGACGTCGCTCATGGCGTAGCCGACGTCCGGGGCGAAGTCCATGAGGAGGAAGTCCCCGTCTTCCATCTTCCGGCGGCCGGCGTTGTAGTGCGGCCACCAGGCGTTGTGGCCGCTCGCGATGAGCGAGTAGTACGCCTCACCCTGCGCGCCATTGCGGTAGTAGATGAACCTCGCCATGCCGTCGAGCTCGCGCTCGTATTGGCCCGGGCGCGTGGAGCGCATGCCCTCCATCAGCGCGAGGCCGGAGAGTCGGGTGGCGCGGCGGACCATCGCAATTTCCCGCGGGCTTTTGAGGAGCCGCAGGGAATCGAGCGTCGGGGTGAGGTCCTTCAGTTCGAACTGCGGGAAGCGTTCCCGGAGAAGAGCCGCGAACCGCCCTTCGCGGGAAGCGCTTCCGTCCCACGGGTCGGACGCGATGTCGGCGATTCGGCGAAGCCCCAGGTCGCGGCTGACCGCGAAGCCCTCGGCCGGCGAGAGAGGCGTCCACGCGGCGCGCACGTTCGAGCGGTGGAGCAGCCGCATGAACGCCTCGGCGAGAAGATCGGGCGCGGAGACCGTGTCGACGCCGGACAATTTTCGCACCTCCTCGGCGTCCTCGGAGGACAGCACCTTGCCTTCGCCTTTTTCGCGCGACTCGTTGCGGTGCGGCAGATACAGCGTGGTTTTCCGGTTCGTGCCGTCCAGGAGCAGATAGGCGTTCGGGATCTCGACGCCGCACAGGTAGTAGAAGTCGTTCGATTGCCGGAACCGGATGTACCCGACCTGCGTGGGCGCCCCGACGATCACGGCGAACCCGGACTTTCCGATCGCGTCGAAGACCCGGCCGCGCCTCGCGGCGAATTCCTCCGGCGGATAGTCCGAGGTAAAGGGAGAGAAGCCCTCCTGCCCCCGGGCGCCGGCGGCGATCGCCGCCCCCAGGAAGCCAACGGCGAGCAGACGCGAAAGGACGAGACGTCGAGTCGTCATCGAACAGCCTCCTTGAATCAGGAAAGGAATCGAAGAAGGCTGAATTGTAGCGAAGCGTCCGTCGCCTTCGCTCACTGCGGGAGCTGCCTTCGCCGTGCGCGGCGAAGGCACCGGCCGGCGGCTCGGCCGGATGCGGCCTCGACCGCCGGCCTGCTCCCTCCGTTCGCTTCGGCTCCCGCCCCCACGTCGCTTCCGCTCACTGCGTTCGCTCACGCTCCCGCCCCGAGAGGCTCCTCCCTCCCTCTGGTCGGGAGACTCCTCTCGGGGCGAGCGCATCCACCACTGTGGTGATCGCGCGCTACCTCGCTATCCCCGCGCGCGGGGGGGAGAGACGGCCCGAAAGGTTCCTCCCTGCCTATCAGTCGAGGGGGTCTCGTGCGGCGCGGGGGGAGACGGTGTCGCTACGCCTTCTTCCGTTCGATCGAGCTGATCTGGATGCCCTTCACTCCGTTGCGGACCGAGACCCTCCCGCGCACCGTGGCGGGAACGTCGGCGAAATTGGCGACCCGCTCCTTCACCGAGAACGGCTTTTCCTCGAAGAGAACGTAAAGAGTTCCGTCCTGCGAGTGGAAGCCGGCGGGCACTCCGCGAGCGATGCACGCGTTCGCGCACGCGGTGTGGCCGGCGTCGTGGATCCCGTGTGTGACGTAGCAGTGCAGGTCCACGACCGTGCCCTCGAGCGTGACCTCCGGGGGCTGTTCTTCCGCGGCGGTGCGGGCGGCCTGGAGAGCGACGAGGATCAGCAGGACGATCGAGCCGAAGGCGAGCTTTTTTCGCATGGGGTGTCCTTTTGTGGGGTGCGTGTTGAGTGTCTGCGCCGCGGGCATGCGGCGCATGTGCCGGAAGTCCCTCCCCGACAAACGTGACTTCCGGCACGTGCCGGCGGTGCGCCGCCCCTATACTTTCGACACTCCAATGAACGGGACCTTCCCGGCCGAGTACCCGCGCCTGCTCCGGCTGGCGGGAGGGGCCGTGTGGATCCTCGTCGGATTCCCGGTCCTGACCAGTTTCAGCCAGGCGCGGGCTTCCGGTTCGAGCGCCCTCGGGTTCGCCGCGTGGGTCGCCGCGTTCCTTCTCTTTGCCGTCGCCTACTCGATCACTTCGCGCGGAGGGCGATTCGAGCGGGACCGCCGCGGAGCCCTCCTCCTGCTCGCCGCTCAGTCGGCGGCCGTGCTGGCGCTCGTCGCCCTCCCGCCCTGTTACGGACTCGAGGGTGCGCTGATGGTGCTGGTCGCCATCCAGCTCGGCGGCCGGCTTTCACCCGCCGCGGGGGTCTCCTGGATCGTCGCGCAGAGCGCGCTCTTTTTTCTCGGAATGTCACTTCACTGGAGCGTGCACTCCGGGATCATGATCGCGGGCGCCTATTTCCCCTTCCAGCTGCTCGCGTTCTGGACGGCGCACCTGCTCGCGCGCGAGGGGGCGGCGCGGCAGGGGCTCGCGCGGGTCAATGCGGAGCTGCACGCCACTCGCGACCTCCTCGCGGAAAGCCATCGGATGTCCGAGCGCCTCCGCATTGCGCGCGACCTCCACGACGTTCTCGGCCACCACCTGACGGCGCTCGCGCTGAACCTCGAAGTCGCGAGGCACCAGGTGTCGGGTCCGGCGCACGCGCAGATCGAGGCCGCGCGAGACCGCTCGCGCGAGCTCCTCGGCCAGATCCGCGACGCCGTGCGCGCCCTGCGCTCCGGCGGCGACGAGATCCGCCTGGACACGGCGATCCGCCGGCTTGCCGAGGGCATCCCGAGCCCCCGCATCCACGTCGAATTCGCGGAGAACCTCGCCGTGTCGGATCCAGGCTCCGCCCAGATCCTGCTCCGCTGCGCGCAGGAGATCATCACGAACGCCGTCAAACACTCGCGCGCGGAGAACCTCTGGCTGAACGTGGTGTCGAACGGCGGGGCGATCGAGATCCAGGCGCGAGACGACGGGCAGGGCTCCTCGGCCCCGGGTCCGGGCGTCGGCCTGATGGGGATGCGCGAGCGCCTCGAAGAGCGCGGCGGCCGGCTTTCGGTGCGGTCGGAGCCCGGCGCCGGGTTCGAAGTCGTCGCCGTTCTCCCTGCTGGTTGAACGGTGAGCGCTGCGCCCATTCGTGTCTGCCTCGTCGACGATCAGACGCTGGTTCGCGAAGGCATCCGGAGCCTGCTCGGCCTCGCGCCCGGAATCGTCGTCGTCGCGGAGGCGGGAGACGGCGCTTCCGCGATGGCTGCGATCGAGGCCTCGCATCCCGACCTGGTGCTGCTCGATCTCCGGATGCCGGGACTGTCCGGGATCGAGGTGCTGGAGGTCCTTACGGCGCGAGGGACGCTTCCTCCGACGATCGTCCTGACGACCTTCGACGACGAGGAGCTGGTCGTGCAGGCGTTTCGCGCGGGAGCGCGCGGGTTTCTGCTGAAGGACGTTTCGCTCGACGGCCTGGTCCGAGCCATTCACACGGTCATGGAAGGCGGCACGGTCGTCGCGCCGGTCCTCGACAACGACACGGCCCGCGGAGCGAAGTCGCTCGCAACGGATTTTCCTCGCCTGGATCCTCCGGTTCCGCTCACCGGGCGCGAAATCGAAGTGCTCCGTTTGATGGCGCGCGGCGAGAGCAACCGCGAGATCGCCCGCGCGCTCTTCGTCGCGGAGGGCACGGTCAAGAATCACGTCTCGAGCATCCTCTCGAAGCTCGGCGTGCGTGACCGGACACGTGCGGTTCTGCAGGCGATCAAGGCGGGGACGATCTAGGCCGCTTCCCGTAGGGACGCGACGCGCTCGGGCAGCTGGCTCGCGATTATTTTCGTGAGTCAGGCCGCAGCAGCACCTTAAGGACTCCAGGCTTCCCGGCTTCTCGCAGCGCCTTTGAGGCCTGTGCGAGAGGAAACTCGGAACTCAACAGGTCGTCGACCCGGATGCGCCGTTCGCGCAGCAGGTCGAGCGCTGGCTCGAAGCGGCCGCAGCGGGAGCCGATGACGGTGATCTCCGAGATGACGAGCGGGGCGGCGTCGAAACTCGTCGGGCCGTGGTGTGTCGATTTCCAGATGATCGTGCCTCTCGGCCGGACGAGCTCGATGGCGCGGGTAATTCCCTCAGGCGACCCCGTCGCTTCGACGACCAGATCGAAGGACCTGCTTCGCGCGCCGGATCGCCGGCCGAGCAACGACACGATCGCACCCGCATGCGCGAGCACGCGGGCGACCAGGCGGCCGAGCTTTCCGGGTCCTAGCACCGCCGCCCGGCAGCCCGCCGAGACGTCGAACTGATCGAGGATCTCGCACGCCGCCGCAAGCGGCTCGGTGAAGACGGCCGCCTCGTCCGAGATCCCGGAAGGAACTTCGCGAAGATTTTCTTCGGGCAGAGTCAGGAATTCCGCGTGCGCACCGGGATGACCGAGGATTCCGAGCACGCGGCGCCTGGCGCAGTGGCGAGCGAGCCCGTTCCGGCATTGCGCGCACCGGCCGCACCCGAGGTTGATCTCGCCAACGACGCGCTTATCGAGCCACCGGGAGTCCCGCGGCGCCTCGACGATCCCGACGAACTCGTGACCCGGCACCCCGGAGAAGCCGTGGTACCCGCGGCGCAGCTCGAGGTCCGTATTGCAGATGCCGGACAGGACGACCCGGATCCGGGCGTAACCCGGGCGGAGGCGGGGAGTTGGGATCTCCGAAACGAGCGCGCGACCGGCGGTAAAGACGAGCGCTTTCATGAACGTCGGGGTCAGGGGCTCAGGGCCGAGGGGGGGATGAGGCCCCCGCCTCGCTACTTCGCTATCTCGCCGAGCGCCTTCTCGGCCTCCGCGAGCAGCGCGTCGGGGCCGACCGGCAATCCCGTCGCGTTTTTCATCCACACATCGGGCGCGACGCGGCCCGCAATCGCCATCCGTTCGAATTCCTCGCCGAGGTGTCCGGACGCTTCGATCTTCCGCTCGATCTGAAACGCGATCATGTGGCCGAGCGGATAGTCGGGCAGGTACAGGATCGAGTCGATCATGTGCGAGTAGATCCCGAGCAGCACGGCGTCGCGTTGTCCGAAGACCGGCGCATAAAAGCGGTTCCACACCGCTCGCGCGATGTCGAGCGTGGCGGCCTTCAGCTGCCCAGGTGTGGCGTCCGGATGTGCATACATCCAGTTCCACACGTCCATGTCGACGAGCGCGGACCCGGCGATCTCGTACGTCCCCCAGAAATCGTTCAGGGTCTTCAACGCGCGCGCGGCCGGGTCGGGGCGGGCGAGGCCGAGCAGCTCGAGATCGTGCGCCTGGAAAACGAACGCCAGCGCCTCCGTGAACGCGTTGTTGGGGACGCCCTGGAGCAGCGTGTGGTCGATCGAGTTCAGAGAGAAAGTCTGCTCGACCGTGTGCCCCATCTCGTGCACGGCAATGTTGAACCCCTTGTAATTCATGCCGTTCTTCTCGACCCGCGTGCGCAGGTGCGCGGAGTCGTCGCGTCGCCCCGCCCCCATGGCGTGTCCGGAGCCCCGCGCCGCATCGACGGCGATGTGCGTCGCGAGCCACCGGGACTTCTCCTTCGAAAACCCCAGGTGCTCGAGCAGATTCGGGATGTCCTTCTGATAGGCGGCCGCGGTCGGGTATTTCGTGCGGACGATGTCGTCGAGCTCCGCTTCCGGGTACGGGCTCTTCGCGCGAAACCCCGCGTACCAGATGTCGAACGGCTCGAGAGGCCGCTGCAGACGCGTCGTGATCAGCCGCGCGACGCGGGGGACGAGCGGCGACGACAGAACCCGCTCGAGCATCGCGCGGAATCGCGGCTCCGGGATCTCGCGGTCCTCGTCGAAGCGGCGCGCCATCAGGGTCGGTGCGGTCGGCGAGTAGGGATCCGCCTGGCGCACGGCCTGAAAAAGAGCGAGCAGCCGGGCGTATCGGGTATCGGGCTCGGCCGCGGAGGTCGCCGCGCGGCCCGGCGGAAGAGGACGGTCGGAATCCTTCACAGTGGCCGGCTTCACGTCGTTCGTGAGCGGGTTCCAGTCGACGCCGGGGTTGTCGACGACCGACTCCGGGATCGTCTGCGTGACGATTCGCTCCATCACCTTCTGAATCGTCCGCTGCCGCGCGAGCCCTTCTTTTCCGCTCGAATAGTCCGACTTGAGCTGGTCGCGGAGGTTCCAGTGCGAAAGAAGCCGCATGCCCGCCGGGAAAAGCCGCTTCCCGCTTCCGTCGACCAGATGATGCATCCAGATGTTGTAGCCGGCGATGTAGCTGGCGGCGCCCGAAGCGGCCTGCGCGATCGCGAGGTTGACCTCCGCCGGAACGCGTTTTCCGAATCGCTGCGCCAGCCGCGCCTCCGCCCACTGGCGGCGCGACCACGTCTCCCCGGAACCGAGGCGCTCCTGCAGCGTGGTGAGCGGGAAATTCAGGAGGACCGTGAACGCGAGCTTGTTCGCAAACAGGTCGTCGCTGACGTGCGCGGAGGGGTCGTATCCCGCCAGCGTCTCGTCGAAGGGATAGATCTCGCCGAGGTCGAGGTCCGACTGCTTTCGGAAATCGCGCCCGATCTCGAGCATGTGCCCGTCGAGCGACTCCATCGCGAGCTCGAGCCGGGAGAACAGCGCCTCCCGGGAAGCCGGGTCTCCCGCGAAGTTCTTCCGGACGAAGTCCGCCATCGCGGCCCCGTCGCCGTCGGAGGAGCGCCAGAACTCCCGGACCTGCCGGAGACCGCCCCGGATCCGGTCCCGTTCGCCCGCCCCGTACCGGGTGGTGAGCTCCGTTTCGAGCCTGTCGGCAGAGTCCATCGGCGCCTTTCGATCGAGAGGCGCCGCCCCGCTCTGCGCCTTCAAGCCCAGGGTCACGAGGAACACGGCTACGGCGATGGCGATGCGGAACGCCTTCCGACAGCCGAACATCCTGTTCCTCCGGTGATCGAATTCTAACGTGTCAGAATCCCGGACCCGCCATGAATCCGCGCGGCCCCTCTCCCGGCCAGATCCCGCTGTTCGCGGTCGAGCCCGGCCCGGCGGCCCCGAATCCGTTGGAACAGCGGCTCGAAAGGGAGCGCGCGGAAGCGCGGGTCGTGAGGGAGAGGCTCCCGAAGAACGTCCGCTTTGGCACGAGCTCCTGGAGCTTTCCGGGCTGGGAGGGGATCGTGTATCCGCGGCGCGCGACGGCGTCCCGTCTCGCGCGCGAAGGCCTGGTCGAATACGCGCGCCATCCTCTTCTGACCACGGTCGGTATCGATCGAAGTTTCTATGCGCCGATCCCGCGGGAGGACCTTCGCGTCTACGCCTCGCAGTTGCCGGAGGGATTCCTGTGCTGCGCGAAGGCGCCCGCCGCCGTGACGGGCGCGGCACTGCCCGGCGCTCGGACGGTGAACCCGGACTTCCTGAACCCCCGCCGGTTCGAGGACGAGATGCTGGGGCCGTTCCGGGAAGAGTTTGCCGGGCACACCGGTCCGTTCCTGCTGCAGTTTTCGCCCGCGCCGCGGGAAGCCCGGTCCACGCCCGACGCGTTCGCTTCCGCTCTCGATGGATTCCTCGAAGCGCTTCCGCGCGACGTGTCCTACGCCGTCGAGCTGCGCGATCCGTGGCTTCTGACGGCCGAATACCGCAAGGTGCTCCTGCGCCACGGCGTTGCGCACGTGTACAACGCGGCGTCCGGAATGCCGATGCCCGGCCTGCAGGCGGAGATGGTGCCCGTGGAGGCGCCGTTCGTCGTGATCCGGCTGCTGCTCCGTCCCGGCACGGGATACGGCGAACGCCGTGAGGAGTTCGTTCCGTTCAATCGCATCGTGGACGAGAATCCCGAGATGAGGCGCGACACACTCGACCTGATCCGCGCCGGGGGAGCCCGGCCCGTTTACGTGCTCGTCAACAACAAAGCGGAAGGCTGCGCGCCGGCGACGATCCGGGCGCTCGCGGAAGAGCTCGCGGCGATCACACCTTCGTGACCGTGCTTTTCTTCATCGACCGGACGAGCCCGTCGAACCCCGGTTGCGCGGCGGAGATCGCAGCCGCCGGGCCGGTGCATTTGAAGAAGACGAGCCCCTCGGGTCCTTCGACGATCGCCCCCATGAGGCGGTAGCCGGGCTTCTTTCCCTGCGACTGCATCATCGGACCGCCGGGGGAGAGGTACGTGCCGGAAGTCTGAACGCGGTGCACCCGCATCCCATCGACGGTCTCGATGGAAGTGGTGGGAGGCGGCGCTCCCTCGAACTGCTTTCCCCAGCGGTCGATGTTCTCGGCGAGCGAACCTCCCCCTCCCTGCCCGAAATAAAAGACTCCGCACTCTCCCGGCTCCGTCTTCGAGGGAACCGAATACGTCGCGACCCTCATCTGCCGCTGAGCTTGCGAGGTCCACCCGGGGGGCACAGCCCAACGAACCCCGGGGGCCGAACCGTCGATCGCGAGCGCGACCAGCGAAGAGAGAAGGCAAAGGGCGAACGAGGCGCTTTTCCGAATCGTCATCGCGTCCTCCTTGAGACTTGACCCACCGAATCTTATGCGTTCGCCCGAAGATGATCCGGATGGGAGCGAACACACTTCCGTCCGACCTTTTTTCGAGTCGAATTCCACGGAGGGCGGCTTGGAACTTGCAATCCGGGACGCCATGGCCGATCCGTCCAAGCGCATCTCCCGGCTCGACAAGGATGGAGAGAAGGAGCGGGCGCAGATCGCGGCCGACTTGACCGACGTGCGCTCCCACGTCGAGAGGTTCACAAAGCGCGGCGGAGTCTGGCTCAAGTTCGCGGGCCTCACGGCGGCGGTGGCGGGCGCCGGCCTGGTCGTCTCTGCGCTGGTTCGGCGGGTCATGCGGAACCGCACGGAATCGGTTGCCGCGCGATGGAGCCGTTCGTTCCGCCGGGCAGACCGTCAGGTGAAGAAGTATCGGCCGCGGCCAATCCCGATCACCCTTCTGTTCGCACTCCTCCGGTCTCCCATCGCGCGACGGGCCCTCGCGGCAGGCGGTGAGAGGCTTCTCGCCCGCGGCCGGCGTGCGGCGGAAGACGCCTCCCGCGGCGACGACGATGACGATCTCAATAACGCGGAGGAAGGCGGGCGAACGCTCCGGGGGCGACCCGGGTCAGATGAGAAGAAGGCCGGGCTGAAAGATGACAGGAAGTCCGGGGCGAAAAACGACGAGGACTCTTCGTCCTCCACGAAGGCGAAGCTCGAGGGGAATAAGAAAGCAGCCGGCGAGAAGAAGCCGCCGCCGGCTTCCGACGAGGCCGGCGAGCAGAAGGCAAAGGGCACCCTCAAGGCGTTGAAGCACGCGACGTGGAAAGAACGTCTCGGGTTCGTATGGGGGCTTTTCCGGGACGCGGCGAAGGACTTCCAGAAGCACGAAGCGCTGACCCGCGGCGCGGCGCTCGCCTACGCGACGATGCTGTCGCTCGCGCCGCTCCTGCTGATCATCGTCGCGGTCGCGGGGCTCCTCTTCGGTAAAGACGAAGTTCGGCAGCGCATGCTGGGTCAGATCGGGCAGCTCGTCGGACCCCAGGCGGCCGCGACGGTCGGCTCTCTCATGCAGCAGGCGAGCAAACCTGCGAGCGGGATCATCGCAACCATCCTCGGAGTCGCGACGCTGCTGCTGGGCGCCGGAGGGGTGTTCGGGTACCTCCAGCAGATGCTCAACAAGATCTGGGGAGTGCCGGAGAAGCAGACGGGCGGGATCTGGAACATGATCCGGTCCCGATTCCTCTCGCTCGCGATGGTGCTCGGGACGGGATTTCTCCTCCTGGTTTCACTCGCCGTCTCCGCGGCGCTTTCCGCCGTCGGAAAGAAGGCGGGCGAGGAGGTCACGTTTCTCTTCGGCGCGCTGCACGCGCTCCTCTCCTGGGCGGTCGTCGGTCTGCTGTTCGCGCTGATCTTCAAGTTCCTTCCGGACGCGAAGATTGCGTGGCGGGACGTGTGGATCGGTTCCGGGATCACGTCGATTCTCTTCGTGCTCGGTCAGTTCCTGATCGGCCTCTATCTCGGGCGGATCTCGGGTCCCTACGGGGGCGCGGGATCGCTCGTCGTCGTGCTTCTCTGGACGTATTACTCGGGCCTGATCCTCTTCTTCGGCGCCGAGATCACGCAGGTCTTCGCGAACAACCACGGCTCCCGCAAATAGGAACCTCCCGGCTCCGCCGGCGGGTTAGCGCTGGAAGGCGTACGAGACCTTCAGGAAGAACTGCCGGTCACGCCTCTCGAACGTGTTGGTCTCCGACAGCGTGCGATTGTCCCCGTAGCCGATGAACAACACCGACTGCCAGTTGAGCTTGTACGCGAACAGGGCGGATCCCGTGAGCGATCCATCGCTCGCGTCGACGGAGGATCGGTAGAGGGAAACGTTACGATTCGTCCGGACGTACTGCGCGATGGCGCGGAAGAACGCCTTCGAGTTGAAGGTGTAGGTCGCCTTCAGCCGGGCGATCTTCGCGGTGAACAGGCGCTCGCGCGACCCGCCTGCTTCCGGTGTCACGTCGAGCCAGCGGAGCGCCCCATTGGCGGCAAGCGCAAGGTGGTCCGTCGGGCGGACCGTGGCCGCGAGGACGAGGTTTGCGCCGCGTCCGCCGCGGGAGTTCGCGAAGTCGACTTCCTCTCCGACGAATCCAGAAAGCGTGATTCCCGAGATGGCCCCGGACGGCGCGAACTGAATGTTGAAGAGAAGCTGCCGCCGCGGGATGTCCTTCGTGCCGCTCCGGACGCGATCGAACGCGAGCCGAAACCGCGACATCGAATTCCAGCGGCCGTCGAGCTCGATCCCGCCGGAGACGTCCCGGAAGATCAGGTTGTGCTCCGTGTCCGCGGAGTATTCCGCCTGGACGAAGCGGCGAAACCGGCTGAAGATTCCTTTCGGCCGTGTGGTGTAACCGCTTTCGGCGTAGTTGTGCCGGTAGCCGACCTGCGGCACGAATCCGTCCTCCGCGCGAAAGGCGTCGCCGAAGTCCTGATACTCGGTGAACCAGTCCCAGTGCGGGTCGTTGTGCTGATACCAGATGTCCGCCGCGTGCGAATCGAGCCGGCGACCTGTCCAATCCGGAGTCAGATCCGGACGATCGGGAGTTTTCGTGTTGCTGAGGAGAAACTGGCCCGTGACGGTCTCGTGGTCGTTCGGCCGCCACTGAAAATCGGGCCCGTAAACGCGGTTGTATCCGCCGCCGGAAATCTCGCGGTCCGTCGCGAGAAAGCTGACGAAGGACTTCCCGATGTTCTGTCGCACCCGGCCGATTCCGACGAACGACTGGAAATCCTGGTCGGCGAAGTCGGAGCCGTTCGGGCCGGGGAGGATGACGCTGCCGCCCCCGCGATCCTCGGCGACGAGCACCGTGTACCCGGTATCGCCCATCTTGCCGGTCGCTCGCGCTCCCCACCGCGGCGACGTGATGCTGCGGGTGTACACGGCGGGTATCGGAGTCGAGAAGAGCTCGATGCCTTCCAGAAAGAACGGGCGCTTCTCCGGGAAATTCAGGGCGAAGCGCTCATTGGCGCCGATCTTCGCGACATCCGACTCCACCTGCGAGAAATCCGGATTGACCGTCGCGTCGATCGCCGTGTTCTCGTTCGGGTTCCACTTCGCGTCGACGCCTCCGTCCCCACGTCCCGGTTTGTTGAGAAGCGGCGAGCCGGACTCACCGCGGGGGACGCCCTCTTCCTTGAACGTCGCGTACGGCGCCACCACGATGTGGCCGCCCGACGGAAGCCCGGAGAGACCCGTCAGAGGGGCGCAGTGGCAGAGGAAGCAGCTCGACCCGCGGGGAAGGCGCGAAGTGAAGAGCTGATAACGGAACTGCCTCGGATAGTTGCGGTACAACATGATCGCCCAGGTCTGCGGGTCGCCCTTCGAATAGCGCAGGGAGGAGAATGGGATCCGCATCTCGAGGATCCATCCATCGGCCGTGATCTTCGCCGCCGAGTCCCAGTAGAAGTCGGGGGAGTTGTCCTCGCCGGAAAAATCGTCGCTGACCGCGTCGTACTGGACGCCGCGCGGGTTCGCGAGAAACAGGATGCCGCTCCGGCCGTCGTTGCGCGGGTTGATGATGACCCCGCCGTAATCGAGAGCGCTCCCGATCTGATCCCGGTCCGCGTAAGGGGCTCGGATCTTCGAGGGGTCCGGGTCCGAAAATTCGAACGCCGCGTAGAAGAAGCGGTCGTCGTAGGTCAGATATCCGACGTTCTTGACCTTCGGCGGGACGTTGTCGCCGGGATTAGTCTCGTACCAGGTTTCCAGACGGGTCGCGTTCTTCCAGCCGGGGTCGGAGAGGTCGGCGTCGACCGTGATCGGGCCGGCGGCGCGCGTGATGTGGATCGTCTCCGCTTCCTGCGCGTGGAGGGCCGTGGTAGCCAGCCACAGAGCCAGGATGTAGAGAAGAATCAAGAGCACGAGATTCCGCCGCGCGGTTCGGGTTCCCACTACCGTGCTTAGACGCTGGTAAACGACCAAGGTTAGGGTGCTTACGAATTAGTTCGTAGGAAGTTTTTTCGCCGGGCGTCTTCCTCTCCCCGGCGCGCGGGGAGAGGGGGGCTGCGCTTCAGTCGAGATGGTGGCGGCCCTACCTCATCGCCTCCATCGGGGAGAGGCGCGCCGCGCGGACTGCCGGATACATGCCGAAAGTCATGGCGAGCACGAGCGCGATTGCCCAGGCGACGATCAGGCCGACGGGGTTCACCACCAGGCCGTAAGGGAAGCTCGCCGAGAGGGCCTTGCACACGACCGCGCCCGAGAAAGTGCCGAGAGTCGCGCCCAGGGCGGCGAGGACGCACGCTTCGAGCAGAAACTGGATCAGGATCTCGGAGTCCGACGCGCCCATGGCCTTGCGCAGGCCGATCTCGAACCGGCGGTCCGAGAACGAGATCATCATGACCGACAGCACGCCGACTCCGCCGACGAGCAGCACGGTCGCGGCGAGGCTCATCAGGACGACCTTCCAGCCGAAGATCTGGTTCAAGAACTGCTGGTACGAACGCGCGAGCTCCGCCTCGAGGTCCTTCACCTCGGTGTCCTCGATCCCGTGGTGCGCCTGCCGCGCGCGGCTGACCATGACCGTCGACAGCTCGCCCAGGTCCTTCTTGTTTTTCAGTTTCACGGAGAGCTGTGTGAGCTTGTGCTCGGAATCCATCCGGTCCATGTAAGTCTCGAGCGGAATCGAGATCCCGTTCGCGTCCTGCCAGTTCTCGTCCGAGAAGATCTGCCCCTTCGCCTGCACGCCGACGACGCGGAAGGGAATCCCTTCCACCAGGACGTCCCGGCCGACGGGATCGGACCCGCCGAAAAGCTTCGAAGCGAGCGTCGCGCCGACCACGGCGACGGTGGAGCGCCGCCGCTGGTCGTCCTCCGTCAACCCGCGGCCCAGCCCGATCGGACGGTTCATCCACTTGCCGTAATCGAATGGAACGCCGTTGACGAAGATCCGCTCCGTCCCGCCCGAGATGCGCGTCGCGGACCGCCTGCTGGCCCGGGGAATGAACGCGAGCACCTTGTCATTGGGCGCGGTCAGCCGCGGAAGGTCTTCGTAACGGAACCCCGGGCTCATGGCGAACCGCTTCTGGTCGTCGGTCGTTTCGGGAGCCTTCGGGACGAGCATCAACGTGCCGTCCCAGCTCATGCCCGAGAATCCGGTGGAGATCTTGTCCATGATGCCGTCCATCACAGACGTCATGACGACGAGCGCGAAGACGCCGAGCATGAGAAGGGTCAGCGTGAGGATCGAGCGGAGCTTGTGCGCCCACAGCTCGATCAGCCCTCCGCGTATCACCTCTCCGTAGAGCGCCAGGTGCGCGGAGATGGACAGCCGCCGGGAGCCGGCCTCCTGGAGAGGCGCGGGTATGGCCACCGCCCCCGCCGTGACGCGCTCGCTACTCATAGCGAAGAGCTTCCATCGGAGACAGGCGGCTCGCCTTGAGCGCCGGGAACAGGGCGAAGACGAACCCGAAAACGGCGGCCATGACATACGCGGCGAGGAAGCTCTTCGCATCCATGTGGAGCGGCACGCCGATCGAGTAGGTGATGATCTTCGAGAACCCTACTCCCATGACGAGCCCGACGAGCGACCCGGCGCCGGTCAAGAGCAGGGCCTCGACCATGAAGCCCTTGAACACCTCGCGGCCCGAGGCGCCGATCGCCATCTTGACGCCGACCTCCCGGATGCGCTCCTTGAGCGTCGCCATCTGGATGTTCACGTTGACCATGCCGCCGCCGATCAGCGACAGCACGCCCGACAGCATGAAGATGATGTTGTAAGCGTCGCTCTGGCTCTGTTCCTTCTTCACCCGCGCCGCGACATCGTCGAGGCGAAAATCGTCCTGCTGCCGGTGGTTCGCCTTGAGCATCGAGCCGAGGCTCTTCGAGAACATCGCCATCGCGTCGAAGTCGCGGATCCGGAACGTCACACGGTCGGCGCGACGGTACTGGTCCCCTTCGAAACGCCGCGTCACGAGGCTCGTCGGCACGGCGATGATCCGATTGCGCCGGCGGAACATGTTGCGGTTCGACTTGCGAAAATGGAAGACCCGCTCCCGGAGTACGCCGACCACCGTGACGGGAACGTCGCCGATGCGGATTGTTTTCCCGATCGCGTCTCCGTTGGGAAAGAACACGTTCAAGGCTTCTGTGCCGAGGATGGCGACCGGCGCGCCGGCCGCGTAGTCCTCCGCGGTGAAATCGCGGCCGCGGCCGACTTCGTACCCGTCCGTGGCGAGAAAGTCCCCGCCGATCCCGCGAATGTCCCGCTCCTGGTCCGCGTACGCCGAGCGGACCCGGGCGCGCGCGAACTTCTGCACGGCGACGCCGCTGACCGCTTTGGAGTCGAGGTCCCGCCCCTGGTCCGCATCCGCGTTGCGCAACCCGAGGTTCGCCATCTGGAGCGCGGTCGGGCTGCCTTCCTTGATGACGGCGGACGGCTGGACGTTTAACTTGTCGAGCCCTCCCATGCGGATGTAGAGCTGCTTCGACCGCTGCCGCATGCTGTCGGTGATCGAAAAACCGCCGAGCACGGATGCGACGCCGAGCATCACGCCGAGCGACTGCAGGGTCGAGCGCCCGAGGTTTTCGCGCATCTCCGCCCAGGCGTTGCGGACCCGCTCGACGAGTTTTCCGGTGGCCACGATGCTCCTACGCGACCTGCTCGGCCGTGGCGATCAGGCCGTCGTGGATCTCGACCTGCCGGCTGGCCATCTTCGCGATGGCGAGGTCGTGGGTGACGATGATGATCGTGTTCCCCTGCCCGTGCAGCTCGGAAAAGAGCTCGAGGACTTCGTGTCCCGTCTTAGAATCGAGCGCGCCCGTGGGCTCGTCGGCGAGAAGAAGCGCGGGGTGGTTCGCGAGCGCCCGCGCAACGGCAACGCGCTGGCGCTGTCCGCCGGAGAGCACCGCAGGCAGCCGCTCGGACTTCTCACCGATCCCGACCTTCTCGAGCAGCTGCATCGCCCGCTCCCGGCGCTCCTTGCGCGGAATACCCGCGTAGAGCATCGGCAGCTCGACGTTGCGGCGCACGGACGCCTTCGGCAGCAGGTTGTACTGCTGGAAGACGAACCCGATCTTCTCGTTGCGCAGCTGCGCGAGCTCGATTCCTGAGAGACCCTCGACGCGCCGTCCGTCGAGCGCGTACGTTCCGGAGGTCGGCAGGTCCAGGCAGCCGAGAATCGCCATGAGCGTCGACTTGCCCGACCCGGAGGGACCGATCAGCGCGACGAACTCGCCGCGGCCGACCTCGAGGTCGATGCCGCGGAGCGCATGGACCGCGGCGCCATTGGTGCCGTAGGTCTTGGTCAGGTTCGATGTCTGGATGATGGGCTGCATGGGTTTCCTCGCGCGCTTCCGGGACTTACCTGACGCGCCGGCGCGGACCGGCTCGGCGGGCGGACTCAGAGCTGAGAACTGACAGTGACAGCGGCCAGCTGCCAGCCGAATCAGTCGTTATCGTCGTCCTTCTCCACCTTCTTCTTCGAGGGGTCTTCGAGCGCGACCTGCTGGCCGGCCTTGACGCCCGCCAGCACTTCGACGCGCTCCAGTGTCGCGATCCCGGCGGAGACGGGGACCGCATCGAAATACTCTTTCCAGTGATCCGAAAGCCAGATGAACTTGTTGCGGCCGCTCAGGGCATCTTTGGCGGCGGCGAGCTGCTGCGGTTTCAGCGCGGGCTTCAGGCGATAGACGACCGTCTTGCCGTCTCTCTTCTGAAGCGCTTCGAGCGGGATCGAAACGGCCTTGTCGCGCTTCTCGCCGAGGATCTCGACGTTCGCGCTCATCCCGGTTTTGAAGGAATCGCCGAGCTCGTCGAGCGCGACCTCGACCTCGAAGACCTTGATCTTCTCGACGAGCTTGGCGGCGGGCGCGACGAACCGCACCTTCCCCGTGAAGACTTTCTGCGGATAGGCGTCGAGGGTGATCCGGACGGGCTGTCCGACGTGCACCTTGGCGATGTCCACCTCGTTCAGGTTCACCCGGATGAGCAGGGACTTCAGGTCCGCCACGGTGAAGAGGACCGTGCCCGCGTTGAAGGAGGAAACGCCGGACGTCACGGTCTCGCCGAGCTCGACGCCTTTCTTGATGACCACGCCGCTCATCGGCGCGGTCACGCGCGCCTTCTGCGACGCGGCGTTGCCGGAGATCGGAATCCCGCGGTCTTCGACGATCTGGTACCGCATCCGGGCGGCGCGCAGCGTCTCGACGGCCTGCTCATGAAGGTTGGAGACTTCCTTGAAGCCGTCCTTCCCGAGCAGACCCTGCTCGTAAAGCGCTTTCTGGCTCGCGAACTGGCGGTCGGCGTCTTTCAGCTTGAGCTCCGCGGAGGTCAGGCCGGCCTGCGTATCGGAGAGCGATTGCGCCTGGTTCACGTCGGGCTCGATCTCGGCGAGCATGTCGCCGGCCTTGACGACCGCGCCGTCGCGCACGCGAAGGGAGATGACGCGTCCGGACACCGCCGATTTGACGTCCACCTTCGTCTCGGGATCGACGACGCCGACCTCTCGGACGCTCACCTGGAGGTCCTCCGCCTGGACCTTCCCGAGCCGGAACGGGCTGCTCTGAGCCTTGGGATCGGCCTTATCGCGCCCGCGGGCGGCGATGATGCCTGCCGCCGCGAGCAGAACGGCGATGGCGCCGGCCCACATAAACCGCTTTTTCTTCCTGGTCATGACTTCCTCTGACTTGTTTGAATTTGCCGGGGGGCATCGTCAAATACGCAGCCCCCGGACGAATGTTCGCGGGCCGGCGCCCTTCTTTACGGCCGAAACAGGACTTCCGTCTCGCAAAAACGCGCCGCCCGGCATACCCGTTGCAGCCCCGTCGTTCCGGAGGTGAATCGTGGCAAGAGGCGACAAGTCGAGCTACACGGACAAGCAGAAGCGTCAGGTGGAGCACATCGAGGAAGGCTACGAGGACCGGGGCACGCCGAAGGAAGAGGCGGAGAGCCGGGCCTGGGCGACCGTGAACAAAGAGACCGGCGGCGGCAAGAAGAGCGGCTCGGGCCGCGGGAAGAAGACCGACACGAGCTCCTCGAAAAAGGGCGGCCGCAAGGGCGGCAAGGCGACGGCGAAGAGCCGCAAGTCCCCGATCCGCCGGAAAAAATCGACGGCGGCCGCGAAGAGCTCATCGAGCGGCAGGAAGACGGCCACCCGGAAGTTCTCGCGCGGCAAGAAGAAATAGCAGGCCGCCCTCTCTCCCTTCCGCTCCCTCCGCTCGCTTCTCCCGCGCTCGGGAGTGGGTCGGGTGAGGGGCCGCAGGGAAGTCGGAGCGTTCGAACCGCAACCGTGATTCATCCGAAGGCGCGATACGGTTGTTCGATGGTTCGGCAGAATGGTCCGTATCATCCGTCCCCCCGAGCCGACCGACTCCTCGATGAGCTGCGCTCCCACATCCCCGGCGACGCGCGGGAGTCCGACTCGCTCGAGCGAATCCGCGAGTTCGTCGCCACCTCGGCCGATCCCTTCGCACGCCACAACGCCGCGGGTCACGTCACCGGCAGCGCGATCGTTGCACGGCCGGACGGCTCCGCGTTCCTCCTGATCCATCACCGCAAGCTCGACCGCTGGCTGCAGCCCGGTGGCCACTCCGATCCGGAAGACGCGATGTTCTCGAGACGGCCCTTCGCGAGGTCCGCGAGGAAACAGGCGCGCGAGACCTGGTCCCCGCCAACGGCGGGCGCGCGCTCGACGTCGACGTCCATCCGATTCCGGCGCGCGGCTCCGAGCCCGCGCACTTTCATTTCGACGTGCGCTATCTGGTGATCTTCCAGGGAGACGCGGGCGCGGCCGAGCCGACGGAAGTGAGCGGGCTCGCCTGGTTCACGCTGGGCGAGGCGTTGAATGCCGGAGTGGACGCGTCGCTCGTCTCCAGTCTGCGCAAGGCCGCCGCCGTTCTCGAAGATCCGCAGGCTTGAGGCCTCTTTCGGCCGGTCAGCTGATCAGCCGATCAGCCGATCAGCGGTCAGCCGGTCAGCCGCTCAGCCGCTGCGGGCGGCGGCCGCTCGGGACGTCAGGAACTCGACCGCTCCTCGGACCACCGACGCGTCGTGGACGATTCGGCGGTGGCCGAGTCCCCGGGTCGGGACGATCGCGCCGTTTTTCCAGGCGGCAGCGATCGCGGCTCCGTCTCCGAAAGGCACGTCCCGGTCGTCCTCGTCGTGAAAAACTAGGAGGGGAGAAGTCACCCGGCGCGCCGCGGCGAGCACGTCGAACTCCGCCCAGGTCATGCCGAACTCCCGCACGAGTCGGGCTTCCATCCGCTCGCGCACCCGTGGAGCGACGCCGGCGATCTCGGCGAATTTCCGCGCGAAGCCCGCCGGGTCCGCGGCGGGTGCAAGGAACACCACTCTGTCGGCCTCCACTCCGCGCGCGAGAGCGAGTGTCGATGCGGCGCCGCCGAGCGAGTGGCCGATGATCCCGGCAAACGGGCCGTAGGCAGCGTGAGCCGCCTCGATCGAGAACAGGAATTCGGGCAGGGAGGATAGCCGCCCTCCCGTCGCGCCGTGCCCCGGCGCGTCGAACGTGACGACCGAGAATCCGGCTTCCATCAGGGGAGAAACGAAGGATCCGAGCCGCGCACCCCGGCTGCCCCAGCCGTGGACGAGCAGGACCGCGGGTCCGGCGCCCCACGTCCATGCGGCGACGGCGCGGCCTCGGACACGGAAGGAGGCTGGCCGGCCTCGATCGAGAATCGTGTGCTCTCCGTCCCAGGCCGCGTGGCCGGGAGGACGCCGAAAGAGAACCTCGGCGGCCCGCGCGGCGAGAGGGGGCGCGAGGACCCCGAGCGTCCTCATCCCGAGGCGCAGCAGTTTCAGCCGGCGCCCCGCGGGCGGGGCGGCGCGATCGCGGCGGACGCGAGAAGCCGTCATGCGGTCCGCCGGACGCGCGCCGCGGCCAGGAGCGTCTCGAATCCCGAACGAGCGCGATCCGCCGCGCGCGGATCGCGAATGAGCCGCGAGGCGTGGTGATAACCCAGCATCACGGCGTAGAGATCGTGCGCGAGCTGCTCGGCGTCGAGTCCCTCCGCGAAGTGACCTTCCGCGATCCCGGTGCGGGCCACCCGGGCGATCACTTCGAGCCACTCCTTCTGAAGAGCGACGAGGCCGTCGCGCACGGGACCGGGCCGGTCGTCGAACTCGACCGCCGCGGTCACGAACAGGCAGCCGCCGGGGAGCTCGGCGGTCCGGGTCCACTCGAGCCAGCGGTCGAAGAGAGCGCGAAGCCGCGGCTCGCCGCGCCGTGCCGCGAGCGCCGGCCGAACGACGATCTCGATGAAGAGCTCGGAAGCGTGCCCGAGCGTCTGCGCCTGTAGCGCTTCCTTGGAGTGAAAGTGCGCGAAAAGCCCGCTTTTGGACATGGAGAGTTCCGTGGCCAGCCGGCCGATCGAGAGCCCGGAAAGGCCGACTTCGCTCGCCAGCCGAACCGCGACGTCCAGGATGGTTTCGCGAGTGCGATCGCCTTTCCTCATGGCAACTATAAAAGCACGAACGTTCGTTTGAGTCAAATTCGTTAGGAATCCCGTCAAATCAGGGTCGGCATAACGGATCCTCTCCCCGCGACGGATGTTGGCTCGAGGTGGTGGCAGCTCCCGCATTGAGCGAAGGCGACGGCCTACCCATACCACTCCGCCTCCAGCATCAGACGCAGCCACTCCCCCTGGTCCGCCGCGAGGATGTGCTCGCAGAGCCCCAGGTCCGAAAACACATCCTCCGCCGGCGCTTGCGCCCGAAGCCGGTCCGCGACTTTCGACAGCGAATGAAACCGCGCCAGGGACCGCGTCCGGTTCCGGCCGAATTCGTTTGCGGTGCGCCAGGTCCGGACCGCTGCCCACCCGCCCGGCAGCCCGAGAGAAAGCGCGAGCGCCAGCGCGCCGAGTCCCTCGACGCCCTGCGGGAAGCGCGATTCTGCGGGCGCCGCGCTCTCGCTCGTCTTAGCCGTCGCCGCCGTCACCGTCGCCGATTCCCCGCGGTGCGAGTGCGAGACGCGGTGGGCCCACGCGTGCAGCGCGACGCAGAGGACGCTGACGAAGAAGACGCCCGGCAGAAGCGCGGGGCTCTGATACCACCGCCGCTTGCGCCGCCCGGTCGCCGAAAAATACGCGATCTGCGCGGCCAGCCGCTGGCGGCGGTAATACGCGAGGATCTCGAGTCTCAGCGCGTCCGGGATGCTGCCGCACGCGGCCCCGGACGGAAGCGTCGGAACGTTCTCGTCTGCGGCGACCGACGCGAGATCCTCCTCCTGCAGGGCCTCGATGCGCTCGATCTCGCGGAGAAAGCGATCGCGGGGTCCCGGCGCCGCGGCCGCGCCCTCGCACCAGAAGTCCGGGTTGACGAGAAATCGAAACTTCGCAAGGCGCAGCTGCTCGGCCTGGAAGCGCCGCAGGAGCCAGTCGCCGTGCCAGCCTCGAAGAATTCCGGTGAACACGAGGATCGTCGCGAGAACGGCGAGCACCGCTTCCGCAAGGATTCCCGGCGGACCGAACAGCAACGGCATCGCGATGTTGACGGCCGCGAGAACCAGCGAGAAGCCGCCCAGCACGGCCGCGCTCCCCGTGACGCGCCGGTGCCATCGCTGGCTTTCGATCGCCTCGCGGTCCGCGTGGCGGAACGGTTTCGTCAGGTGGTCGCGGCACAGCCGCAGGAACTCCCCGAGCGGCCCGGGGTCGGCGAGGTCCGTCTCCTCGTCGTGCAGTTCGTCCTGCGGACGGCTCACGGCTTCTCGATCCGATACCCGAGCGCGAGGATCGTCTTGATCGTCTCGATCGCGGTGCGCCGGTCGTATTCCTTCTCGGAGTCCGACAGCTTCTCGTACGGCACGAGGCTCGGGTGCTCCTTCTTCGCGTCGTCGCGGCGCGGCCCGTACTTCCATCCGTCGCTCATGCGCTGCCGGGCCCAGTTCTCATGCGTGTTCTTCGCGAGAAGCTCGGTCAAGTCCGAGATCCCCGCGGGAAGCGAGACCGACGAGGTGTCCCGGGGAGCGGGCCGATAATCCAGGCGAGCCTCCTCTCGAGTCGTGCGCGCTATCTGGGCAGTCGAAAACGAAATCCGTTCGGCGCCTGGATCTCGATCCCGCGCGGGCCGTACTTGCGCCGGGCCGCCGGTGCGTTCACGGGCGCCGGTGCGACGTCGAACGCGAATTTCACGGGACGGCTCTCGCGGCCGGCGCGATCGATCAGCACCGCCTGCAGGACCACGTGCTGAGGCACCGAGGTCTGAAGGAAGAACCCGACGGACCCTTCCTTCTGGCCGACGGAGCGCAACGGAAAAGAGATCGGCGGAAAGTTCGCGGCCTGGACGACGTCGAAACGGGCGGCGGCGAGATCCGCCTTGCTGGTCTTGAAGAGGATCACCCCCTGCGCGGGCTGGTTGTTCGCGAAGATCTGCGACGGGAACTGGAGCGAGACGATCTGCGGCGCGGACGAATGGAACAGCCCGAACACGACGAGCAGCCCGAGGAGGACCGCGGCTCCGGCGAGCAGATGCGCGGGCCGGAGTTTCCCCGCGGGAGCGGCCGGGGTCGCGGCGGCGCCGGAAGGTCTTGCGGGCGGCGAAGTGGGCCGGGCGGGCGGCGGCGGAGGTGGGATCCGCGGCGGCGGGATCGCGGGAGCCTCCGCGGGATTCGGCACGGCGACGCCGCCGGTCGAGCGGCTCGGCCGTGCGAGAAGGGAGCGGATCGTCTGCGCGAGGCGGTCGATGTGCGGCTCGAGGGGACGCGAGAGCGCATCCATCCAGTGCGGCGTGCTGATGAAGTACTCGAGGGTTTTCCCGAGCGGCACGTCCTCGATCCGCAGCGGGATGATCGTGACGCCCTTCGCGACCGCGCGCTCGACCTCGCGCTTGATCTGCTTCGAGGAGTTCGCGCTGGCGGAGAACACGAGCACCATCGCCTTGCACTCGGTGATCGCGTCGATGAGGGCGGCGCCCCAGTCGAGGCCGGGCAGAATGTCGCGCGGAGCGATCCAGCAGCGGAGGCCGCGGGCCTCGAGACCCGCGCAGACGGCGTCCGCGACGGGCTTGTCGCTCGTCGCGTAACTGATGAAAACGTCGTGCGCCATCGATGCCGCCCCGCCGCGCGCGCCGCCCGGCCGCACGCTTCTGCGCCGGGATCTTACAGCCGGACAGGCGTTTACGCCGCCTCGATCCCGGGACGGCGGCTGGCGCGAGCGCGTGGCCGTAAGCTCATGGAATACCAATGATTTAACTGACACTTCCTCGCCTGTCCTCACCTGGGATCGGACACGGCTTGTCATCTTGATTTACGCCTTTTTTACGCCTATCTTCCTTTTCCGGCTCTCCGCCGGAGAAAGGTGTGGCGGCATGAGCGCCTCGCGAATCGCCCTCGAGCAGCTCCTCCGGGCAGGCGCGCTGACGACGGCAAAGCGCGGCTCGCTCCTGAGCGGCACCTCGGCCCGGCTGACCCGCGCCTCGGAGCTCGCCCCTCCCGCGCGTTCGGCCGCTCCGGTTGCCGGGTCCGCCGCCAACGCGCACGCCCCGATCGAGCGGCTCTTAGGAGGCCTTCCGAAAGGGAAGCTCGTCGAGCTCGTCGGCCGCCGCTCCTCCGGTCGCCACTCGCTCGCGCTCGCGGCGCTTGCCTCCGCAACTTCCGCGGGAGAGCCGGCCGCGCTCGTCGACCTCGGCGATCACCTGGATCCGGAAGCGGCCGGGCGCGCCGGGATCGACCTCGCGCGGCTCCTGTGGGTCCGCCCGACGCGGCTCAAGTCCGCGCTCGCTTGCGCGGAGATGCTTCTCTCGGCGGGATTCCCGCTCGTCGTCGCCGACCTCGGCCTCTCGCCTCGTGGCGCGCGGTACCTGCCCGATGCCGCCTGGGTGCGCCTCGCCCGCGCCGCCCAGGCCCAGGGCGCGTGCCTGCTCGTCGTGACGCCGTGGCGGATGACGGGGATCGCGGCGGAAGCGGTTCTCGGAACCAACGTCGCGCGCCCGGCGTGGCTCGGCTCGGGAAAATCGCCGCGTCTTCTCGAGGGGATCTCGTCCCGTGTCTCGCTCGACAAGTTCGGGCGCGAGACCCCCGGCACTTCTGTCCCGCTCTCGCTTCGCGTCGGGCAGGCGCCGCCCCCGGATTCGCGCGGCGCGCTTTCGCTTTCGCTTTCCCTTACGTCTGCCCCGGAGCCCGCGTCTTCGCTCACTCCCGTGCCACCCGTCTCTCCCCGCGCGCCGGGGGAGAGGGCGGCAGGGAGCCCGGAGCGCGCCGTCTCCGCCCTCCTCGTCCCGATCCGCGACTCGGCATGACGCGTCCCCGCGCCCGCATCGCCTGCCTCGATGTCCCTCTCTTCTCTCTCGCGGCGAGACTGCGCAGCGAGCCGGAGCTGAAGGGGGAGCCGGTCGCGATCTTCGAGGGCAACGGGAACGCGGCGCGCGTGATCGCGGCGTCCCGTCCGGCGCGCCGCGCGGGGATCCGCCAGGGGATGACGCTCCCGCAGTCCCGCGCGATCGTCCCGAAGCTGGTCGCGCGCGGCCGCGACGCGGAAAGCGAGCGCGCGGCTCAGGAGGCGCTTCTCGAGATCGCCGACTCGTTCTCGCCTCGCGTCGAGGACGCGGGGGAGGGCTCGGTGTACCTCGACCTCGACGGTCTGCCCGGTCTCTCTCCGAAGGACGGCGTGTCCGCGGAACGCGCCGAGTCGCTCCTCGGCCAGCGCCTGATCGCCGCGGTCGAAGCCTCCGGTCTTCCGGCGCGCGTCGGGATCGCGGGCTCGAAGCTCGCGGCCCGCGTGGCGGCGTCGCTTCCCGATTCGCCGAAGGTCGTGCCGGAGGGAGACGAGGCGAAGTTCCTGGCCCCCCTGCCGCTCGACCGGCTCGCTCCCGCGATGGAGATCGGCGCACGACTGACGCAGTGGGGAATCGACTCGATCGGCGAGCTCGCGCGCCTGCCGGAGGGAGAAGTCGCCAGCCGCCTGGGCGAGCTCGGACGCGAGCTCCACGCGACCGCGCGCGGGTTCGACCCGCGTCCGCTCGAGCCGCGCGTCCCCGCGCTCGTGCTGTCGGAGGGGATGGACCTCGAGTGGCCGCTCGTGACTCTCGAGCCGTTCCTCTTCGTCGGGCACGCAGCGCTCGAGCGTCTCGTCGCGCGGCTGGAATCGCAGGCGCTGGCGTGCACGCGGCTCGAGGTGACGCTGAAGCTCGATCCCGAGGGCGTGGATGCGCGCGGGATCTCGCTGCCGGCGCCGACCCGCGATGTCAAGACGCTCTTGACGCTCCTGCGGCTCGAGCTCGAAGCGAGGCCGCCCGGCGCCGCGGTCGCAGGGTTCTCGTTCTCCGCGCATCCGGACAAGCCGCGGCGCGCGCAGCTCTCGCTCTTCGGACCGGCCGCGCTGTCGCCGGACCGCCTCGCGACGACGATCGCGCGCCTCGCCTCGATGCTCGGCGCCGACCGCGTCGGATCTCCGCGCACGGTGGACGGCCACCGCCCGGAGCGGTACGCGCTCGCCTCCTACGCGCCGCCGGCGCCGCCCGAGATCGCGCGCACACCCAGGCGCGGCCGCGGACTTCTCGCGGTGCGGGTGCTGCGGCCGCCGATCGCGCTCGAGGTCTTAACCGCCGAGACGCCGACTCCTCCCGCCGCCGCCGTCCGGACCCCGTTGCCTCTCACCGTTGCCGCCGGCGAGAGCCGCAACCGACGCGCGTCCGCCCAGGCTGCAGCGGTTTCCGCGGCGGGGAACGGAGAGGGCCGGCGCGCCGCCGCCGCCGCCGTCGTCGTCCCGATCTCTCAGACGCGGTCGCCGCGTCTCCTGTCGATCAAGTCCGCGCCCGGCTCCTCTCTCGACATCCAGGGGACAGTGCGCGTCGCCGCCGGCCCGTGGTCTCTCGAGGAAGGCTGGTGGTCGGACTCTCCGGCGGAGCGCGACTACTGGGACGTCGAGCTGTCCGACGGCGGCCTGTATCGAATCTTCCGCGACCGGCGGGGCGAGAGCTGGTTCGCGGACGGTCTCTATGACTGAGTCACACGTGTTAACCCCAATAAGGAGTCTCGCCATGACCGGGTGGGAAGGACAGGTTCTCGCCATCGCATTCAAAGAACTGCTGGAAGCGGTCCGGACACTCGGACAGGGAGGGTTCGGGCAGAACCGAACCCTGCTCTCGAACGTGATCCGCGATCTCCTGACTGAAAACCCAAACCTGACGCGCGCGGAAGCGACGCTGAAAGCGATCGAAGCGCTCGGCACGCAGAAGTCCGCGGACTTCTACATCGCGCAGCAGATGCTCGATGCCGTCCAGAAGCGGCGGCTGCTCGAAAAGAAAACCGGCCTATCCGGCGTCGCGCTGACCCGTCGCAAAGCTCCAGGAACTTCCTCCTCTCCCCGCGCCCGCGGAGAGGGCTATGTCGAGGCGGACCGCGGACTTTCTCCCTCTCCCCGCGCTCGGGGAGGAGGTGAGGGGGATCGTCCGGGGCGAACGGTTGCGCCGCGCCACTCCTCCCGATTGGCCAGCGACAAGAAGTAAGAAGCGATGACGACGATCTCCGGGCCGTGGCCGACTCCCGACTCCGCGCAGCGCCCGCCGCGCTTCCTCGACCGTGTCCGGATCGCGATCCGGGCGCGCCACTACAGCCTCCGAACCGAGGAGGCCTACGTCGGCTGGATCCGCCGCTATATCCTTTTCCACGGCAAGCGGCATCCGAAGGAAATGGGGGAGCAGGAGATCAACGCGTTCCTCTTCGACCTCGCGGTGACCCACGGCGTGAGCGCGTCGACGCAGAACCAGGCGCTCGCCGCAATCCTGTTCGTATACCGGCACGTGCTCGAGACTCCGGTCGGCCCTCTCGACCACGTCGTGCGCGCCCAACGCCCCCGGACGAAGCCGGCCGGTCTCACCCGCGCCGAGGTCCGGTCGATCGTGGGTCGCCTGTCCGGAAACCCGCGGGTCATCTGTCTGCTGCTCTACGGAAGCGGAATGCGCCTGCTCGAGTGCCTGCGGCTCCGGATCAAAGACGTGGAGTACGCCTTCCACCGGATCACGGTGCGCGAAGCGAAAGGAGGCCGGGACCGACCGGTGCCGTTACCCGAGTCCCTGATGACGCCGCTCGCCTCCTGGATGTCGGCGGTCAAGCGCCTGCACGAGAAAGACCTGGAGGAGGGTTTCGGGGACGTCTACCTTCCGGATGCGCTCGCGAGAAAGTACCCGGGCGCGGATCGCGATTGGGGATGGCAATGGCTCTTCCCGGCGGAAAAGCGAAGCCGCGACCCGCGCACACAAGTCGAGCGACGCCATCACTTGCATGAAAGCGTCGTGCAGAGGGCGTTCGCCCAGGCCGTACGGGACGCGGGCATCAAGAAACCGGTCCACTGCCACACCCTGCGACACTCTTTCGCGACCCACCTGCTCGAAGACGGTTACGATATCCGGACCATCCAGGAGCTCCTGGGCCACGCCGACGTCAAAACAACGATGATCTACACACACGTCTTGAATCGGACCGGCGGCCGAGGCATCCGCAGCCCGGCGGACAACCTGTGAGGCCATGAGCACCATTTCCCAATCCGCTGCTGCTCGCAGGGACGTTAGGCGACAGTTTTGGTTCGCTAACGGGGGAACCGCGAGAGGGTTGCCGGAGTCTCAACATGGTGAGAGGAAGAGAGATCTCGTGCGAATGAAGGAAGCGGCGAGGAAGAATTGGGGAGCGCGTTGCGCAGCGTTGGCGGCCAGCATTGGGCGGTCTAATACATGTTAGGCGTCCAAAGATAGGAGGTCGCATGGCACGTGCGAAGGACGACGGCATTCGGGGTGGGCGAGGGCTGTGCATTTCGGTCAGACCGATGGGTGGAACCCTCGAACTCACCCTCGACATGGTCACCTTGGCGGACTCGGCCGCACGGAAATGGGAACACGACGTCTTCATCACGTTCGCCGATGTGGATGCGGCCCAGGCAAGACGCTTCGAGTTTTCGGAGGCGCAGTTGGCCAACTTCGGCCGGATGGCGCTAGGAGCACTGCTTGCCTCGGCCGCCTAACATCGCGCTGCAGCCGACGTCGTCGGCTTCGCCGCCGCCGCGGCTGAGCTTTGGGACGTTAGGCGGCTGCGAGTTGCCTTCAGCGTCGAGGCTTGGCCGTCCGACCGCAAGGTTAAAGGGTGAGGCGTGATCACGGATACCGCCGGGAGAGGCCTCAAGTCTCCACGCGTCGCAGAGGAGCCGCTTCGGGGGGCTGTGCGGCGAGAGTCCGGTCCTAGGCTTCCAATCTGCGCACCGCCTAACATCGCGCTGCAGCGGACTCGCTCCGCTCCGCTGCGCGAGCCGCTGAGCTTTGGGACGTTAGGCCGCACGAAGCGACGCAGTCGGCGATAGGGATATGGGCAAGGCACTGATCGGCTTGGCGACATTCGGGCAGATCCCGATCGCGTTCCTTCTCGCCGTCACAGATGTCGATATCCCCGGCGCGGCGCTGTTTGGTTTTGTCCTTGTCGAGTTTGGCTTATGGCTCTTTTATCTTTGGGACATCCGGCAGAATTCCCGCGTGCCAGCTGGTAGGGAACGGATCTGGTTCTGGACGATTTTTCTGTTAGGTCCTTTTGCGGAGCCCGTTTACTTCTGGCGATTCATCCGGGGACATGCGCTCGCATGGTAGGCGTGCGGCCTAACATCGCGCTGCAGCCGACGTCGTCGGCTTCGCCGCCGCCGCGGCTGAGCTTTGAGACGTTAGGCGGCTGCGACTTGTCTTCAGCATCAAGGTTTGGGGAGCCGGCCGCAAGGGTCAAAGGTGCGGCATGATCACGGATGACGGCGGGAGAGGGCTCAAGTCTCCACGCGTCGGAGAGGAGCCACTTCGGGCCGCCAAGCGGCGAGAGTCTGGTCCGGTCCTGCAAATCTGCGCACCGCCTAACATCGCGCTGCAGCGGACTCGCTCCGCTCCGCTGCGCGAGCCGCTGAGCTTTGGGACGTTAGGCGGCTGCGAGTCATCTTCAGCCTCAAGGCTCGGCCAGCCGGCCGCAAGGTTCGAAGGTGCCGCGTGATCACCGATACCGCCGGAAGAGGGCTCAAGTTTCCACGCGTCGGAGAGGAGCCGCTTCGGGTGGCCAGGCGGCGAGAGTCCGGTCCTGGCCTACAAATCTGCGCACCGCCTAACATCGCGCTGCAGCGGACTCGCTCCGCTCCGCTGCGCGAGCCGCTGAGCTTTGAGACGTTAGGCGGCGCTAAGGCGCAGGCGTGACCATTGAAACAATTGCCTCCGGCGCTCGCCGAGCAGGCACGAGAACCGCCCGCTTCTTTCTAGTTGTAACGCTTCTGGTGTCGCTCAGCACTTTCCTCTTGCATCCAGCGGAAGAGTCTTTCCTGTTCGGCGGGCACGGATTCGGCACTCGCCTTGCGCAAGCCCTGTTCTGGAACTCACGCGGGATCCTCGTCGCGCTAACAGGCACGACCGTCCTGGCGTTCGGCGCGATACTCGCCGTTGAGGTCGCCTTAAATGCCGCCCTCTTTCTGCTCGTCGCGGGAGTTACTCTGGCCCTCTCCACGGTGACGCATCGTAGCCTCCGTGGCCCTTTGGTGGTGACGGCCTCGTGCTACTTATTTCTCCTCTTCGTTTGGCCGCAGGCAACGTATGGCCCGTGAACGGCGGGCGCCGTCTAACACACGCTTGCAGCGGACTCGCTTGCGCTCGCCGCTGAAGCGAAATCCGTTAGGCCGAGCGAAGGCGCCTTACTGCTTTGTCTTCGGGCTGGCCGCCGTGGCGGCCCTTAGCGGCTGCATACCGTATCGACCAATTCCTCTAACCCATCCTCTTCCTCCTTCCTCGCGAACGCGATCGTTCTTCGTGGAGGACGGGAAATGCTGGGCAGCCGCATATACGGCTGAGCAGATCAGACCGTGGCTTCTGAAATGGTCGCCTGGAGCTAGTCTGGCACCCACGTCGGACCAGGCGGACGTGGTGATCCGATATGAACCGGAGCCCTGCGTCATCTGCGTGGACTGCGTCGCACAACCACCTCGGGCAGCTCGAGCCCTTCTCAGGTTTCGAAATGGGGCTCGCGTGGAATGGGTCTCAACCCAGCCACAATTCTGCGCGGCCCGTGATTGCTTGCCGCCGATGTTGGCGAAGGCGATCGCTCGGATGTGGGAGCCACATGGGTAGCGCTCGGCCTAACATCGCGCTGCAGCCGACGTCGCCGGCTTCGCCGTCGCCGCGGCTGAGCTTTGGGACGTTAGGCGGCCACACGAGTCATGGGATTGCTCTCGCAACGGGCCTTGCAATGGCCTTGTCAACCGCCAACGCGATCTCGCAATCTGCTAGCCAGCAGATCAGGATCCACGTCGCGTCATCTTGGCAAGGTCTTAGCGTGATCGAAACGCGGCCGGCGGGCGGAGACGACTCGTGTCCGACCCCAACTCCGCCCGACCCCGCTGAATACACGGTCGCCTGTGACCATGCGGAGTGCTCGGAGGCTGTGGCTCTATTGCTACGAGGCTTGAAGACAGCGCCGAAGCCGCAATTTCATGGAAGCGATCTCGCGGACCTCGTTTCCTGGCTTCAGACGGCTACGCCGCAGGATATTCGGATCGCGAATAGTGGTGTACACCACGCGCTATATTCAACTTACGCGGCACCGCGAGTTCGGGAAGAATTCGAGGCCGCCCGAGCTGATGTGGAACTGATTTCCCGACTTCTGGATGAGTACTACGCCCCAGGACACTGGTGGACTGATGACTACCCTCACGTGTCCGCGGTGGTGGGCCTTGCCGACGGAACGACGGTGAGTCTCTCGTCCTCTGCTCAACAGGCCTTCATGATTCCTTGGAAGGTAAGCCGGTCCGGCACGACTTATCAGACCTATGAGCCCGACATTGGCCGGGCCTTGGCGTCGCTTGCACCGACCAGGTTCGGCCAAAAGGACAGGCTGGCCGGGACGCACCTACGATCTTGGCTTGTAAGTGAAGTCTTCCAGATCGCTTTCCGAAAGGCGGGGCGACGGTGAGCCAGCCGCCTAACCCGCGGCTGCAGCGGACGCCCTCGCGGGCGCCGCTGAGCCGCAAGCCGTTAGGCCACGGAAGTCGTATAGGTGCGGTCGTTCTCTTGGGGCTGTTCCAGATCGCCCCAGTGGTCGCGACGCCGATCGCCTCGCAGCCAACACCTACACCATCGGCGGCGCACTGGCCTCCCGACGCCAGAGATGCCCGACGAATTGCCGAGGAGGCATTTCTGAAGTACACGAAGCAAACCGTGAAGACGTACTCGGTAAAGCAAGCAGCGGGTAGCCCCGCTCACTGGGAGTTTCTTATTCAGGGCACGAAGAAGTTCGCGCGACCCGGCTATCACTGGCTGGTCCGTGTGAATACGACAACCGGGGTAGCAACAGTGGTAGAAGGCGAATGACGGACCGGAAGCCCTGCTCGCTCACGGACCACGTTGCGCCGTGGCCTAACACGCGCGTGCAGCGGACTCGTTCGTCGGCTTCGCCTCCTCACTCGCCGCTGACGCGCAGGCCGTTAGGCACCGGAAGGAGCCTATGACCTGCATTCTCAGAGTGTGGGGACACGAGCTAGCGGTGGACGAACTCGCGAAGCTCACAGCACTCGAACCGTACAGGGTCGATCGAAGAGGCGAGCTGCGGCGTCAGCGAATCTTCGAGAGGAAGGGCGCTCATTTCGAGGTGTCGTGCGCTCATTTCGACGTGTCCGATCGAGATTTCCACGAGTTCGACCGGTCGGTGACAGATGCCGTCCAATTTCTGGAGCAACACGCGGCTGAGTTGCGGAGGATCGTAAGTTTCCCGGGGGTCGAAGGGTCGGTCCTCGACTTTGGGCTTGCCTGGGAAGATGTCGTCGCTCAGACTGACCAGCTCCCTGCGCCTCTTCTCGCCCTCGCAGGCAACCTTGGTATCGGCATTGACCTTTCTCACTACATCATTTCCGACGCAGATTCAGCGGAGACGGCCGGTGCCTAACATCGCGCTGCAGCCGACGTCGTCGGCTCCGCCGCCGCCGCGGCTGAGCGCTAAGCCGTTAGGCCGCGGAAGTTATGGCTGATCTTCTTGCGCCGTCGATCCCCGGGGCGAAGCAGCTGGTCGAGTGGTTCGGCGGCTGGCCCAGTTTCCATGATGCTGAAGTGCTGGAACTCAGTCTGCGTCGCGAAGGCCAATCAAGGCTGCGCCTTCATGTTTGGCGCATGACCGAGGAGATCAATGCGGCCGGCTGTTTTGTTCTTGATCGGCACGCGGTTGTAACGTTCTCGTTTGAGAGAGTTTTGGACCTAGAGTTGGCCGACTTCAGCACTCAAAACGCGATCTTTGGTCTTGGATGCGAGGTGAGTGAAAAGGCAGTTCGGGTGACCCTGTACCCGTGCTACGGCATTGCTGGGTTCCTGGAGGCGCAACGAGTCTCGGTTTCGGTTGAACCCGGCGAGCCCCAAAGAGGAAGTACTCATGCCCCGGCCTAACATCGCGCTGCAGCCGACGTCGCCGGCGTTGCCGTCGCCGCGGCTGAGCTTTGGGACGTTAGGCCGCGGAAGGTTTTCTGATGGGCTTTAGAAGGACGTCCGGATGGAGGCTGGCTGGAGCCTGTTTGGTCGCGGCCGCGGCATGGGACTACCTCTGGCTGCTTGCATCAGCACGGCTCGACCCCGAGCATCGATTCGCGCTGTACCTCGCGGGCCCAGCTCCCAGTTGGGTTCAGAGTCTTTCGCGCTGGAGTCCCAGCATGCTTGCGGCTCGCGTTCTTCGAGTCTTCGGATTTCGCTTCGATCTGTCGCACTACGAAGCGAACGGCAAGTACCTAGCGCTGGCAACCTTTGTCGAGTTGGTCATTTGGGCGGTGGCCCTCTATTTGATGATCGTTGGAACCCGTCACCTGATCGAGCGACATCGGAGACAGCAACGTGAAACTGCCGCGGCCTAACATCGCGCTGCAGCCGACGTCGCCGGCTTCGCCGTCGCCGCGGCTGAGCTTTGTGACGTTAGGCGTCACGAAGGTCCCATGACGCTTGAGTTCATTTCGAAACGCTGCGCGGATACGCCTGCCATCCTGATTAGCGACCTCGAACCCCAGAGCGTGGCAGCTCTTCGTGACGCGGCGAGTCGTCTGTCGGCTGAGCGCGATCAAGAAATCTTGGCCGGAGAACTTCCCGGCGTCACCGGCAAGAATGGTTGCGCGCTGATGATGACAAACGTTGAAGGGCGGCCGGGGGTAAGGCGGATCGGCACCCATGAGTTCCGCTGGGTGCAGGATCGAGAGGGTTTGGCTCAGGTCGCGGAGCTGATCGATCCTTTTCTCGAGCCGCAACCGGCGAGCTTCCAATTCCTTGAATCAGGTGATCTCAACGTCATCATTTCAACTGACGGGACATGGTAAGCGTGACGCCTAACATCGCGCTGCAGCCGACGTCGTCGGCTTCGCCGCCGCCGCGGCTGAGCTTTGGGACGTTAGGCCGCCAGGAGCGATCCCTCGCCGTATGAAACCAAACCTCGAGTTCTCCGGCCGGCTGGTCGCGATCGGCATGCTGGCGCTCTCCGTAGTGTTGGCGATTGCAGCAATTCTGCTGGTGTGCGACGCGATACCATTTCTGATGAACAGCAGAAAGCTTTTTAGCCCGGCACTCACTCGGCAGAACGTCAGAGGCGACTTAGTCTGGGCCATGCTTTATGCGGTTGGCGCTTTTCTAAGCGCTCGAAGCGCCCAGCGTCGCTTTCGGGGAGAGCCATGAACCTCGGGTTGGCAAGGCGGCCTAACCCGCGGCTGCAGCGGACGCCGTCGGCTTCGCCGCCGTCGCCGCTGAGCCGCCAGCCGTTAGGCCGCACGGACAATCAACAGAGCCGGCACCTGCCCGCGCCCTCGGCGATGTGTCTCTTGGTCTCGGTTGTTCTTCTCGCCTGTCGAGTCGGTCCAGGTGGGTGGTACCGCTCCGTTTCGATCGATTCGACCACAGCAACCCTCGTCATGCATGATCGGATTCAATCCTCTGGCAATCAACTGCGAGAGGGATTCCGAGACGATCTCGCTTTATCCGGTCATCAGATCGCAGAATACGGCGCGGAAACGGGTGGCAGGTACCCTCTCAGAAACTCCTTCCTCACGGACCGTCAATACCGCTTGATTGAACGAGGTAAGAACGAAGAGCTCCTTCGTGGCGAATTCGGTTCGGTCTATGCGAAATCGACCTACTTCTACGATTCCAGGTACCGAGGTCAGGCGACCGGTTTTGAAGTCAACAGCTATTCGAAGCTGGTGAGCTCAGACCTCCCGACCCTGACGGCGACCGTCCCGGCCGAATCGGCCGCCCAGCTGGTCGCTGTCAGCCTGGTGAGGATCGTGCGGGCCCACCCAGGGGTTGCCGTTTTCGCGGCGACCTACTCCCCGGACGGCCAGCTGCAATCTCTGAGCGTGGATGCCGCCCGCGGCGGCGACTGGGTAGTGGCAAACGAGTTCGTGGGGAGCAACCCGCCCATCAACGGCGGCCGTTTCTATGGCGCTGGAATTCACTTACGACCCTGGTACGGAATACCGAGCAGCTTTCCTGTCGAGGACTATATAACCGCCCCTGCAGTGCGCTGGCCGAGTATCGGCTACCCGGAACAGTTCGCAGCGGTTCATTTGCACTACGAAAGCAACAGTTGGGTTCGGCAGGACATCTACGTGGATGGCAACCAAACGGTATCCAGAAGTCTTCACTTTCCGTCTACAAGCTCAGGTCGCGCTCTTGCGGCGATAGACAGCCACCGCGGTTTTGGACGATGGACACGGGCCGCCTGGGACGGATATTGATGCGGCCTAACCCGCGGCTGCAGCGGACGCCGTCGGCTTCGCCGCCGTCGCCGCTGAGCCGCCGACCGTTAGGCGGTTGCGAGTCGTCTTCAGCATCGAGGCTTGGGCAGCCGGCCGCAAGGGTCAAGGGTGCGGTGTGATCGCGGATACCGCCGGGAGAGGGCTGAAGTCTCCACGCGTCGGAGAGGGGCCGCCTCGGGCGGCCAGGTGGCGAGAGTCTGGTCCTGGCCTACAAATCTGCGCACCGCCTAACATCGCGCTGCAGCGGACGTCGCCGGCTTCGCCGCCGTCGCCGCTGAGCTTTGAGACGTTAGGCCGCTGAAGTTGCCTGCCGTCACGAAAACTCTTGAGCTCGATGCCCTTCTTGGCGATCGATATCCAGAGGCACTCGCAGATCGAGTCAGTGGCGATCGATTTCGCGAATCGGCGCGCCCGGTTTGCCATGGCAGTGCCTATCGGGGTCAGGGGCAGCGACTTGGTGTTTCAGCGCGGCAATTTGGAGGTACGTGGCCTCCACTCGTTTGCAACCGAAACACCCTGTAAACTCTATCAACAGGAATTGCCACTAGGGCTCTGGGTCACCTCGGACGGCCCTTTCCCTGACCCACGCGCAAGTACGACGCTGGCGATGCCAGCCGGCTTGCCCGAGAATGCGTTTTGTCACTACCTTTTCATCAGCAACACGAACTCCTTCATCGTCTTTGCTGGCGACACGGCCGAGTTCCATTGGAATGAGTAACGCGCAGCGGCCTAACATCGCGCTGCAGCCGACGTCGCCGGCTTCGCCGTCGCCGCGGCTGAGCTTTGGGACGTTAGGCGTCAGAAGGGTTATCTGCCCGGAATGATCTGCCCAAGCTGCGGTGACGAGTACCAGTCCGGAATCGTCCGCTGCGCGGATTGCGATGTGGCGTTGGTCGAGCCGCCGCCCACACCGCCTGAGCCTCCGCCACTCGAGATTGTGACGGTCCTCGCGACCGGAGATCCGATTCGGATGGAGATGGCAAAGTCTCTGCTGGATTCAGCCGGAGTTGATTACTGGGTTAAGGGTGACGGCCTGCAGGATCTTTTCGGCGCGGGGAGGGTCGGGGCAGGGTTCAACATCACGATCGGTCCCATACTTCTTCAGGTGGATCGGGACGAAGAAGGCGATGCACGGGCCGTCCTTTCTGAGGTTCCGGCAGATGCGACGGATGCGCCTGACGCCTAACATCGCGCTGCAGCCGACGTCGCCGGCTTCGCCGTCGCCGCGGCTGAGCTTTGAGACGTTAGGCGGCACCAAGTGACACCTCTCGACATCAGCGGGTCGCTCTGGCGGGCTGTCGCGCTCGACACGGTTCTACTGTCGTTATGCTCCTGCGTTTTGGCGTGGCTTCGCCTCCGCTTTTCGAATCTGGCGGTCAGGGTAACCGTGGATATTGCGTTTTTCGGAGGCCTACCTGTCTCCGCTTTGATCCTGCGCACGATGGTGGAGTCACGCAATCCCGAAGGGCTGCGTCACGCATGGATTGACGTAGGGCCGTTCGCAGTCGCACTGCCCTGGGGGGTAGCGGTACTCGCCGGAGTCGGCTTCGGTTGGCTACTGGGAAGAGGCCGAAGAGCCGCGGTCGGTGATGCCGCCTAACATCGCGCTGCAGCGGACGCCCTCGGCTACCCCGCTGCCGCCGCTGAGCTTTGGAACGTTAGGCGGACCAGACGCGGATGGGGGTGTGCGCGAGCTTCGGGGAGTGCTGTCTTCGGCGCGGTTGTACGCTGAGGCGAAGGAGGATTCGATGAAGATGACACTCGGCCTAGCCATCGCCCTCGTGGCACTGTTGCCGCCGGCCAGGGCCGGCTCCCAGGGGGCCGTTTCCGGCACCGCCACGTCGCCGGACGGGATCCCCATCCGCTATCACGCGGCCGGCAAGGGCGATCCGGCCCTGGTGTTCGTCCACTGCGGGGGTTGCGAGCGGGGCTTCTGGGACGGGCAGGTGGCCCACTTCGCCGCGAAGCACCGCGTGGTCGCGCTCGACCTGGCCGGCCACGGCCAGAGCGGAGTCGGGCGCAAGGACTGGACGATGCCCGCTTTCGGCCAGGACGTGGTGTCGGTGGTCGAGACGCTGGGCTTGAAGCGCGTGGTGCTCATCGGCCACTCCATTGGCGGGCCTGTAGTCCTGGAGGCCGCGCGCCGTATGCCGGGCCGGGTGGCGGGCCTGGTGCTCGTGGACACGCTGGTGGACTTCGAGCAGAAGAGGCCCGCGGCTGAGGAGTTGGAGAAGTCCCTGTCGGAGCTGCAGGCCAACTACCGGGCCAACCTCACCGCCTACATGTCGCAACTCCTTTTCTCGGCGAGCACGCCCGAGCCCGTCAAGGCGCGCGTACTGGAAACGGCGCTGTCGGTGCCGCAGGAGATTGGCGTGGCCTCCGCCCGCTCCAGCGTGACCTACGACCCGCTGCCGGCGCTGCGCGAGATCAAGGCCCCCATCCGCGCAATCAACTCCGATCTGTTTCCCACCAACGTGGAGGTCAACCGCAGGTATGTCCCCGGCTACCAGGTGGCCATAATGAAGGGAGTGGGGCACTACCTCATGCTCGAGCAGCCCGAGGCCTTCAACGCGCTCCTGGAGGAGGCCCTGCGCGAGCTGGCTCGGAGCGGCGGACGGCGGTGAGGCTGCCGGTAGCTGTTGACTTGGTGAATGGCAGAGTGTTGAGCACACCGGATGGAGCCTGGGTTGCTTTCTGAGCCTCCGCCACACGCGCGTGCAGCGGACTCGTTCGTCGGCTTCGCCTCCTCACTCGCCGCTGACGCGCAGGCCGTTAGGCGGCTAAAGCCACATGTTGCTCAAGTCTCTCTTTGGACTTCTTCTCGTGATCGGGGCGAATAATTTGCTCTTGTGGATTCTATTCTTGAGGCGGCGCGTCTCTCCTGAGGTCTCTCTCTTTGGTGCCGTCGTCGTTGCTCTGGTGGTCTCGGTAGTGATCCACGTCGCTGGAGGTCTGGCTGACGGGTTTCCCCAGGCCTTCGCTTTGGCAGTCATCTCGATACCGTTCGTCTGGCTTCAAGGACGTCTGACGAATCTCGCTCTGAGATTCATCTGGGAGAAGCGTGTTCTCAAGCCTTGCTGAGCCACCTAACATCCCGCTGCAGCCGACGTCGTCAGCTTCGCTGCCGCCGCGGCTGAGCTTTGGGACGTTAGGCGACATTAAGCCCTTGAGTGTCATATAGCGATGAGATCTGATCGCTCTCCTCGGATATGGCCTCGGCTGGCTGTCTGTTCGGTGTGGCCGCTAGTGGTTCCCGCACTGTGGTACGGAAGTCTTCTTCGCAATGTGCATCACGCCAACTCCCCGGAGGTTCTTGCGAGCCTCCCGGAAGCTTCGCGGGCGGGTGCCGCTCGTTTGACCGCCTCGCTAGAAGCAATGCTGGTTCCCGTGGCCATCAAGTTCTTGGTGGTTATGTTCCTGCTCTCGGCCGCTACATGTGCCATCGCTGCGAAGCGCATGAGAGCCGGAGCTTCGTGGCGAAGAGCTGTGGCTGACGTCGCGATCGTGACACTTGCCGTCGGCGCTTTAGCTGTGATGACCTCAGCGTTCCGGGGTGATGTAAGTCTATCGCTCGTCGAGCCACAGCCAACGGAACACTTTTGGCCGGCGCTGTTCCCTCCTTGGTGCGCCCTTGCAGCGGGTCTCTCATTCATTATTACTTTTCGCCGCGGTGGCTTCGTTCAAGATGTCGCCTAACCCGCGGCTGCAGCGGACGCTGTCGGCTGCGCCGCCGTCGCCGCTGAGCCGCCAACCGTTAGGCGGCACAACACAAAGGGAGGTCTAATCGTGAGGTGCGCAACGCACGTGGTTGGGTTCCTGGCAGCGGTGCTCATCGGGGCTGCGCAGCCAGCGGAAGCTGAACCACCGGGTCCTGAGGCGCTGGTCGAGGGCTTTGCAAGTGCGTGGAACTCGCACAGCACGCAGGCGTTTGGCCAGCTCTTTACCGAAGACGCCGACT
>JBBROA010000002.1:0-122175 GCA_038229875.1 Thermoanaerobaculia bacterium | reverse complement strand
GCCTCGTTCGCGCCGCCGTGAAGCGGCCCCTTCAACGTGCCGATCGCCGAGGTGATCGCGGAATGGATGTCCGAGAGCGTGGCGGCAGTCACGCGGGCGGCGAAGGTCGAAGCGTTTAATTCGTGGTCGGCGTGGAGGATCAGGGCCACGTCGAGAGCCTTGACGGCCGCGGATGTCGCCGTCTCGCCGTTCAACATCCGCAGGAAGTCTTCCGCATGGCCTCGTCCGGGGTCCGGAGGCACGACCGGCTTTTTCTGCCGCATTCGGTGAAAAGCGGCGACGATCGTCGCGAGCTGTCCCGTCAGCCGGACGGCTTTCCGGCGGTTCGCCTCCGGGGACATGTCCGCCGCGTCCGGATCCGTGGCGGACAGCGCCGAAACCGTCGTCCGGAGCGCATCCATCGCGTTCGATTTCGAAGCGAGGCCACCCAGGAGCTCGAGCGTCTCGGCCGGAACGGGCCTTTCGCGGCCGATCTCGCTCCGAAGCCGGCCGAGTTCTTCCAGACGCGGGAGGCGTCCTTGCCAGAGAAGGAAGCAGACTTCCTCGAAGCTGGAATGGTCCGCCAGGTCGTGGATGTCGATTCCGCGATACGACAGGATTCCGCGGTCTCCATCGATGTAACAGATCGACGAATCCGCCGCGACGACGTCCTGAAGACCTTCGACTTCGACCACACTAGACCTCGATCGCGTCCGGAATCGCGGGGTCGAGCCCCGGGAACCTGGCCAGCCATTCGCGCCGCTCCGCGCGGAGCTTGTCGATCAGCGCGGCGTATTCCGCGTCCGAATAGCGCGTCGTCGGCGTGTAGTTCTCGAGGTTGATGCCGGGCACGTCGGTGGGGATGTCGTAGCCCCAGTCGTTGTCCCGCTGCCAGGCGATGCCTTCCTTCGCGATCTGCTTCATGATCTCCGTCGAAATCCGGATCGTGATCTTTTCGCCAGGCGAGGCGCCCTTCGCGCCAATCGAGCCGGTGTTCAAGATGTATGCCTGCATGTCGGGATTCTCGCGGAGGATCTGGAGCAGCCGGTTGCCTTCCTCGGCTTCCGGCCCGACGATGAACGGGTTCGTGCCGACCTCGCGCTTGGCCTGTCCGGCTTTCGTCGGATCGCCCGCGGAGGTCTCGATCGATTCGCCGAGCATGAAATAGGCGGCGGCCTGCTCGGGCGTCAGCCTCGCGCAGACGGGAACGATGTCGTTGCGGCGGGTGATGAAGACGATCTTGTTCGCTTTCGGCAGGTCGATTCCATCGCCGGTGCCGCGGATGTGTTTGCGGAGAACGACGCCGCGGCCGTTCGAGGTGAGGGAGGTGTCCAGGAAGTCGACCTTGCCGGAATCGTTCACCATGATGTTCTCGTACGTGGCGCTCGCGTGCGTGGCGGCGCCCCAGAGGACGGTCTGTGAAGGCTCGAGACCCTCCGTCTTGATGTAGAAGCCGTCTTCCGTCCCGTAGGCCCGACCTTCCCGGGTCAAAAGGACCACGTCGTCCTGTTTGATGATCGCGGACTCGGGAGGCTGCAGGCCGTGGTCGTGAAGCGTCAGCGTGGTCTTGCCCGTGCCGGACAGCCCGAACAGCAGGAATCCGACGTCTCGCAGCGCGCCGTCGGGCCCGGTCACCCGGAGAATCTTGGACCCGGCGTGCAGGCCCAGCCCGCCGCGCCGCTTGATCCAGAACATCGCCTGCCGGAGCATGGATTTCTTGGCTTCGCCGGGATAGTCGCTCCCCAGGATGTAGGTGTAGCCCTGCTCGACGTCCGCGAAGATGAGGCGCTCCGGCCACTCCGGAACGTACACGGAGACGAAGTCGGGCTCGTAGGTCGAGTCCGAGGGAAAGAGCATGTTGTGCCACATGTACGCGATGCGGGCGTACTCGACCGGGACGTAGAGCCGGCAGCGGAGCGTCGCATCGGGATGGTCGCCCATCCGGCGGTCGACCTGGACGAGGTCCATCTGAAGCAGCGCCTCCTGCACCTTCCGGACGGTGTCCTCGGCCCGGGAGCGCTCGATCGGCTGCTGCATGACGCCGACCTGGACGCCGTCTTCCACGATGTAGGTGTTCTTCGCGGACCGGTTCTTCACCCGCGTCGAGTAGACCGGGGATCCATATTCGGTCGTTTTTTCCCCCGAGCGGGCCAGAGCGCGCAGCTCGTCTCCCGGCAGGTCTTTGCGGATCGTGCGGGCCCGGATGGTCCGGGGGGAGACGGTTTCGACGGTGCTCATGTTTCCCTCCAAAGCTTCCTTCCCACCAGGGCCGCCCAGAATATCAAGGAGGCGGCGAATCTGTTCGCCGAAGGGACAAATTGCCTTGAGGGCGAAGGGCGGAAGGCGAAAGCGCTACGGAGACCCCTAGCCCCTCGCCCGGACCACGTACCGGAGCCTTCCTCCCGGGACCACGGCGTCGAAGGGGTAGCAGGTCAGAAGGGTGAGCGTCCGTCCCGCGGTGGGCTTGAGGACCCCGGTGGAGGCTTTGTCGATGACCCGGCCCGCGACGACGCGGTAGACCGCCGTCTTCCCGTCCGCGGCCTGGATCCGGATCTCGTCGCCCGGGGAGAGATCGCGAAGAAAACGGAATTGCGTATCCCGGTGCGCCGAGAGGACGCAATTCCCTCCGCGGCCTGGGCGCGCGCTGCCGTCGAGATGCCCGGGGCCGAAAGCGAGAGTGCGGCCCGAGGCGCCGGCGAGGACGATCTGATCGACGCCCGCCGCCGGGACGGTCAGGCGCGCGATGGGCCACGTGTCCGCCCATGGCCACGGCTTGACCTCCTCCCCTCCGGCGAGCGTCTTCGCCCACGCGCGGTGGAGCAGAACCTGCGCGAGGCTCGCCTTCAGGTAGACCCATCCGCCCTGGGAGAGCATGAGAATGCCCGCGACCGCGATCGCTGCCGGGAGGCGGCTGAGCCATCGCCGGGTCATCGGCCGCCTCCGACGGTCTTGAGCGCAAAGGCCGCGGCCAGCAGCGTGAACCCGAGCAGGAGGAGGAGCGGACCCGGAGTCGCGGTGGAAGGCATTTCGCCGAAAACGTGCTCGGCGCTCCAGCCGTCGGGCATCTGCACGGGAATCGCCCTCGCTTCGCAGGCGGTTCCCCGGCCGATCGTTGGCGTGACATCGACGGCGACCAGGCTCGTGAAGCTCGAGACGAGATGGTGGGCGAGCGCGATCTCGACAACCGCGCGTCGGACCTTCTCCGCGTCCGCACCCGCGGTCGCAGAATCGGTGAGCGATGAGATCTTCGAGCGAGCCCAGAGCCGCGCCACCCCGGAATCCTCGCGGGAGGCCGCGAGAGAGAGACGATGCGACCAGGGTTGCCCGCCGCGATCGCCGGAGACGGTCACACCCGTCGAGCCCCCGGAGAGTCGGACCGAGACGACGAGCGGCTCGCCCGCATAGAGGTCCGGGAGCCGGGAAGGCCACGCTTCGGCGTTCGCGTCGTCCCACTTGACCTCCAGGTTCGTCAGCACCGGCGCTTCGAGCTTGCGGAAGAGCGCGGACATCTTCGGCTGGACCTCCGCGGCGCTCGCGACGTACGTGAACGTCCCGCGGCCGAAGAGCGCCGCGCGCGTCATGAAGTGGGAGTTCGGCGCCGAGCCGAGCCCCACCGTGAAGAGGCGGCTCCTTCCGAGGTGCGCCTGAATGTAGGAGAACAGCTCCTCCTCGTTTCCGACCGCTCCGTCGGTCATGAAGAGGACCTGGCGGACTGCCGATTCCGCCTCCGAGCCTTCGAGCGCGGCGGCGAGCGCGGGGAGCATCTCCGTCCCGCCCTCGGCCCTGAGCCTCCCGACCCATTTTCGTGCGGTCTCCACGGCGTCGGGCAGTGCGCGGCGGCTTTCGGGAAAGAGCCGGCGCGTGACGCTGTTGAACTCGATCAAGTTGAAGCGGTCCTCCGGCGCGAGCCTCGAGAGCGCGAGCGCGAGCGCCGCCTTCGCGCCCTCGATCGACGTGCCGTGCATCGAGCCCGACGTGTCGATGACGAAGACCGTTTCGCGGGGCAGACGGGCTCGGGGCTCGACCGCCGCGTTGGGCGGGATCACCATCAGGAGCGCGTAGAGCTCGCTTCCGCCTCCGCCTCCGACGGCCTGGGAGAACACGGCCGCCGTCGGTTCACGGCCCAGGTCGGGCTCCCACGAGAGCTCGAAGTCGCGGTCCGCCGGAATGGCGCGGTCGGCGAGCGTGACGAGCGTCTGGTTGCCCTGGCCCGCCTCGGTGCGTAGCGCGTGCGAGCCGCTCGCGACCCGCCGGACCGGGAATCCCGGGTCGAGGTTGACCTTGAGATGGACGGGATTTGTGAACCCGGCGGCCGGGTCCGCGACGGGCGGCGTGATCCTCTTCGCGTCCGACACGCGGGCGGTGTTCGCCGCCCATCCGGAGCCCGGGCTCGCAGTGTCTGCGCCGCCGGAGACCGTCTCCGGCCCGGCCGGTTTCGCGCCCGAGATGTACCGGGGGGCGACGACCAGCGGAAAGCGGAGCCGGTAGCTGCCCTGGTCGAACCGGAGGGCCTCCTGGTACTCGATGACGACCTGCACCTCCTCGTCCGGGCCGATGCTCGCGACCGATGTCGTGAACACGTTCGGCCGTTCCTGCTCGACGAGAGACGCTTTTCGGCCTTCGGATTTCGCCTGTTCGTAGACTTTCCGGGCCTCCTCCCTCTCCCGGATCTCGCCCTCGATGATGCGGTCTCCGACGACGAGCCGCATCGCGTCGACCGCCGAGCCTTCCGGAAGCGGAAAAACGTAGAGGCCCTCGACGCAGCTCCCCGTCCCGTTTCGGAAATGCTGCGAGACGGTCGTGCGCGCGATCATCCCGGTGACGCGGATCGAAACGTCGGTGTCCAGAACCGGGGCGGGCAGATAGAGGCCCGGACTCGCGGTCTTGAAGAGAAGCGCTCCGGCGTGAACTTCATCCGGACGAACCGGCGACGTCTGGGAGAGGGCCGATTGGGAGAGAAGAAAGAAAACGATCGCGGCGGCGCCGCGCCCGAAACGAGTCCCAAAATTCGCGAGTGCCATGAGACACCTCCCTGGGTTGCAAGGAGACCTCCCGGGCGAGTCCCCGCGGTGCCCTCGGCGAGGAATTTCGGCGGAAGAATGTGGCGAAACCGTGGCGGCGCTTCCGCGCCCGGGCAAAGCGCGCCAGAATGCGGGTGGTGAAAACCGCAAATCCCGAGACGGTGGCGGTCGTGGACGACGAGCCCACGATCCGCGAGACGGTGAGCTTTGCGCTGAAGCGCGAAGGCTACCGGGTGCGCGCGTTTTCAGACGGACGCGAGGCATGGGACTCGCTGCATCAGGAGCTGCCCGGGCTTGCGATCCTCGACATCGTTCTGCCGCGCATGGACGGCCTGGAGCTCTGCCGGAAGCTGCGCGCCCGCTCGGAGACGCTGCCGATCATCTTCTTGAGCTCCCGGGACGAGGAGCTCGACCGCGTGCTGGGACTCGAGCTCGGCGCGGACGACTACCTGTGCAAGCCGTTCTCGATGCGGGAGCTGATCGCGCGCGTCAAAGTCCTGTTCCGCCGCGCGGCGCTCGTCCGCTCGGGGACGTCCTCGGAGCCCGCGCAACTGCTGAAGGCCGGCCCGCTCGAGCTCGACCTCGAGCGTTACACGGCGAAGTGGAACGGCGCGCTCGTCTCGCTGACCGTCACGGAGTTTCTCCTTCTGCAGTCGCTCGTGCGGCACCCAGGGCACGTCAAGACGCGGCGTCAGCTCATGGAGGATGCTTACCCCCACGACGCGTTCGTGAGCGAGCGGACGATCGACAGTCACATCAAACGGCTGAGGCGCAAGTTGGTCGAGACCGAGCCCGCGTTCTCCGGGATCGAAACCGTCCACGGCCTCGGATACCGGTACGAAGGTGGATGAGGAGGGAAGCCCGGCTCCGCCGCCCGTGCGGCGCCGGCGAGGCGGACTCTCCGCGCGGCTCCTCGCTTTCAACCTCCTGCTCGTCTTCATTCCCGCGGCGGGGCTGCTGTACCTCGGCACGTACGAGAAGCAACTCCTCGAAGCGCAGGAGCGGTCGATGGTCCAGGAGGGTAGGATCCTCGCCGCGGCCCTGTCCGAGCCGGGAGCGCTCGCCGGCGAGGAAGCGCCCCGGATTCTCGCCCGGCTGAACCAGAGGCTCGAGTCGAGGATTCGGGTCGTGGACGCGCAGGGCAGGGTCCTGGCGGACACGAGCCGCTTCGGCCCCCGCCGGGAGAGACCGGTGGCGGAGCCCGGAGAAGCGGGAGGGCGGGGCCGAATCCTCTACCGGGTCGGAGCCGTGTTTTACGCTCTTTACCATCGCCTTCTGCCCCCCGGAGAGCCGGCCCTCGAGGCGCGCGAGTCCTCTCGATCGGGCGGGCGCTTGACCGGGCGCGAAGTCGACGCGGCGCTCTCCGGGCGCTACGGGAGAACTGTCCGCCCTTCGCCGGCGGGCCAGAGGTCGGTCACACTCTCGATTGCGATCCCGATCGCGGGTGGAGACGCGGCTCCCGCCGGCGCCGTCGTCGTGACTTCATCGACCTGGCGGATCCTTCAGGACCTCTACGCGATCCGGCTCGCGATCTTCGAGGTGTGTCTCGCTTCGATCGCGCTCGCCGTGGTCCTGAGCCTCCTGGTCTCGAAGACGATCGCCCGCCCGCTGCAGGACCTCCGCGACGACGCGGCGGCCATCCTCGACCGCCGCGGCCGGCTGCGAGGGAGCTTCCGGCGCTCGCAGAGGTCCGACGAGATCGGTGAGCTGTCGCGCGCTCTTCACAACCTGACGGCGCGCCTCGAGGCGTATCAGCGATTCCTCGAGTCTTTCGCCGCCGAGGTCTCGCACGAGTTCCGCAATCCCCTGGCCTCGATCCGGATCGCCGCGGAGATGGCTTCGGACTCGGAGACGGAGGAAGACCGCCGGCGCTTCCTCGACATCGCGGAGCGCGAGGTGCAGCGGATGGAACGGCTTCTCTCGGACCTTCGGGAGATGACGCGCGTCGACGCGCGCCTCGAATCGGAGGAGCAGAACCCGCTCTCACTGAACGCGCTCCTCGAGCGGGTCTGCGAGGGCTACCGGCTTCGGAGCAGCCGCGTGATGTTTCAGTTCGACCCGCCCGTGGAGACGATCACGATCCAGGCGTCGGAAGAGCGGATGGCGCAGGTCTTCGAGAACCTGCTCGATAACGCCGCGAGCTTCTCCCCCGAGGGCTCCGAGGTCCGCGTGCGGCTCGCGCGCGAGGACGGGGCCGCAAGCGTCCGTGTCTCGGACCACGGACCCGGCATTCCCATCGAGCACCTGCCGCGCATTTTCGAAAGGTTCTTCTCGTGGCGGCCCGATCAGCCGGACGCCGCGCAGCGGCACACGGGCCTCGGCCTGGCGATCGTGCGCACGATCGTCGAGGGCTACGGCGGCGGCGTCTTCGCTTCCAACAACCCCGAAGGAGGCGCGACGTTCACGGTGCGGATGCCAGCTTCCCGGACCGGGGTGTTCCTGAAAACCGCCCTTCAGGCCTGAAAACCGGCGTGGATCGCGCGGCGTGCACATCATGTTGTGCAAGGTCGGACGATATTCGGTGGTATTTCGTTCTAAGTGCCTTGACTTTGTGCAAAGTGACCATAAAATCGTGTCACTTTTGCAGAAAATGGAGGACGGAATGGCGAAGGCCAAGATCCTGAAGTTCGACCCTGCGGGGCCGGGGCTCGGGAAGAGCGAGATTCTGAAGGTGTGCGACGCGGAAAACGTCCGATTCCTGAGGCTTCAGTTCACCGACATCCTGGGGGTCATCAAGAACGTGGAGATCCCGCGCTCGCAGTTTTCCAAGGCGCTCGACGGAGAGATCCAGTTCGACGGCTCGTCGATCGAAGGCTTCACCCGGATCGAAGAATCGGACATGAACCTGGTGCCGGACCTGAACTCGTTCGCGATCTATCCCTGGGCGCATCGCGGAGGCGAGATGGTCGCGCGCCTCATCTGCGACGTGTACACGCCGGACGGCAACGCTTTCGCGGGTTGCCCGCGCACGACGCTGAAGCGCCAGATGGACAACGCCTCGGCGCTCGGCTACACGCTCGTGACAGGGCCCGAGGCCGAGTTCTTCCTGTTCCGCCGCGACGCCAACGGCGATCCGATCATCGACACGCACGACAAGGGCGCGTACTTCGACCTGACTCCCGTGGACCGGGGCGAAGAGGCGCGCCGCGACGTCGTCCTCGCGCTCGAGCAGATGGGGTTCGAAGTCGAGGCGGCTCACCACGAAGTCGCGCCGGGACAGCACGAGATCGACTTCAAGTACGCGGACGCGATCACGACCGCCGACCGCGTCTCGACGTTCCGGTTCGTGGTGAAGAAGGTGGCGCTCGACCATGGTTTGCACGCGACCTTCATGCCGAAGCCGATCTACGGGGTGAACGGCTCGGGGATGCACGTGCATCAGTCCTTCCTGGACAAGCGCGGGAACAACGTGTTCTTCGACGCGAAGGCGAAGTACCAGTTATCCAAGATTGCGCTGAACTACACCGGCGGAATTCTGCGGCACGCCCGATCTTTCGTCGCGGTGACGAATCCGCTCGTGAATTCCTACAAGCGGCTGGTGCCGGGATACGAGGCGCCGGTCAACGTCGCCTGGTCGATGCGGAACCGCTCCCCGCTCGTCCGCGTTCCGGCGCGACGCGGAATGGGCACGCGCATCGAGGTCCGCATGCCGGATCCCTCCTGCAACCCCTACCTCGCGTTCGCGGTGATGCTCGCGTCGGGGCTCGACGGCGTCAAGAACCGGATGGATCCGGGCGAGCCGGTCGACAAGAACGTGTTCAAGATGAGCGAACGGGAGAAGAGGCGTCTCCGGATCGACCAGCTTCCCGGGAACCTGTCCGAGGCGCTCGACAACCTGGAGAAAGACGAGATCGTGACGGGCGCGCTCGGCGAGCACATCCTCACGCACTTCCTCGAGGCCAAGCGGAGCGAGTGGGCGGACTACATCTCCCGTGTGCAGCCCTGGGAGACCGAGAAGTACCTCGACATGTATTAATCGCGATTTTGAGAGATTTTAAGGCCGGATGCTTATCCGGCCTTATTTTTTTATTAAAAAGCATACAATTCTCCTTACGAGTCAGGATATCCACATCGCATCGCCGAATGAATAGAAGAGGTATTCCTCGCGGACGGCCTCACGGTACGCCTGGAGGACATGCTCCCGGCCGGCGAATGCGCAGACCAGCATCAGGAGCGTCGAGGTCGGCAGGTGAAAGTTCGTCAGGAGCGCGTCGACGGTCCGGAACTGGAATCCCGGCGTGATGAACAGGTCAGTGGAAAATTCGAGGTCCCCATCCGGCGCGCCTTCGATCCGCGCCGCGGCCTCGAGCGACCTCGCGACTGTCGTCCCGACGGCGGCCACGCGCCCGGAGGAAGCTGCGGCGGCTACGGCCCGCCTCGTCGAGCCCGGTATCCAGACCCGTTCCGCGTGCATCTCGTGCAACGCCGTGTCATCGGCCGTCACCGGCTTGAACGTCCCCGGTCCCACCGCGAGTGTCAGATCGGAGATCTGGACTCCGCGGGCCGCGATCTCGGCCAGAACCTCGGGCGTGAAGTGGAGCCCGGCGGTCGGAGCGGCGACAGCGAGCGGCTGACGCGCGAAGACGGTCTGGTACGCGGCGCGATCTTCGTCGCGATCGGGACCCCCGGCTGCCCGGCGGATGTAAGGGGGAAGTGGAACGTTTCCGGCGCGCTCGAAAAACTCGTCGTCGATCGGGCGGTCGAACAGGACCTCGCGACGGCCATCGGAGCTGACCGAGACGACGGTGCCGCTGACGCCCTCCGCGAACTCGAGCCGCCGCCCGGGTTTGGCCCGCCGGCCGGGCCGGGCCAGCGCCTGCCATCGGAGCCGGTCCTCGGACACCGACTCGACCAGAAAGATCTCGGTGAGCCGGCCCTCCGTATCGCGACCCCAGAGCCGGGCGTTTCTCACGCGGACGTCGTTCCGGACGAGGACGTCCCCCGGCCCGAGAAGAGACGGCAGGTCCGAAAAACGGCGATGGTCGATCGCGCCGCTCTTTCTGTCGAGAACGAGAAGCCGCGACGACCCTCGTTGCCGAGGCGCCTGGGCGATGCGGTCCGCCGGCAGGTCGTAGTCAAAGAGGGAGACTTTCACGGGCGGGATTATCTGTCGCTGATAGCCTCCGCGAATGCCTGATTACCCGCAGGGGCGCGGCCGCGTGAGCCTCGAGGCGGCGGGGATCGCGATCGACGGCGTCTCGATCGCGGGGCACGAGTCGTTCTTCAAGCTGCCGGGCTTCCGAACGCTTCTCGAGTTCGGCCGGGCGCCGGACGACACGCTCGGCTACGGGACGGTGTGCCTGACGCACGGCCATCTCGACCACGCGGCCGGTCTCGCGCATCACGCCTCGCGACGCACGCTGACCGGGCTCGGTCCCGCGCGCGTTTTCGCTCCCGAGGAAGCCATTCCGGACCTGACTCTCTGGGTGGAGGCCTGCGAGCGGCTCGAAGGCGTGGCGTACGGCACGCGCTTCGAGGCGGCGGTTCCCGGGCGCACGGTCGCCCTCCGGCGGGATCTCGAGCTGCGCTTCCTGCCCGGGCGCCATCGCGTGCCGACGGTGGGCTATCTCTTCTCGGAGGTCAGGCGGAAATTGCGGGAGGACCTTGCCGGGCGCTCCGGCCCCGAGATCGCGGCGCTCCGGGAATCCGGCGTCGAGGTGACCCGGCGGGAGGAGATCCCTCTTCTGGCGTACCCCGGAGACTGCGGACCTTCGATCTTCGAAGCGGCGCCGGAACTCTACACGGCGAAAGTTCTCCTGATCGAGTGCTCGTTCTTCGCGCCGGAAGACGTCGGTCGCGCCCACGCCTACGGGCACCTCCACATCAGCGACTTCGCGGAGCGCGCGGACCTTTTTCAGAACGAGTTCGTGGTCCTGACGCACTTCACGATGCGGTCTTCCGTCGAGGAGATTCGCGCGGGGATTGGCACCCTCCCGGGCCCCCTTTCCCGGCGCGTTGTCCCGTTCCTGTCGGCCTGACGGGATGACAGGCGGACCGGGCTTCGAGATCCACGATGTTTCGCCAGCCAGAACATGGCATCGACTACGCCAGTCAGAATGCGGTCTGGGTGATCAATGGGCTCCAGGTCACGTCCGCGGTTGGCGTCCCAGCGGTACCTGATTTGAACTGGAGGATCGCGGGCCCTCGCTAAACGGGCGCACGGCGCACGGCGCAATCGACATCGGCCCCGGGGCGGTTAGTCGTCCGTTGAGTCGGGCGGCTGACCCCCTTGGCGTGTTGCTGCGACGCTCTCCAGACAGCGCACGACCAGCGCCGTCCAGCCCGTCTGATGCGAGGCGCCGAGTCCCACGCCCGTATCACCGTGGAAGTACTCGTGAAAGAGAAGCAGGTCCTTCCAGTGCGGGTCCGACGCGAAGCGGGGGTCGTCGCCGAAGCACGGCCGGCGTCCTTCAGCGTCGGGCAGGAATGCGGCGGCCAGGCGGCGGGCGATCTCCCGCGCGGCTTCCGCGAGGGTGACCCAGTGGCCGGATCGCGTCGGCAGCTCGACTTTGAGGGACGGGCCGTAGAAGTGGTGGTACCGCTCCAGCGCTTCGACAATGAGGTAGTTCATCGGAAACCAGACCGGCCCCCGCCAGTTCGAGTTGCCGCCGAAGACGCCGGTCGTCGAGGGGCCGGGATCGTAGGAGACGCGGTGCTCCCGGCCCCCCACGGTGAAGGTATACGGATGATCCGCGTAGACGCGCGACAGCGCGCGGATTCCGTGGGGGGAAAGAAACTCCTTTTCGTCGAAGACGTATTCGAGCACGTGCTCGAGCCGCTCGCGCGAAGGGATCGCGAGAAGACGATGGACGCCGTGCTGCCCGTCGTCGTCGCGCATGTACGAAATGTGGCGGGCGAGATCCTGCCGGTTGTCGAGAAACCACTGAAGCCGCTTCTTGAACCCGGGCAGTTTGTCGATCGACGTCTGGTCGAGGATTTCGACCGCGAAGAGCGGAACGAGGCCCACCATCGACCGGAGCCGCAGCGGGATGCTCTGGCCGTCGGCGTGGATCTGGTCGTAGTAGAAGCCGTCCTGTTCGTCCCACAGGCCGGTGCCGCCGAGCGAGTTCATGGCGTCGGTAATCGCGACGAAATGCTCGAAGAACTTGGACGCGACGTCCTCGTACGCGGGATCTTCGCTCGCGAGCTCGAGCGCCATCGAGAGCATGGTCGAGCAGAAGAACGCCATCCAGGCGGTGCCGTCGGCCTGCTCGAGGTGCCCGCCGGTCGGAAGCTGCTCGGAGCGGTCGAACACCCCGATGTTGTCGAGCCCCAGGAAGCCCCCGGAGAAGAGGTTTTCCCCCTCCGGGTCCTTGCGGTTCACCCACCAGGTGAAATTGATCAGGAGCTTCTGAAAGACACGCGCGAGGAACAGTCGGTCGCGCTCGCCGCGCGCTCCGCTGATCTTGTAGGCGCGCCACGCGGCCCACGCGTGCACCGGCGGATTCACGTCCGAGAACGCGAACTCGTAGGCGGGGATCTGTCCGTTCGGATGCGTGTACCACTCCCGGAGCAGGAGGATGAGCTGCTCCTTGGCGAACACCGGGTCGATCCTGGAGAACGGCAGCATGTGAAACGCCAGGTCCCACGCCGCGTACCAGGGGTACTCCCACTTGTCGGGCATCGAGACGACGTCGCGGTTGTAGAGGTGCTGCCAGTGGGCGTTGCGGCCGTGCCGGCGGCCGTCCGGCGGCGGAGGTCCGGCGGGATCTCCTTCGAGCCAGTCCCGCACGGCGAAATGGTAGAACTGCTTGGTCCAGAGGAGGCCCGCGTAGGCCTGCCTCGCGACGTTGGTCTCCTCCATCGTGAGCCCGGCCGGGATGCGCGAACTCCAGAAGATCTCTCCCTCGCGGCGGCGCGCCGCAAAGACGCCCTCGAAGTCATCCCCCACACCCGGGTCGGTTCCGGAGGAAAGCCGCAGCCTGAGAGAGACCTCGCCGCCCGCGGGGATCTCGAGCGAGTACCGGACCGCCGCCTTCGTCCCCTCCCGCGCGGGGTTGACGGCGCCGCCCTGTCCGGCGCCGGCGCCGCCAATCACCTCGGCGTGAAAGGCGTCCTTGACGAAGGGCGTCGCGTTCGCGGCGCCGAACAGCCGCTCCGTGTTGGTCTCGTTGTTCGTGAATAGGAGGCCGCGCGGGGGAGGATCGGCCGCCGCGTCGAGCCGGAAACGGCCAAGCGACTCGTGCTCCGCGACCATCCCGAGGTCGCTCTCCGCGAAGATCCGCGGCTTCTTCCAGTAGCCCTCGCCCGAGCGGCCCCACGCCCACGTGTTGCGGAACCAGAGGGTGGGCAGCACGTCGATCCTCGCCGCCTCGGGCCCGCGATTCGCGATCGTGATCCGAATCCGGATGTCGTCGGCGCCGGCTTTGGCGTACTCCGCGAACACGTCGAAGTAGCGGTCGCCGTCGAACGCGCCCGTGTCCGAGATCTCGTACTCGGGATCCTCCTTCGTGCGCCGGGCGTTCTCCTCGACGAGCTTTCCGTACGGAAATTCGCGCTGCGGGTACTTGTAGAGCGCCTTCATATAGGAATGCGTCGGCGTCGAGTCGAGGTAAAAATAGATCTCCTTCACGTCCTCGCCGTGATTCCCTTCCGGCCCTGTCAGCCCGAAGAGGCGCTCCTTCAGGATCGCGTCGCGTCCGTTCCAAAGCGCGAGGGCGAAGCACAGCCGGCCTTCGCGGTCGGAGATCCCGAGCAGACCGTCCTCCCCCCAGCGATACGTGCGGCTCCGCGCGTGATCGTGCGGGAAGTACTCCCAGCAGTTTCCGTCCGCGGAGTAATCCTCCCGGACCGTCGCCCACTGCCGCTCCGAGAGATACGGGCCCCAGCGCTTCCAGTTGACCTCGCGCCGGGCGTCCTCTCCGAGTCGCTCCGCTTCCGCGCCTCGAACGGGCACGAACCCGGTCGATTCCCGTCCGCCCGTCCTGCGATCAGCGGCCATAAAAGGGGTCCTCCGGATGAACCGAACCCGTTTCCTTCAATCTATCGGAAGACCCCGTTTCGGAATCCGGGGCCCTCCGACTCCGTCAGCGCGGAGCTTCTCCCGCAGCTTCTCCCGCCAGCCGGCCCGGCGATCCGATCCGAAGCAGGCGCCCCTCCGCGACCATGCCAAGACCGTTCGACCGCAGGATCGCCTCGAGCGCGTCCACCCAGGACACGTCGTGCAGGCTCACGGTGACGGACCCCTTCACGTCGGGATCGATGACCATGTTGACGGCGGCCAATGACGCGAAGCTCTTCAGGACGTCGCGGATGTCGGCGTCCTTCAAATCGAGCGAAATGCATTCGCCGGGCGAGAGCCGGGCCGGCGTCGGGCGCGGGCGCGGACGCTGACGGAAGCCCGAGGAACGCCTCGGAAAAGCAGACGCCGGCGCGGCAATCGCGAGAGCGGCGGCGAGACCCGCGGTGAGAAGGCGCGCGGGTCTTCTCATCGCCGGCCCGGGACGACTTGTTCCGCGGCGGGCCCGGAGCTCCCGGCGGCCGCCTCGGCGTCGCGGACCCGTTCGGCCATCGCCCAGAGGCCGAGGTGGCTCCGCCAGGCGGACGCGGAGGCGCGCGTCAGGACGAACTCCACCGCTTCGCCCGCCCTCGGCACGAGGCGCAGGACTTCCGTTCGAAACAGAAGCCGTCCCGAGTCGAGCTTGCGCCCCGTGACGATCTTTCCGATCCTCGACGTCGGGAGGAGCCACGCCTCGCCGAACAGCCCGTCGAAGAACACGGTCTCCCCGGAGAGGCCGAGCACTCCGGGGTAGCGCCGCCACCGGCCCGCAACGCGCTCCGCGCGGGTGAGCAGGTCCGGCGGCTCCTTTTCCGCCGCGAGGCGCCGGGCCGCCAGACGATCGAGCGCCCGATGGAGGAATACGCGGGGGAGAAGGGCAAACGCGACCAGGAGCAGGGCCGCGGCGCCGGCAATCGCGAGGCCGGTCAAGCGGAGCTCCTCAGTGGAAGAACTTCTTGCGATTGCGGATGTAGTCGGTGAAGAGGAACTCGGCCAGGTTGTAGGGAGACGCGTAGTACGCCCGGCCACGGTTGATCTTCGTCAGCTTGTCCACGAAGTCGACCAGGTAGCTGTCGGTCGCGATCATGAACGTGGTGATCGTAATTCCGTCGCGGCGGCAGGCATCCGCCTCCTCGAGGGTCCGGTTGACGATCTTGAGATCCAGTCCGAACGGGTTCTTGTAGAGCCGCCCGTGATCCCAGATCGCCGACGGTTTCCCGTCGGTGATCAGAAAGATCTGCTTGTTTGGGTTCTTCCGATGCACGAGCAGCTTGCGCGCGAGCGCCAGGCCAGCGCGGGTGTTCGTGTGATACGGCCCGACCATCGTTTTCGAGATCTCCGAGATCGCGACCCGCTTCGCGTCGTCCCCGAAGAGGATGACGTCGATCGAGTCCTTCGGGTACTTCGACTGGATCAGCTCGACCAGCGCGAGCGCGACCTTTTTCGCCGGCGTGAACCGGTCCTCGCCGTACAGAATCATCGAGTGGGAGATGTCGATGGCGAGAACGGTCGCGCACGAGGTGAGGTGCTCTTCCTCGTGGACCTCGAAATCCTCGGGTTTCAATGCGATCTCGTCCGCGTCGCGCCGCACGGCGTTTCCGATCGACCGGACTCCGTCGATCGCGGTGGGGTTGTCGCCGAACTCGTATCCGCGAGTCTCGGGCAGGAGCTCGCCGCCGCCACCGGCCCTGGGGATCGCGTGATAGCCGGGTCCGGACTTCGAGAGCGACGTGAAGATCTCCTCGAGCGCCGAGCGTCGGATCCGTCTCTCCCCGGCCGCCGACAGCGAGAGCTTGCCGCCGCGGTCCTCGACGATCTCACTCTTCTCGAGCTCTTTGCGGAAGGCTTCGAGGTCTATCCCTTCGTCGATCATGCCGCGGTCCTGCAGGTACTTCATCCACTCCAGAGCTTCCTCGACGTCGCCGCCGGTCTGGAGCACGAGCTGCAGGAACAGCTTGACCAGCTCTTGGTGCGTCAGCAGGCCGCGAAGGAGGTCGACGGGATATTCGGAGTACCGGTAGCGCATGGGTCAGCGTTCCGTTCGGAGCTCGGAAGGGACCCCCCGGGGGATGGCGCCGCGCCACTGCCGGGCAGAATCGAGGATCAGCACCCGGTCGCTCATGGTGAAGAAGGTAAACCCCATCTCCCGCAGCGGAGGAATCTGGTCGGTCCGCGCCAGCATGATTCCCGCCGCTTTACCGGCCTTTTTCGCCGCGCCCGCGACCCGCGCGAGCGCTTCCTGGTAACGGGGGTCCGTGTACCTGCCCGGGATCCCGAGCGCGAACGTCAGGTCATTCGGTCCGACGTAGAGCACGTCGCATCCTTCGAGCTGTGACACCGCGTCCACGTCTCGCAGCGCACCCGCCGTCTCGATCTGGACGACGACGATCGTGCTCGCGTTGGCGGTGACGACGAACTCGTCGAGAGGGAGCGTCCCGTAGCGGTTCGCGCGGACACCCGCGAGGCCGCGTTTGCCCTGGGGCGCGTACCTCGCCGTCTCGAGCCCGGCGCGGGCGGCTTCGGCGTTTTCCGCCCTCGGGAAGAGCACCCCGGCCGCCCCGGCGTCGAGCGACCGCCCCGTCTCGGCCGCGGGGCACGAAGGCACGCGGACGATCGAAGGCAATCCGGCTCCGTCGCAGGCCCGGACCATCGACTCGATCGACTCGACGGAAAAGAACCCGTGCTCCGCGTCGAGGACGACGAAGTCGAAATTCGCCAGCGCCAGGACCTCCGGGACGCCCTGCACGGGCCACGTGAGGAAACACCCGAGCAGCGGCTCGCCCGAGAGGATCCGGGAACGGAATGATGGCGATGTCATGGAGTCAATTGCTCCTCGCGCGCACGAGGTTGAACTTGAGCATCTCGGCGTAGGAGACGCGCGAGTCGAGGTCTTCGCGCGCGATCTTCAGGTGCGACGTGAGCCCCTCGAGGACCAGCTCCATTCCGACGGCCAGCTCCTCGGGGGACGCGGGAGCGAAGCGCTCTTCGACCGCCTTGCGCAGACCCGGTACCGCCTCGAGCGACGCCAGGTGCTCGGCGAAGGGCGTGTCGTCGGAGACTGTCACCTTTCCGCCGTTCGAAAACCACTCTGCGATCGGCTCGTAGAGCGGGTGAAGCTTTTCGGGGGTGTTCGCCGGCGTGCGCCCGCGCCGCGTCGGGCCTCCCGTCTCCTCGTTGTCCTCCGGCTCCTCCCGTTTGCGCTGCGAGGGCCGCCCGGAGTCCGGCGCCGGGAACTTCGCGTCGAACAGTTTCTTGACCGCGGTGGCGATCAACTTCTTGGCCACGACTTCCGCGCCCTGCTGCTCCCCCTCGTAGACCATCTCGACCTTTCCGGTGATCGCCGGAAGGCACGCCGGAAGATCGCAGAGGCGCGGCCACACCTTCTTCTCTCCGTGACGCAGCCCGCGCCGCTCGAGATTCGACGCCAGGATCTCGATCGCCGAGATCGGCATGCGGGCGGAGACTCCGGAGGACTGGTCGACGAACTCGCTCTGCCGCGCCACGAAAGCGATCTCTTCGATCAGCTGGCGGAAGAAGTCCGGGACCTCGATCTGCGGCTCGCCCTCCCGTTCGGTCCAGGCTTCCTGCGCGGTGATCCGAGCGGCCGTTTTCACGTCATCGGGATAGTGCGTCAGGATCTGCGACGAAATCCGGTCCTTGAGCGGCGTGATGATGTTGCCGCGGTTGGTGTAATCCTCCGGGTTCGCCGAGAAGACCAGGAGGATGTCGAGGGGTATGCGGATCGGGAATCCCCGGATCTGAAGATCTCTTTCCTCGAGGATGTTCAGCAGCCCGACCTGGATGCGCGGCTGAAGGTCGGGCAGCTCGTTGATCGCGAAGATCCCTCGGTTCGTGCGCGGGACGATCCCGTAGTGAATGACCTCTTCGTCGGAGTATGTCCTCCGCTCGGTCGCTGCCTTGATCGGGTCCACGTCGCCGATCAGGTCGGCGATCGTCACGTCGGGCGTCGCGAGCTTCTCCCGGTACCGCTCGGAGCGGGGGAGCCATTCGACCGGAGCCATGTCGCCCTTTTCGGCAATCAGGCGCCGTCCGTACTTGGTGATCGGCAGCAGCGGGTCTTCGTTTAACTCGCTGCCCGCGAGAACCGGGATCTCCGGGTCCAGAAGCCGCACCAGCATGCGGAGGAGGCGCGTCTTGGCCTGGCCGCGGAGCCCCAGGAGAAGCAGGTCGTGCCGCGAGAGCACCGCGTTGTAGAGCGACGGCAGAACCGTCCGCTCGTATCCGAAGATCCCCTCGAAGGGATTTTCGTCTTTCGCGAGCGCAGCCCGGAGATTGTCTCGAAGCTCGTCCTTGACGCCCCGGGAGCGGTATCCGCTGGCGCGGAGCTCTCCCAGGGTCGCTGGCTTTTTCTTTTCCACCGTGGACACCTTGAAAACCTTTCCCGCTCGGCTAACTGCCGGCGTTTCTCGACGTTCAGCCCGGCCGGAGCGCCGGCACCGACTCCCCCGGGCGGAAGAAACTCTCCGAGGTTACCCGGCTCCGCGCTGAAGGAACCCGGCTTTGCGCTGAGGGGACCCGGCTCGGCGCTGCCGGGGCCCCGCTCCGCGGTTCCGCGGAGAACCGGGCGGCGAGCTCTTCCATTTTCGCTTTCTGAAACCCCTCGATGGTCTCCCGAATTCTCGCTTCCGCGCTGACTAAAAAAAGCGTGGGGACGTTGCTCAGTCCGACCGCCTCCGAGGCGTTCCAGGGCCGCGGATCGTAGAGCGTCGGAGGGTCGATCCGCAGCCGCTCGTAGAAGGCTTCCGTCTCGCCGCGGTCGTCCTGGGACACCGCGACCACCGCCGTCCCCGCGCGCTTCGCCATGGACGAGAGGCGGTCTAAAAACGGCCACATCAGCTCGCAGGTCGGGCAGGTCGTCTTGAAAAACCCCCACAGGGTCTGCCCGCGCGGGAGGTCCGCGGGGCCGCCGTCCGCGTCCCGCAAAGCCAGAGTCGGAAACGTTCTCCCCGGTTCCAGGACGACCACCGCTGGATTATAGACTTCGGCGCCGGGCGGATTTGAAGTTGTCCGGGTCCCCGGCAGCGCGCTTGGAATAAAAAATTCAGATGACGGACGACCGCTTTTCCGCTTTGTTTTTGTTCCCGGATCATTTTTCGGGACACGCATCCGACTACGCGCGGCATCGGCCCGACTATCCGGAGCCGCTGTTCGACTTCCTTGCCGCGGCCTCGCCGGCGCGGCGGCTCGCGTGGGACTGTGCGACGGGGAGCGGCCAGGCGGCGCTGCCGCTCGCGGCGCGCTTCGACCGCGTGGTCGCGACAGACGCGAGCGAGAAGCAGGTCGCAGAAGGCAGCCGGGATCCCCGGATCGATTACCGCGTCGCGCCGGCGGAGGGCTCGGGTCTTGCCAACCGCGGCGTCGACCTCGTCACTGTCGCGCAGGCACTCCATTGGTTCGACCGTCCCCGTTTCTGGAAAGAAGCGGAGAGGGTCCTCGTCCCCCGCGGAGTTATCGCGGTCTGGGCCTACGACCTCTTGAACGTGAGCGGGGCGATCGATGCGATCGTCCGCCGGCTCGCGCGCGAAATCCTGGGCCCCTGGTGGCCGGTGGAGAGGCGAATCGTCGACGAGGGCTACGGCAGGCTCGAGTTTCCGTTCGAAGAGCTGCCGGCGCCGGCGTTTCGGATGCAGAAATCGTGGACGCTCGCGGACCTGCTGGGCTACCTGCGAACGTGGTCCGCCACGCACCGGTACCTCGCCGCCCGAGGCGAGGACCCCATTTGGCTCGTCGAGCGCGAGCTTTCGGCAGCGTGGGGAGATTCGCAGACCCCGCGGACCGTCACCTGGCCCATCGATCTGCGGGTCGGACGGATGCGTCGATAAAGTCCCCTCCCGGTGAGACCTCGGCTCCCGATCTCAGGCCGGCCGCGCTAGAATCCGGGCGTGCCCTCCGAATCTCCCCGCGATCTGCTCGGGCGTCCCCTGCGGAACCTCCGCCTCTCGGTCACCGACCGCTGCAATCTCCGCTGCCAGTACTGCATGCCGGAGCGCGACTACGTCTGGCTGCCGCGGAACGACCTGCTGGATTTCGAGGAGATCGGCCGTCTGGTCGCCGCCTTCACGAGCATCGGTGTCGACCGGGTGCGGCTGACGGGAGGGGAGCCGCTCGTCCGGCGCGACCTGCCCCGACTGGTGGCGCTGCTGGCCGGGAACGTGTCGATCCGGGATCTCGCGATGACGACGAACGGCGTGCTGCTAGAAGAGGAAGCTCCGGCGCTCAAGGCCGCGGGGCTGCACCGCGTCACGGTGAGCCTGGATACGATGCTGCCGGAGCGATTCTTGGCGCTCACCCGGTCGGACGCCCACAGCCGGGTTCTCGCGGGGATCGCCGCGGCTTCGGCCGCCGGCTTTTCGTCTCTGAAGATCGACACCGTCGTGATGCGCGGCGTGAACGACGACGAGCTGGTGTCGCTGTTGGAATTCGGGCGCAGCGTCGAAGCGGAAGTCCGCTTCATCGAGTACATGGACGTGGGCGGCGCCACTCTGTGGTCGCGCGAGAAGGTCGTCTCCCGCGTAGAGATGCTGTCGCGGCTCGAGAGCGCGTACGGCGAGATCGAGCCGCTCATCGAGGAGAGCTCCGCGCCCGCCGAGCGATTTCGCCTGCCGGACGGCCGCGTCTTCGGAATCATCGCGTCGACGACGGCGCCTTTCTGCCGGACCTGCGACCGAAGCCGACTGACCGCCGACGGGCTCTGGTATTCCTGCCTGTACGCCACCCGTGGAGTCGATTTGCGCGGCCCGCTGCGCGACGGCGCATCCGCCGAAGAGCTCGCCGCGCTTCTCGAAGCGACGTGGACCCGCCGGGACGACCGGGGCGCGGAGGAGCGCCTCGCCATCCCGGTGCGGGCGCCCCTGGTCGCCGCCGGAGACCTCCGGCGCGACCCTCACCTGGAGATGCATACCCGTGGTGGATGAAGCCCGGCAGAAGCCGCCCGGCGGAGGTCACGTCCCCCCCGATCCCCTGGCCGGCTTGACCGCGCCTCGCCTCGTTTCACTCGAGCGCGTTCATATCCGCACGCGCGAAGCCGTCACGACCCGGTCCGCCTGGCGTCTCGTGGCCGCGTCGGGAGAAGGCGAAGGGACGATCTCTCTCATCGAAATCTCGCCCACCGTCTCGCTCTTCCGCGGTGAGGGCGTTTTCCTGGGGTGGTCGTCGGACCGGCTCCAGAGCGCCTACCGGATCCTCCTGCCTCCCGACACCGGACCCGATATGGAGTTCAACCAGCTCGGGTAGCCCCCGCTCCCGGTGCATTTTTCGCCCGGGTTCCTCAGGCGTCCGGACAGGCCCTCTTCAGGGATCCCCAGGCCTCCGGGCCCAGAATCTTCACCGCCGCGGCCGTGTAGACGGTCTCCATCTGAGAGGCGTGCGCGGCGAGGCGACGGTCGAGATTCTGAATCAGCCCGAGAATGTCCGAGAGCGCGGCCCGCTGCGAGATCTGCTCGATGAGGTAGCGCGTCAGCTCCCTCAACTGCACGAAGTCGAGCGTGAGCTCTCTCTGCAGGTCCCGCCGGGGGGAGGAGGCCGCCGCGAGCGCCGGAAGAAGCGTCGCCTCGAGCGCGGCCGCCCACTCCCGGAGCCGCGCGTGAAAGTCGACGATCGCCACCCGGGCCGCCGCTTCGTCCCGCCTTTCGAACGCCTTCTGAAAATCGTCGAAACGGTTCCGAAGAGCTCGCTGCGCCGCGGCGAGCACATCGCCGGGTTCGGCGCCCGAGACCGTCTGGCGACTCAAAGACCGGCGAGACCCGGCTCGATCCGCGTATAGCCCTGCTCGACCGCCCAGAGGTCGAGCGAGAGAGAGACGAGGTCATCCACCTCGGGGATGGGCCGGGCGTCGGCGGAAAGGTCGATCGACTTCACGTACCTTCGGCAGGTGTCGCAGGCCTCGATCCGGACCGAGGGGTGCCGGTCCGCCTGAAACGAGGGCAGACGGGCCGGGTCCTCTTCGAAGCAGGCGGGGCAGTGGATGCGGTTGACGGTCCATTGCTCGCCGCAGAGCGGACAGTGAAGAAGCCGCCTGGCGCCCTCCGACTCGGAGCCGTCGCGGCGCGAGGCGATCCCCGGAGGCCCGCCGCAGGCGGGACAGTGCCCCTGCCGGTGTACGCGGTCCGGCGCGGTCCGGCGCGCGCGCAGGACTTCCGCATAAGGACGCAGGCCGGCGCGCGACAGGTAGTCCTCGGAGGCCTTGCGGTCGCCGTTCCAGAAGACCAGCAGCCGCGTGCGAAGAACCTCCGGGTCCTCCTCGCTGCGAAGCCGCGCCTCTTCCGCGAGCGGGCCGGGCCCGTGCGACGCTGCGGCGCGAAAGACCGCGCGCACGAAGGGCTCGATCGCCCCCGCGTCGTTGTCGAGGGAACCGGTCAGCGTCAGCGGGGCGAGAGCGTCGGCCGCCGCCGCCTGCACGCGGCAGAGGGCGGCGGCAAAGAGCAGCGGCTCGCGAGCCGCTGCCGATTGCGAGGCCAGCACCTCGGCGCGCCGCGCCCTCGCCGCGAAGGCTTCGCCGACGCTCTTCTCAGCCGCGGCGGGAGTCGTCGTCACCCGTGACTTCGCGGAACCACCGCGGGTGGTGGAGACGCGCCCACGCCCGCGTCACCGTTCCCCGTGTCATCGAACCGAACGTGCCCGGCTCGGCCGCTGTGCCGAGATAGATATGGAACACGATCGCGATCGCGAAGAAGATGAAGGTGATGTCGTGGATCAGGTACGACAGCTGGAGCACGACACGGGGGAACACGCTCGGCCACCACATGAGGAGCCCCGAGACGAGCAGTCCCAGCGTGCCGAGGGAGGTGGCGAAAAAGAAGAGCTTCTGCCCCCCGTTGTACTTTCCGACCTCGGAATCGTCCTCGACATACCGCATGTAGTCGAGCGCCTTGGGTCCGAGCCAGCCGCGCTCGGACGGCAGCAGCACCATCTCGGCCACCCAGTGGAAAAACATCACGGCGGACCCGAGGAAGAATGCGATGCCGGCCCAGGGATGTACGACCCGGGCTGCCGAGAGCCCTCCGAAGAACGCGGCCATCCAGCCGAAGATTGGAGACCAGATCGGCATTCCGGAGAAGACGCAGGCGAAGAACGTGACGGCCACCGTCCAGTGAATCAACCGGGAGAGACGCTTGTGGCGGACGATTTCGTTCCCGACGATGACGTTCTCACGGTCCCGCGCCGCAACGACCGCGGCATCGACGGGCAGATGCTGAACGGGAGTCGCGCTCATGGCTTTTCCCTTCGTTCCCGGGTCAAGCGCCCGGAGGCTGGACGCCGGAGTCGCCGGATCCCGGCACCTCCTTGCGTCCGAATTTCGTGAAGTGGCCGAAGGCGCCGATCACCGCTCCGACGATCGCAACCATCCCGAGCGGCCGCACGACGTGTTTCCAGAGCCGCGTCAGGATCGGGACGTGCGGGTCGGCGGGCAGGCTGTACCAGTCGAGGTGATCGCCGTGCGCGAGCACGGTCACGACGCCGGTTCCGCCCACTCCCGCCGGGTTGTAGAGGGCCGCGTTCTTGAAGCCGACCTTCTGCAGCTGGGAGACGCGCTGATTGCCGAGAGCCACCATGTCGTCCTTGGTCCCGAACTGCAGGCAGCCGGTCGGGCAGGCCTTCACGCACGCCGGCTCGAGGCCGACGGTCGTGCGGTCGACGCACAGAGTGCATTTCGCCATCTTCCCGGTCGTCGCGTGGAACTTCGGCACGTCGAACGGGCATCCGCTTTCGCAGTACCCGCAGCCGATGCAGAGGTCCTGGTTCACGTCCACGATGCCGTTGGCGTACTGGACGATCGCGCCCGGCGCCGGGCAGGCCGCAAGGCAGCCCGGGTCGTCGCAGTGCATGCACTGATCCTTGCGCATGATCCACGCGATCCCGCCGTCGAAGTTCTGCTCGTTGAACCGGATGAGGTTCCAGAACTCGGGATGGAGCGTCGGCATCGTCTGGTACGTGCCGAGCTGCGCCGTCTGGACGGGGCGCAGGTCGTTCCACTCCTGGCACGCCACCTCGCAGGCTTTGCAGCCGATGCAGGTGCTGGTGTCGATGTACTTCGAGACGGTCGGGAGCGTTCGGATCCCCGACGGAAGTCCCCAGACCGAAGCGGAAGAGCGGCGGATTTCAAGGCTTTGCATCACCATGGCGCGCCCCCTACGCTTTCTCGACCTGAACGAGGAAGGCCTTGTACTCGGGAGTCCACGTGTTCGGGTCCATCGCGGAGGGCGTCAGCATGTTCGCGAGGGGGCCGCGGTGCCCCTCTGCGGCGCCGAAGCCCCAGTGAATCGGGAAACCGATGTGCCAGGTCTGCTTGCCGTCGATCTTCAGAGGACGAAGGCGGTTCGTCACCATCGCGACGCCCTGGATCGCGCCGCGGGCCGACGACACCTTGACCTGGGATCCGTTGGCGATCCCCTTCTCCTTAGCGAGCCCTTCCGGTATCTCCACGAAGAAGCCCGGCTGGATCTCGTTCAAGCGACCGTTCTTGTGATGCTGTGTCCAGTAGTGGAAGTGCTCGGTCAGGCGGTAGGTGGTGCAGACGATCGGGAACTTGTCCGCGGTGCCGTATTTGTCCTTATCGGTCGAGAAGCGCTTCGACACCGGGCTCGACGTCACCATCGGGTGAAGGGCGTTCAAGACGGGCGCCTCGATCGCCTCGTAGTGCTCGGGAAACGGCCCGTCGTTCAAGACAGGGGAGTAGAGGCGCCCGACGCCTTCCGGCAGCATGATGAATGCCCCGAAGGTTCCCGGAGGCGCGTCGGGCTTCATGTCGGGCACGTCGCCCACCCACTTCTCGCCGTTCCATTGAATCCCGATGCGCTTCGGATCCCACGGCTTGCCCTCGGCGTCCGCCGAAGCGCGGTTGTACATGATGCGGCGGTTCGCCGGCCACGAGAAGCCCCAGTTGTGGAACATGCCGAGCCCCGTCGGATCGGCCGTGACGCGCCGTTGCGTGTTGTTTCCGGCTTCCGTGAAGCAACCCGAGTGCAGCCAGTTGCCGCACATCGTCGAGCCGTCGTCCATGAGCTGGCCGAAGCCGTCGATCTGCTGCCCGGCGGTCTTCAGGATCTTCGTCGGGTCCTTCGGGTCCGGGAGGTCCGACAGGGCGCGGCCGTTGATTTCCTTGAGCACCTCGCCGAGATCCGGGTTGACGGGGTTCGTGTAAGCCCACGACGTTTTCAGGATCGGGTCGGGAAGCGCGCCGCCCTCCTTCTTGTAGAGGTCGCGCACGGCGAGAAAGATCCGGGCGAGAATCTCCTGGTCGGCCTTCGCATCGCCCGGAGCGTCGAGCGCCTTCCACTTCCACTGGAGCCAGCGGGCGGAATTCGTGAACGTCCCGTCCTTCTCGGCAAACGACGACGCGGGGAGGAGGAAAACCTCGGTCTGGATCTTCGAGGGATCGCCCCCTTCGTATTCGGGGGGCGCCTTCCAGAACTGCGCCGTCTCCGTCTCGAGGTTCTCGACGACCACCATCCACTTCAGCTTCGAAAGGGCGCCGATCATCTTCTTCGAGTTCGGTCCGAGCCCGACCGGGTTCATCCCGAACGTGACGAAGCCTTCGGGGGCCGGCTCCTTGCCTCCTGCGCGCATCGATGAGCCGCGATACATGTCGTCGAACATGTACATCCAGGAGTAGTTGCCGTCGACTTTCGGCATCCACGCGTAGCCGAAGTCGTTCTCCCTGGTCGCTTCCTTGCCGTACAGGGCCTTCAAGAGAGAGATCATGAACTTGGGGTAATTGACGAAGTAGTTCATCGACGCCCACCCCTGCTTGTTCAGGGTCGTCGGCGTCGATTGATCGAGGTAACCGGCGAGGTTCGCCATCGCGGACGTCGGAGTCTTCAAGTACCCGGGGAGGATCTCGAAGTTGCCGGCCATGTCGGTCGCGCCCTGGATGTTGGAGTGCCCGCGAAAGGCGTTGACTCCGCCGCCGGGCCTTCCGACGTTGCCGAGGAGCAGCTGCAGGATGGCGGCCGCGCGAATCATCTGGACGCCCGTCGAATGCTGCGTCCAGCCGAGCGCGTAGCAGATCGTTCCGACGCGAGCCGCGTTGCCCGTCGACGTGACGATCTTCGCGACCTCGAGAAACGTCTCCTTCGGTGTGCCGCAGATGCGCTCGACCATTTCGGGGGTGTATCGGTCGACGTGCTGTTTCAAGAGCTGGAGCACCGACCGAGGGTTCTCCATGGTCGGGTCGACGCCGTACGCTTTGGTCTTCGCGTCGGGGTTGTAGCCCCAGGCTTCCTTCTGGTATTCGCCCTTGGCCGCATCGAACCCGGAGAAGAGCCCGTCCTCGAACTTATAGCCTTCCCCGATGAGATAAGGGCCGTTCGTGTGCAGCCGGACGTAGTCCTCGTGGTAACGGCTCTTGTCGGCGAGGGCGTAACGGATGATCCCGTTCAGAAAGGCGATGTCCGTGCCCGGCCGGATCGGCGCGTAGAGATCCGCCTGAGACGCCGTGCGGGTGAACCGGGGATCGACGGCGACGATCTTGGCGCCGCGCGTCTTTTTCGCTTCGAGGAACCACTTGAATCCGACGGGATGGTTTTCCGCGGCGTTGCCGCCCATCGCCAGGATGACGTCGGCATTCTTGATATCGACCCATCCATTCGTCATCGCTCCGCGTCCGAACGTGGCGGCCAGACTGGCCACCGTGGGGCCGTGTCAAACCCGGGCTTGCGTATCCCGGTACGGCACCCCCAGGGCCGTGATGACTTTCCACTGGAGGAAGTTGAATTCGTTCGTATCGGTGCACCCGCCGATCATCGCCATGCCCGGATTGCGGTTGACGGTCTGGCCCTTCGCGTTTGCGGTGATGAACGACTTGTCGCGTGTGGTCTTGATGTTTCGGGCGATCTTGGCGATCGCGTCGTCCCAGCTGATGTCTTCCCACTTGTCGCCGCCGGGCCGCCGGTATTTCGGCTTCGTCAACCGGTTTCCGTGGATGATGTCGTCCTTCAGGGTCGCGCCCTTCGGACACAGACTTCCGCGGCTGATCGGATGGTCGGGGTCGCCCTCGACGTGGACCACAGAGGCCTTCACGTTCCTGGCGCGATCACCGAGCGTGTGGATGATGACCCCGCAGGAGACCGCACAGTAGGGACAGATGCTGCGCGTTTCCGTCGTCCGCGAGATCTTGAACTCGCGCATCTCCGCTCTCGCGGCGGATACGTCGAACCCGAGCGCGACCGTCCCTCCGACGACCGAAGCCTGCAAGAAACCGCGGCGGGTGAGTTCCATCTCGGCCTCCTCCTCGCGCGAAAAAGTTCCGTGCTCTCGGCGCTTATTCCCTACCCGTCCGACAGGTTTGTCAAGGAGTTTGAGAAACCTTTCATGCGTGGAACCCGCCGCCGCGCGCGGCGGTGCCGGCATCATCCACCACGACCCCCACCGGCCGGGCTCCGGGGCGAAGCGCAGGCTTTCAGGGGGGCCGTCACGGAGCCGGTCGTAGTCTGTGCGGATGCGCGTACACGTTGAAGCGCTCGCCGCGCAGGAATCCGACCAGCGTCAGGCCCGCGGCGTCTGCGAGCTCGACGGCGAGGCTCGACGGCGCCGAAACGGACGCGAGCACCGGGATCCCGGCGGCGGCGGCCTTCTGCGCCAGCTCGAAACCGGCGCGCCCGGACACGACGAGTACCTTCTCGGAAAGGGGGAGGCGGGACGCGAGCCAGGCCGCGCCGATCACCTTGTCGACCGCGTTGTGGCGGCCGATGTCTTCGCAAACCCCTTCGAGAGCCCCGGAAGCGTCGAAGAGGCCGGCGCCGTGAAGTCCGCCGGTCTGCGAGAAGACCGACTGGCCCTTCCGGAGAAGATCCGGAAGACGTACGAGGACGCGCGGGTCGATCCGGAAACCGCCCGGAAGCGGCGGGCGGTCGTCTCCGAGCACGTTCTCGATCGAGGTCTTTCCGCATACCCCGCACGCCGAGCCCATCACCGTGCGCCGGCGCAGCGACTGGCTCCTCTCCAACGCCTCTCGCGAGACCGTGGCGACCATCACATTGGCGCGCAGCTCGGCGTCTATGCGCGGGTCCGAAGGGCGCGAGAGCTCCGCGAGGTCCGAACGGCCCGCGAGGACTCCCTCCGCGAAGAGAAGCCCCGCCGCGAGCTCCTCGTCTTGTCCGGGCGTGCGCATCGTCGTGACGAACGGCTCCGCGTGCAAGGCGCCGCCGTGCTCGCGGAGGCGGATCTCGAGAGGCTCTTCGACGGCGAGCGAATCCTCCCGCTCCGTCTCGGAGTCTCCGTCCCGGGCGATCACCCGGACGCGCTCGATCGGCTTCAAATCAGCGTCCCCCCGGCGGTTTCGATCATGGGACTCCTCCCGGCCCGACGCCGCGCGCCGCGGCGCTCCGGAGGTTTTCGCGCGGAAGGGTCAGGGCGACCGCGGCGCCGAGCAGCGGCACGAAGACGACCGTCGTCATCGCCGAGCGAACTCCGCGGACGTCCGCGATCCGGCCGAGCAGCGGCGCCGCGACGCCGCCGAGCGTCACCGCGAGCCCGATGGTCAGGCCCGACGCCGTTCCGACGCGTCCCGGCAGGTACTCCTGTCCCATGACGGTCATGACGGAAAAGGGCGCGTAAAGAGCGAGGCCGATCGGAACCATCAGCGCGAGCGCGACGCCGGCGCGATGCGATCCGACGAACGCGAGCAGAAGCGGAAAGAGCAGCACCATGGAGACGAGGACGGTGGTGCGCCTGCCGAAACGGTCGGCGAGCCATCCCCCGGCGAGTGTTCCCACCACTCCGGAGGAGAGCATCACCGTGAGCGCGGCGCCCGCCGCGGCCTTCGACGCGCCGAATTCGCGGATCCAGTAGAGAGGGACGAACGTGTTCAGCGCATAGAAGACGACCGCCCGGCAGAGGACCGGACCGGACAGCCGCGCGAACGCCCCCCAGCGGTCTCGACCCGCCGCAACGGGCGGCGAATCACCGGCGGCCGGCGCCGCGGAGCGCAGAGCGCCCGCGCGAATTAGAGCGAGCGCCATCGCCAGAGCGGGGACGATCATCAGGACGGTTCCTCGGAGCCCGAACGCGATCTGAATCGGGGTCGCGATCGCGGGGCCGATCGCGAAGCCGAGGTTGCCGCCGGTCGCAAAGAGGCTCATCGCCGTCGCCCGCTTCTCTCCCGACTGGAAATACACCTGCCGCGCCGCCTCGGGGTGGAACGCGGCCACTCCCACCCCCGTCGCCGCGGCGCAGGCGAGCACGAGCGCATACGTCGGGGCGAGCCCCGCGGCGGCGACCCCGGCGCCCGCGAGAAAGAGGCCGGCGGGAACCAGCCACGGCGTGCTCTTTCTGTCCGCGAGCATTCCGAAGAGCGGTTGCAGCACCGAGGACGAGACGTTCGACGCGAACACGAGGCCGGCAGCGGCGGCGATCGTGAACCCGCGCTCGGAGACGAAGAAGGGGATGAGCGCCGGGATGACTCCCTGGTTCACGTCGTCACAGAGATGCGCCGCCGCAAGCCGCGCGATCGCTCCCTTCTTCACGTGAGAGACGTCCGTCCGGGCCGCGGGATCACGGCCCGGATGGTACCGCGCGTCGCGAGGAAGACGCGGTCGGATCCCGCGGGCAGATTCTAGGGAATGAGAAGCAGCTTGCCGCTCGTCTTGCGGCCTTCGAGGAGCCGGTGCGCCTCCGCGGCATCGGCCATCGGGATTTCCCGGAAGATCTTGATCGAGAGGTCGCCCGACGGAATCGATCGGAGGATCTCTCCCGACCGCTCCGCGAGCTCTTCCGGCATCGCGACGTAGTGCGCAAGCGTCGGCCGCGTCAAAAAGAGAGAGCCCTTCGTGTTCAGGACCTGCGGATCGATCGGCGGAACTTTCCCGCTCGACTGACCGAACAGCGCGAGGGTGCCGCGGACCCCGAGAGAGTCGAGGCTCCCCTCGAACGTGTCTTTTCCAACCGAGTCGTACACGACCCGTACGCCTTTTCCGTCGGTGATCCTCCGGACTTCTTCGGCCACGTTCTTCGTCCGATAGTCGATCGTCTCTTCCGCTCCCGCTTCGCGAGCGAGCCGCTCCTTGTCCGGGCCTCCGGCGGTCGCGATGACCCGCGCTCCGATCCGCCGGCCGATCTGACACAGCAGAAGACCGACGCCGCCCGCCCCCGCGTGCACCAGGCAGAACTCGCCGGCCCGCAGCCGGTAGGTCGCGTGCGTCAGGTAGTGCGCCGTCATCCCCTGGAGGAGCGCCGCCGCGGCCTGACGGGTCGAGACTCCCTCGGGAATCTTCACGAGCCGCTCCGCGCGCGCGGTCGAGAGCTCCGCGTAGGAACCCGCGAAGTTCACGGAGCCGACGCGGTCGCCGGGCGAGACGTCCCGGACCCCGGGACCGACCGCCTCCACGATGCCGGCCCCTTCCATTCCGAGGGTGACGGGCAGCGCGGCCTTGTACTGTCCGGTCCGGAAATAGACGTCGATGAAATTGACGCCTGCCGCTTCGATGCGGACGAGCGCCTCGCCCTCATTTGGCGTGGGGACGGGCACGTCTTCCCAACGAAGGACCTCGGGACCGCCCGGTTCGGCGACGCGTATGGCTTTCATGGCGCGAATCCTAGCGCGTGACGCTGGCGGGATGGCGAATGGCGAATGGCGAATCGCGAATGAACGGGTGTCGAAACCCGGGGCCGACACCTGATAACTTTCCGCCATGGCACGGCCGGCCGATCCCTCCGCGAAGCTTCGCGCCTTCGCCCTCAAAATGCCCGGAGCGCACGAGGACTTCCCGTGGGGCGAGCGCGTCGCGAAGGTTGGAGGCAAGGTGTTCGTCTTTCTCGGGAAGCCGGGGGGGAAGGGCGCGCTGTCGCTCGCCATGAAGCTCCCCGTCTCGAACGGGGACGCGCTAGATCTGCCGTTTACAGCGCCGACCGGGTACGGGCTCGGAAAGTCCGGGTGGGTCACGGCGGCGTTTAAGCCCGACGAAGAGCCTCCGGTCGAGATCCTGACCGCGTGGATCGAGGAGAGCTACCGCGCTGTCGCGCCGAAGAAGCTCGTCGCCGAGCTCGACGAGCGGGCCGCCCCCCGCACGCGGAAGCCGGCGGCGCGGACCCCCGCCGGAAATAGAAAGACGCGACAATGAGCCGAATCGATCTCGATCTCATCAACCCCCTGGTCCGCCGGTGGCTGGACGACGGAAAAGCGGATCCGGACGCCTTCTGGGCGCGCGCCGCCGGGGAGCTGCCCTGGTTCCGGCGCTGGGACCGGGCGTTTTCCTGGGAGCCGCCGACCTTTCGATGGTTCGAAGGCGGGATGACGAACCTCTCGTTCAACGCGCTCGATCACCACGTGCAGAACGGGCGGGCCGGCCAGGCCGCGCTCGTGTACGCGAACGAGCGGGGCGAACGGCGCGTTTTTACTTACGCGCAGCTCCGGCACGAGGTCGTGCGCGTCGCCGCCGCCCTGCGGGGGCTCGGCCTGCAAAAGGGCGACCGGATCACGATCTACATGCCGACCTGCCCCGAGGCCATTCTCCTGATGCTGGCCGCCGTTCGCGTCGGCGCGATCCACATGGTGGTCTTCGCGGGATTCGGCGAGCGCGCGCTCGGGGACCGGATCCGCGCCAGCGGCTCGCGGCTAGTGTTCGCGGCGAACATCACGTTCCGCAAGGGCAAGGACGTGCGGCTGAAGGAGATCGTGGACCGTTCCCTGGAGGGCGATCCGCACCCCGTGGAGCACGTCATCGTGCTGAACCGGGGCGGAGATCCGGCCCCGATGCGGGAAGGGCGCGACCTCCTCTGGGACGACTTTCTCGGGCGGGGCACCGGCCAGAGCGGCGCGCACGTCGAAATCGAGTCGAACGAGCCGGCGTTCATCCTCGCGACGTCCGGAACGACGGCGAAGCCGAAGCTCGCCGTGCACACGCAGGGCGGCTACCAGGTCCACGTCGCGAGTATGGGGAAGTGGTGCCTGGGTCTGCGGCCGGGGGAGGTGTGGTGGTCGACGTCTGACATCGGCTGGATCGTCGGCCACAGCTACATCGTGTACGCGCCGCTTCTTGCGGGCGCGACGACGCTCGCATACGAAGGATCGATCGACCATCCCGCACCCGATGCGGTCTGGAAGATCGTCGAAGAGTTCGGCGTCACGGGCCTCTTCACCTCGCCGACGGCGGTGAGACTCCTCATGCGTTACGGCGAAGAGGCCGCGCGGCAGAGCGACCTCTCGACGCTCGAGCGCGTGTTCTGCGCTGGCGAAGTCTTAAACGCTCCGGCGTGGGACTGGCTGCAGAACCGGCTGCTGCGCGGGAGGGTGCCGGTGATCGATCACATGTGGCAAACCGAGACGTCCGGGCCGGTGTTCGGGAACCCGTATGGCATCTCGCTCCTTCCGATCAAGGCGGGCTCCGCGACGGTGCCCCTGCCTGGAATCGACAGCGCGGTGATCGGTCCAGACGGGCTCGAATGCGCCCCGGGAGAAAAGGGAATCATGGTCATCCGCCGCCCGTTCCCGGGTCTGACGGCCAGCCTCTGGGGCGAGCCCGAGCGATACGGGCAAGACTACTGGGAGAAGATCCCGGGCGTCTATTACACGGGCGACTCCGCGCACGTCGACGCGGACGGGTACGTCTGGTTTGCGGGGCGCGCCGACGAGATCATCAAGATCTCGTCGCACCGGCTCGGGACGATCGAGGTCGAGACGGCCTGCCTTCAGCACGCGGCGGTGGCGGAGGCAGGCGTCACCGGGCGGCCGGATGAGCTCCGCGGCGAGGTGATTTCCGCGTTCGTCGTGCTGAAGCAGGGGCGCGAACCGTCCGCGGAGCTGCGCCGGGAGATCCTCGACATGATCCGCCGGGAGCTCGGCGCGGTCGCCGTGATCGGAGACCTGAATTTCGTTCACAGCCTCCCGAAGACCCGGAGCGGCAAGATCATGCGCCGGGTGCTGAAGGCTGTGACGCTCGACCGCGATCCCGGAGACATCACCACGATCGAGGACGAAGGCTCCGTCGAAGAGGCGCGCGCCGCCTGGGAAGAGATGAAGCAGGGAATTCAGAAGCCCGGCTGACGTGCCTTCCCGGGATCAGCGTTTGCGCCAGAGGAGCGTCCGCCGGACTTCCCGCCCGTCCCGCACGACCGGCGCCGGCCGCAGAGTGAGCTCCTGTCCCGAAAACGTGAAGAACCGCTTCAGGTCGATTCCGACCCGGTTCGGGATCAGCGCGACCTCGACGTGGTGGAGAACGAACCCGCCGTCCTCGTCGACCGTGTACCGTCCCGCGTACGCTCCATAGCCGGCGCCGGCGGCGGCCCTCTCGGCGTCGGTCGGGGACTCCTCGATCTTCCAGGCGGGTCTTTCGGAACGCATGAAGTGCACGGAGACGTCGCCCGAAGCGGTGTACATCAGCCGGCCCTGCGGGTCCGGGCCGAAGGCGGGATGGACGGCTTCGGGCAGCCCGCCGTCCTGTTCCCGGACCGAGACCAGCCGCCAGACTCCGACCAGTCGCTCCCGGGCGGTCAGGCTCCCCATGCGACTCTCCTTTCGCTGTTGAATGGTTGCATGCCCGCGAATATCCTGCCTCTCCGCCCGCCGGCAGAAGCCGGCGGAGCCATATAGTTCGTTTAAAAGCCACTTCAGTAAGGAGGAGCTTCATGAAGAGAACAGGATTCTTTTCGGCTCTCGCCGCGTGTCTGACCTTGATTTTTCCGGCCCCCGCTCAGGCGGCCGACCCCAACACGATCGTTTTCGGCGCCGCGATCTCGATCACCGGCAAAACCGCGAAGGAAGGCGAGTACACGCGTGACGGCTACCAGATCGTGATCGACAAGATCAACGAGATGGGGGGCCTGAAGGTCGCCGGGAAGACGTACAAAGTCGCGTTGAAGTTCTACGACGACGAGTCAAAGTCAGAGCGGACCGCGCAGCTCGTCGAGAAGCTGATCAACGAAGACAAGGTCAACCTGATTCTCGGCCCGTACGGCTCGGGCCCGTCCGGGACCGCCGCTCCGATCTGCGAGAAATACAAGGTGCCGATGGTCGAGGCGAACGGTTCCGCCGAGAGCATCTTCTCCAAGGGCTATAAATACACGTTCGCCGTGCTCTCTCCGGCGAAGCTCTACCTGCGCGGCCTGCTCGATCTCGTGAAGTCGAAGGATCCCGCCGCGAAGACGGTCGCCATCCTCGGCGAGAACGAGCCGTTCTCGAAGGAGGTCGCACAGGGTGCGGCCGACTACGCGAAGGAAAAGGGATTTGAAGTCGTGTACCACGAGCTCTATCCGACGGGAACCCAGGACGTGAGCTCGCTCCTGACCAACATCAAGGGGAAGAACCCTCACATCATCTTAGGATCCGGACATCTCCAGGACGCGCTGCTGATCGTCAAGCAGGCGAAGGACCTCGGTGTCTCGCCTCGCGCGATGGGCTTCTCCGTCGGGCCGTCCTCGCCGGAGTTCCGCGAGAACCTGAAGGGGAATGCCGACTACGTCTACGGCGCGACGCAGTGGACGCCGGCGCTGCGTTACGAGGGCACGGACCCGTGGAAGACCCCGCAGGCGTTCGCCGCGGCGTTCAACGCGAAGCACCCCGGTTACAAGTCGATCCCGTATCAGGTGGCCGAGTCCGCGGCGGCGGTCTGGATCTTCGCGAAGGCGGTCGAAAAGGCGGGAAGCATCGACGGGCCGAAGGTGCGCGACGCGGTCGCGGCGACCGACACGATGACGTTTTACGGGCAGATCAAGTTCGACTCGCGAGGCGTGAACATCTACAAGCCGATGGCGATCGAGCAGCTCCAGCCCGACGGGAAGAAGTACACCGTATGGCCCGCCGCCGTCGCGGAGAAGGCGCCCATGTATCCGATGGCGGCCTGGGACAAGAGGTGAGAGGGCTCGGGAGTCGGTAATCGGTAATTGGTAATCGAATGATGCGGAGCTCCGAGGGCAGCCTTCGTTTCGGGAGTCGATATCCGATTTCCGATTCCCGAACAGTTGACCGCGGAGTACCGCGGCCGTCTCGCTCCGGCTGGACGCTCGGCTCCCGATTCCCGGCCGCGGTTCTTTCTTCATGAGCTCCGCCGAGCTTTCCCAGATCGTCGTCAACGGTCTGCTCCTGACCGGGATCCTGGCTCTGGTCGCGGTCGGCTTCTCGCTCGTGTGGGGCATCATGAACATCGTCAACCTGGCGCACGGCGCGATGATCGTGCTCGGCGCCTACCTGACGTTCGGGCTCCACCAGTGGAAGGGCGTCGATCCGTTTCTCTCGATCCCGATCTCGATGGCGGCGCTCTTTCTTCTCGGCTACGCGATCCAGCGGCTGCTCATCAACCAGGTGATCCGGGCGCCGCTCCTCGCGACGTTTCTGCTCACGTTCGGGCTCGAGATCCTGATCGTGAACCTGCTGAATTTCTTTTTCAAGGCCGACCTGCGCTCGGTGACGACGGCGTACAGCGGGTCGGGATTCATCATCGGACCGGCGCGCGTGCCGTACATTCGCCTTGCGGCTCTCGGCATCTCGTTTCTCCTGGTGCTCGCGCTCGGCGCGTTCCTGCGGCGGACGAAGACCGGACGCGCGATCCGTGCCACCGGGATGGACATCGACGCCGCGCGGCTCACCGGCGTCAAGGTCGCGAAGATCTACGCGATCACCTTCGGGATCGGGGCCGCGATGGCCGGCGCGGCGGGATCGCTCCTGTCGCTCTCGGTGCCTTTCGATCCGACGTTCGGCGCCTCCTACACGCAGCGGGCCTTCGTGATCTGCGTGCTGGGCGGGCTCGGCAACGTCGTCAACGTGATCATCGGCGCGACCATCTTCGCGTTTGTCGAGGTCTTCGTCGGCGCGCGCCTCCCCGCCCTCTCGCAGGCGGTGACGTTTGCGATGCTCGTCCTGCTGCTCATCTGGAGACCGCAGGGAATCGCCGGGAAGTCGGTTTAGCACCGATGAACCGCCGGCGCCTAGCGACCTGGGCTCTGCTCGCGCTCGGCCTCGTCGGGCTTGCGCTCCTGCCCCGGTTCGTCACCTCGTACAAGCTCCTGACTTACACGCGTCTCCTTCTGCTCGCCCTGATGGCGCAGGGGTGGAACTTCATCGGGGGCTACACGGGGTACGCCTCTTTCGGCAACGTCGCGTACTTCGGCATCGGCGCCTACACGACCGGGCTCCTTATGATCGGGAAGTGGCACGTGCCGTTCTTTCCGGCGCTCTTTGCCGGCGCCCTCCTCTGCGCGATCCTGGCGGCCCTCCTCGGCCTTCCGATTCTCCGCCTGAAGGGTCACTACTTCGCGATCGCGACGCTCGGTGTCGCCGAGGCGTTCCGTCAGATAGCGGACACGTGGGACAGCGTCACAGCGGGATCGACGGGAATCGACCTGCCCCTGAAGACGGAAGGGGAGTTCTTCTACTACACCGCTCTCGGCCTGGTCGTCGCCGGCATCGTTCTCACGGCGCTGCTCGTGCGCTCCAAGGTGGGTTACGCGTGGGTCGCCATCCGCGAGGACCAGGACGCGGCGCGGATGCTCGGAATCGCCACGACGCGCTACAAGACGCTCGCCTATGCGCTTTCCGCCGCGTTTTCGGCCCTCGCCGGCGGAGTGACGGCGTACCAGAACATCCATGTCACCCCGACGGATTTCTTCAAGCTCGACTACACGCTCCAGTCGATCATTGCGGTGGTGATCGGCGGGACGGGAACCATCCTCGGCCCGCTGATCGGCGCGGGGATCTACCAGCTCCTTTCTACGTTCGTGTGGAGCCACTTCCTCGAGCTCCATCCCACCGTGCTGGGGATCCTGATCATCTTCTTCGTCGTGTTTCTGCCGCGCGGGCTCGTTCCGCTGTTTCGCGCGGCCCGGAACACCCTGAAAACCGGCCGCGGGTTTCAGTGGCGGGACTTCTTCGCGAACATCCGCGCGCACAGGGTCACGTGACGATCGCGGCCGCCAGCCTTCACGCGGGCATCGCGCCCGGCGAGCCTCTTCTCGTCGCGACCGGCATCACCAAACGGTTCGGCGGCCTGGCTGCGCTCGACAACGTCGACCTGACGATCCGCAAGGGCGAGATCCTGGGAGTGCTCGGCCCCAACGGGGCGGGCAAGACGACGTTCGTCAACTGCATCAGCGGCCTCGAAAAACCGACTTCCGGAAAGATCGTTTTCGGAGGCCTGGATATCACGCCGATGCCGAGCTTCCGGATCGGGCGGCTGGGTCTCGCGCGCACGTTTCAGGTCGTCAAGCCCTTGAGGCAGCTCTCCGTCCTCGACAACGTGGCCGTCGGCGCGATGTTCGGCCGCCTCGGCGCGGAGCGCACCGCGGGACAGGCGCGTGTCCGCGCGGCTGAGGTCCTCGAGCGCGTGGGTCTCGAGATGAGGGCGAAGCACAGCGCGAGCGACCTCACGATCCCGGACTTGAAACGGCTGGAGCTCGCCAAGGCGCTGGCGATGGATCCTGACCTGATCTTTTTGGATGAGGTCATGGCGGGTCTGAATCCCGTCGAGATCGAAGGCGCCATGGAGCTCATCCAGGGCATCAACCGGGAGGGTGTGACGCTCTTCGTCATCGAGCATGTGATGAAGGCGATCATGGGTATCTCCGACCGCCTGGTCGTGCTGCACTTCGGAAAGAAGATCGCCGAAGGGGAGCCGTCGAAGATCGTCGAGGATCCCCAGGTCATCGAGGCGTATCTCGGGGAGCGGTTCGCCCGGCGCGCGCAGGGTGCCGGGCAAAAGGACTCGCTGACGCCGGGAGGAGAATTTCACAAGCCGCCGGCGGAGGTCGCCGCCGGAGAGACGCTGCTCGAGGTGAAAGACCTCTCCTCCGGATATGGAGAAGTCCAGATCCTCTGGGACGTCTCGCTCGAAGTCAAAAAAGGCGAGGTCGTCGCTTTGATCGGCGCCAATGGGGCGGGTAAGACGACACTCCTCCTGACCATCTCGCAGTTGCTGAAGCCGTTTTCGGGGAGCATTCGCTTCGCCGGGCAGGACATCACGAACGCCACGAGCGACCAGGTCTCGGGCGCCGGGATCGTGCACGTTCCGCAAGGGCGACGGCTCTTCCCGGGATTGACGATCCGCGAGAATCTGCTCCAGGGCACCTACCAGCGCGCCGACGCGGGCAAGATCGCGGAGGACCTGGACTGGGTCTATGGCCTCATGCCGCGCCTCAAGGAGAGATCCAACCAGCTCGCGGGCCGTCTCTCCGGAGGCGAGCAGCAGATGTGCGCGATCGGCCGCGGGTTGATGGCACGGCCGCGACTCCTCCTGATCGACGAGCTCTCTCTCGGCCTCGCACCGCTCGTGGTCGACAAGTTGCTCGAGCTCATCTCCTACATCAACCAGCAGGGAACGACGGTGCTCTTAGTCGAGCAGGACGTGCAGGTCGCGCTCGAGCACGCGCACCGGGGCTACGTGCTCGAGACCGGCCGGGTCGTGCAGTCGAGCCCGGCGGCGGAGCTTCTCGAAGACCCCCGCATCCGGCAGGCGTACCTCGGGCTCTGAGAGAACGACGGGCGAGTTGAGACGCCACCGCGGCTCCCCTCCATGACCGCGGCCGCCGTTGGGGCGGACGGCGGCCGCGTCTCTCCGACCAGGCGCGCGAGCGCAGCGCTGACGCTCGCGACGGTCGCGGTGTATGCCGACATCTACATCACACAGCCGATTCTGCCGGTCCTTTCGCGCGAGTTCCGGGTCCGTCCGGCCACCGCGGGGATGTCGATCTCGATCGTCGTGTTGATGATCGCGATCGTCTCGATTCCGTACGGCTCGCTCTCGGACGTGGTCGGCCGAAAACCCGTCATGGTCACGACCCTGTTTCTCCTCGGAGTTCCGACGCTCCTCTGCGCCGTCGCACCATCTTTCCCGGTGCTCATCGTGTTCCGGGGACTTCAAGGCGCGCTCATCCCGGGCGTCACCGCGATCGCGGTCGCGTACCTCGGCGACGCGTATCCGGTCGAGGAGCTCGGCCCGAAGGTCGGAGGCTGGATCGCGGCGTCGGTCGCCGGGGGCCTCATCGGCCGCGTGGTCAGCGGTCTTCTCGCGGACTGGACGAACTGGCGCGCGCCGTTTCTCCTGTTCGGTGTCCTGACTATCGCGGCGGCCGCCGGCCTCGCGCGCCAGCTTCCCCGCGCGCCCGCCCGCCCGGAGCGGCTCGCTCTCGCCGGGCGCGAGATCACCCAGCATTTTTCCAATCGCCGGCTCATCGGCGCCTTCGTGATCGGAGGCGCCGTGTTCTTCTGCTTCATCGGGATCTTCACGTATCTGCCGTACTACCTGACCTCGCCGCCGTTTCACCTCTCGACGGCGTTCGTGTCGAGCATTTACCTGGTGTACGTCGCGGGGATCTTCACGTCGATCGCCTCCGGCCGGCTCTCGCACCGGTTCGGGGGGCGCCGCGTCATGGCGGTCGGCCTCGTGATCGCCGCACTGGGTGTGACGGGGACGCTCATCCGCTCCGTCCCGGCGATCATCGCGAGCCTCGTGGTCCTGTGCGTCGGGATGTTCACGGTCCAGTCGACCGCCCCGGCCTTCGTCAATTCCAACGCCCGGAGGGGCAAAGGGGCGGCGGGCGCTCTTTACGTCAGCTTTTACTACGTGGGGGCGACCTTCGGGTCGATCCTTCCAGGCCTCGCCTGGCAGGCGTGGGGATGGCCCGGGGTCGTCTCCTCCTGCGTCGCGGCGCTCGCCGTGGGCCTTCTCGCGGATGGGGGGCTCTGTCTCTAGAAAGACGCCCCGTGGGCCTCTTGCCGCGCACTCCGTCATAAGATTCGCGTCGACGATTCCCCACGCATGAGGAGGAAAATTTCATGTTTTCAAAATCCATTTTTCGGATGATTCGGGCGCTCGCGGCGGGCACTTTCCTGACGGCTCTTCTGGCTCCCGCGCTGCAGGCTCAGACCGAGATCAAGCTCGGCGCGGTCCTGCCCGTCACCGGGAAGGAATCGAAGATCGGATCGGCGTACAAGCAGGCGACCGAGTACGCGGTGAAGGAAGTCAACGACGCGGGCGGCCTCGACGTCGGCGGGAAGAAGCTGAAGATCAACCTCGCGCTGCTCGACGACACCTCGGATGCCGCGAAGAGCGCGCAGCTCGTCGAGCAGCTGATGGCGCAGCAGAAGGTGGACGCGGTCATCGGCGGCTACGGTTCGCAGCTCGTTCAGGCGCAGAGCGTCGTGCCCGACCGCTACGGAATTCCGTACATCTCGGGCGGGGCCGGGGCGCGCAGCATCTACGGTCGCAGCAAGTGGGTGTTCGGAACGCTGTCACCCGTCGATGTTCTCTCGCAGACGCAGATGGATTTTCTCTCGAGTCTGGTGGCCTCCGGGAAGCTCAAGAAGCCCCTGAAGATCGCGCTCGTCACCGAGAACACCGAGCACGGCAAGGACTACGCGCAGGGCGTTCGCGACTTCCTGAAGTCGCATCCCGCAGACTTCTCGATCGGGCTCGAAGAGAGCTTCGAGCTCTACACGCCGGACTTCAAGCCGCTCATGAGCCGGGTCCAGGCGGCGAAGGCGGATCTGTTCATGGCCGACGCTCACCTCGAGGACTTCATCGCGATGCAGCGGACGTACACGCAGATGGGCCTCTCTCACCAGATGCTGACATACGGCGCGCGGGGCGCTGACGCCGCCGGACGGAAGGCGCTCGGCGCCGCCACCGATTACATCTTCGCGAGCGGCTGGTGGTCGGATCTGCTGCCCTACCCTCAGGTGAAAGCGTTCAACGCGAAGTGGAAGACGGCCACCGGCGCGGATCCGCAGTGGTACCACGCGACGGCCTACGAGACCGTGCGGGCGCTTCTGAACGCGATCCGCTCCGCCGGAAGCCTGAAGCCCGAGGCGATCCGGGCGGCGCTCGCGAAAACGGAGCTCAAGGACTCGATCCTGCCGGGCGGGGTTCTGAAGTTCACGGCTTCGGGCCAGGCGGTTCTGCCCTTCGTGGTCACCCAGAACAAGCCGGGCGACAAGGTGGACATCGTGTGGCCGCGCGAGGCGAAGACGGGCGAGGCGATCGCCCCGGTCCCGCGGTCCTAGAAGGCTCCGTGCCGCGCTTCGACGTCGCCCGTCCTCCGGCGGGAGATGCTCGGGGCGCGGTCGCCTCTTCACCCGCGGCGGACGTTCCATCGCCATCGCGCGACCGTCCCGCTCCTATGGTCTGTGAATTGCTGCCCTCGTGCTCCAGGCGATGAACACCGAATCCAGGACGCGCTTTTCGAGGGGCCTCCGGGCGTTTTTCGGCCGCGAAAACCGAGCCGGCGCCCGCGATCTCCCGGACCTCGCGCACGCGCTTCTCTCCGGCCGGGGCGAGGCGTCCGGGATGGCCCTCGCCGATCAGATCCTGAGAACGTACCGCGCCTTGCCGGCCGAGGAAAAGCGGTGGTTTCTGGAAGTTCTGGCGGAACGCTTCGGACCGGAACTGCCGCGCCTCGACCGCGCCATCGAGGAATACCGGCGCGATCCGGGCGCCTCGACCGCGGCGTCCCTGCATCAGGCGGCGGAGCCTCGCCGCCAGGAGCTTTTCCGACGCTTAAACGCCGCACCCGGCGGCACCCTCGCCCTCATCCGGATGCGGGAGGACGTCCTGCGCGGCATCGCGCGCTCCGAGCCGCTCCGCGCCATCGACGCGGATTTCGTGCACCTGTTCTCCTCCTGGTTCAACAGCGGGTTCCTGGACCTTCGACGGATCGACTGGTCGACTCCCGCGCGCGTGCTCCAGAAGATCATCCAGTACGAGGCGGTACACGCGATCGCGAGCTGGGACGATCTGCAGAGGAGGCTCGATCCGACGGACCGCCGCTGTTTCGCGTTCTTTCACCCGCGCCTCTCCGGAGAACCGCTCATCTTCGTCGAGGTCGCGCTCACCGAGGCGGTGCCCGACGCGATCGCGCCACTGCTCGCGGAGTCGAGCGGGCCGGCGGACCCCGAGCGGGCCGCGACGGCGGTCTTCTATTCGATCTCGAACTGCCAGCCGGGCCTGCGGGGGGTCTCGCTCGGAAATTTTCTCATCAAGCAGGTCATCGACGAGTTGAAGCGCGAGCTGCCCGGCCTTCGGACGTTCGTGACGCTTTCCCCGGTCCCCGGATTTGCGGCGTGGCTGCGCCGCGAGCGGGAGGCCGGCGGTCCCGCCGTTCTCTCCTCCCGGGAGAGGGCGGCGCTCGGGATCCTCGACCACGCGGACTGGATCAATCGGCCCGGCCGGAGCGCCGCCAGAGCGGTCCTGGTCGCGGCGGCCGCCGAATACCTGGCCCGCGCCCGGAATCCATCCGGCAAGCCGCTCGATCCGGTCGCCCGCCTGCATTTGAACAACGGGGCGCGCCTGGAGAAGATCCACTGGCTCGCCGACCTCTCCTCGCGGGGGCTCTCTTCGGGGCTCGGGTTCATGGTCAATTACATCTACGATCCCGCATCGATCGTCGAAAACCACGAGAGGTTCGCGGAAAAGGGGGAGGTCGTGATGTCCCCGTCCGTCCGAAAACTTTTGCCACCCCCGCGCGCTGTCGCCGGCGCGCCGCCATCAAAGGCTGCTTCCGTTCTTTCTTCGAGCGCGCGGCGCCCGTGACGAAGCTCATCGGGGTTCTCGTCGACTCCCTGCTCGCGGGAGGGCTCTACGCGACCATGGCGTACGGGCTCGCCGTCATCTACGGCGTCATGCGCATCATCAACCTCGCGCACGCGGGCTTCCTGATGCTGGGCGCCTATGCCACGTTTTTTCTCTTCACGCGGTTCCACCTGGATCCGTTCTTGTCCTTAGTCGTCGTTCTCCCGGCGTTTTTTCTGATCGGCGTCGCGCTCTACCTCTCGATCGTCCGCCGCCTTCCCCGGTCGGGCGCCACTCCCTCGATGGAGTCGCTCCTGCTCCTGTTCGGGCTCTGGCTCGTCCTGCAGAACCTGGCGTACGCGATCTGGGGAGGCGACACGCAGTCGATCCTGACGAGCTACACGATGAAATCGGTCTCGTTGGCGGGCGTGCGTGTCGGCGTCCCGCTCCTGCTCGTCTTCGTTGCGAGCGCGGCGTCGCTCGTCGCCCTGACGCTGTTTCTGCGCCGGACCTACGTCGGGAAGGCGATCCGCGCGGTCACCGCGAACCGCGACGCGGCGTTGATCTCCGGCGTCAACGCGGACCGGATTTCCGCGACCGCCTTCGGGCTCGGCACGGCGTTCGCCGCCATGGCCGGAAGCCTCATGTCCACGCTCTATGCGTTCACCCCGGACTTCGGCCGCAGCTTCCTCCTGAAGGCGTTCTGCATCATCGTGCTCGGCGGGATGGAGAGCGCCGCGGGCGTCGCGCTCGGCGCGTTCGTGCTCGCGCTGCTCGAGAACGTCTTCGGGGCGTACACGCCGATCCCGACGACGTTTCAGGATGCGATCAGCTTCAGCCTCCTCGTCGTCGTGCTGGTCCTCCTCCCGCAGGGGCTGCCGCGGCTCTTCGCGAGGCGTTCGGCGCCCGCGCGATGACCATACGCCCGCCTTCCCGGATCGTCAGACCCGCGGCGACAGTCGTGGCGGCGCTCGTCCTCCTTCTCCTCGCGCCGCGATGGCTCGACCGCGGCACGTTGAACGATCTCTGGAGCATCGCATTTGCCATCGTGCTCGCGTCCGCCTGGAACATCCTGGGCGGCTTCGCGGGTCAGATCTCGATTGGCTATTCCGCGTTTCTAGGCATCGGCGCCTACACGACGGCTCTGCTTTCGCTGAAGGGAATCGGGCCGTACTGGACCCTTCCCCTGGGGGCGCTTCTCGGCGCCGCATTCTCGTACGTCGTCGGACTCCCGACGTTCCGGCTTCGGGGCCCGTACTTCACGATCGCGACGATCGGCGTATCTGAGGCGATCCGCGTCTATGCCGCCGGGGTCTCGTACACGGGAGGGTCCAGCGGTCTTCGCATGCCGCCTGGTACGTTCGATTTCGGCCGCGACTACGCTGCGATGATGATCCTCGCCGCGGCCGTCGTGTTGCTCTCCATCTGGATCCGGTCGAGCGCGCTCGGGAAGGCGCTCTCTGCCGTCCGGCAGGACATCGACGCCGCGGAGGCGCTCGGCGTCCAATCGACGCGGGTCAAGCTGATCGCGCACGCGCTCTCCGCCGGGATCGTCGCTCTCGCGGGAGGTCTCTTCGCGATCAACTTCCAGTACATCTCGCCCGGCTCAGTGTTCGACTTCCGGCTGAGCCTCTCGATCGTTCTGATGCCGATCGTCGGCGGGATTGGCACGGTGGCGGGCCCCATCCTGGGGGCGATCATCTTCAGCTATCTCCAGATCAAGCTGCTTTCGACCCCGGCGCTCCGCGACTCTTACCTGTTCCTCTACGGAGGACTCCTGATGCTAGTGATGCTGTTCGAGCCGCGGGGCCTGGTGGGAGCGTGGCAGCGCCTCCAGGGTTTGATGCGGCTTCCGATGCGCCGTGCGGTGCCCCGTGTCTGACGCGCTGCTGATCGCATCAAGCATCACGAAGAGCTTCGGGGGGCTGCTCGCTTTGAACGGGGTCTCCTTCGAAGTCGAAGCGGGTCAGATCTTCGGCGTGATCGGGCCCAACGGAGCGGGGAAGACGACGCTCTTCTCCTGCCTGGTCGGAGCCGCGCGTCCGACCTCCGGCGAAATCCGGTTCCTCGGCGACCGGATCGATGGTCTGCCCAACTGGGCCGTGGTCTCCCGCGGCGTCGTCCGGACCCACCAGATCGTCCGGCCCTTCCGGCAGATGACGGTCCGCGAAAACGTCTCGGTCGGCGCGCACTTCGGTGTGGGCAGACGCCGGGGCGCCGAAGCGGCGTGGCGCGTGGATTCGATCCTCGAGAAGACGGGACTCGCCGGCCGCGCCGAGTCGCTCGCAGGGACGCTCTCGATCGGAGAGTCCAAGCGGCTCGAGATCGCCCGAGCGCTCGCGACCGAGCCGTCGGTTCTCTGCCTCGACGAAGTGATGGGCGGTCTGAACCCCTCGGAGATCCAGGGCGCCATGACCCTGATTCGCTCGCTGCGCGACTCGGGGTTGACCGTCCTGCTGATCGAGCATCACGTGCACGCCGTGGTCGGGCTCTCCGACCGCATCCTGGTGTTGAACTTCGGCGAAAAGATCGCGGAAGGCAATCCCGGAGTAGTCATGAGCGACCCGGCGGTGATGTCGGCCTATCTCGGCGAGGACGAGCTGGCGGGAGCGGCTTCATGAGCCTGCTCGCCGCCGAAGGGATCCACTCGTTCTACGGAGACGTGCAGGCGCTCTGGGACGTCTCCTTCCAGGTCGAACCGGGAGAGATCGTCACGCTGATCGGCTCGAACGGCGCGGGCAAATCGACCCTCCTGAAAACCATCGCCGGCCTGGTGGCGCCGCGCCGGGGACGGATCCTTCTCGAAGGGATGGACGTCGCGGGGGAGCCCGCTTACCGGCTCGTCGAGCGCGGCCTCGTGCTGATCCCCGAAGCCCGCCAGCTGTGGCCCGGCATGACCGTCCAGGAAAACCTCGAGATGGGTGCGTATTCCAAAGCGGCGAGGCCGGAGCGCGTTCGCAGCCTCGAGGCGGTGCTCGCCATGTTTCCGATCCTCGAGAAGCGGGCAAAACAGAACGCCGGCACTCTTTCGGGAGGGGAGCAGCAGATGTGCGCGATCGGACGCGGGGTGATGGCGCGACCGCGCATGCTCCTGCTCGACGAGCCGGCGCTCGGGCTCGCGCCCAAGCTCGTGCGGGAGGTCTTCGCCGCCTTGAAAGAGATCCGGGCGACAGGCGTCACCCTCCTGCTCGTCGAGCAGAACGTCCCGCACGCGCTCGCGCTCGCCGATCGCGCGTACGTTCTGGAATCGGGGCGCGTGACGAGGACCGGTCCGTGCTCGGAGCTCGCGCGCGATCCGCGCGTGCGTGAAGAGTTCCTGGGGCTCGCCTCCATTTGAGCGAGCGCGCCGTCCGCCGCCTGTTCTCCCGGCTCGCGGCCGCGCCCGAGAAGGAGGCGATCGTGTTCGGCGGGCGCTCGCTCACCTTTGGAGACCTGGATCGACTTTCGCGGCGTTACGCCGCCGGGCTGGCGTCTCTCGGCGTCGCGAAGGGCGACCGCGTGGCGGCTTTCGCGGAGAGCCTTCCCGAGGCGATCCTCGCCATGCTCGGGCACTATCGCCTCGGCGCCATTCACGTGCCGATCAACACGCGCTACCGCGGAGACGAGGCCGGGCACATCCTGGAGGACTCGGGCGCCGGAACCGTCCTCGTCCGGGCGGGCAGCGAGTCCGAAGAGGTCTTGCGCGGGCTGCGCGGGGGGTGGCGCGTCGTTTCGATCGGCGGGCCCGGATCCGGCGGCGCGACGTCCTTCGACACCCTGCTCGAGAGCGAGCCGCTGCTCGGGGAGCCTGCCTGGCCGGATTCCGACATCGCGCTCCTCGTCTATACGTCCGGAACGACCGGGAAAAGCAAGGGCGCGGCGCTCTCGTACGGCGCCCTGGTTTCCAACATGGAAGCGGTGACCGGGCTCTGGCGGTTCTCGGAGCAGGACCGCATCGTGCTGACGCTTCCTCTCTTCCACGTGCACGGGCTCTGCATCGGCGTGCACGGAGCGCTCCTCGCGGGAGCCGCGATCCTGATGTCCGAACGGTTCGACGCGCGAGAGGTGGTCCGCGCGTTCGCCGAGCAGGGCGCGACGGTTTTCATGGGCGTCCCCACGATGTACGTCCGGCTGCTCGGGCACCTGGAGCAGAACCCCGGGGACGGCGCCGTCCTCGCCCGCGGACGCCTCTTCACGTCCGGCAGCGCCGCGCTTCCCGCCGCGCATTTTGACGAATTCGAGCGGAAGACCGGGCACCGGATCCTCGAGCGCTACGGTATGACCGAGACCCTTTTCACCCTGTCGAATCCCTACGACGGAGTGCGGCGCGCGGGGACGGTGGGATCACCCGTCCCGGGCTGCGACGTGCGCCTGGTCGAGGACGACGGCGACGACGTCCCGGAGGGGAGCGCGGGCGAGGTGCTCGTCCGCGGCAACAGCCTGATGACGGAATACTGGGGCCGCCCGGCGGAAACCGCGGCTGCCTTCCGGGATGGATGGTTCTCGACGGGGGACGTGGCGCGCCGCGACGCGGACGGTTACGTGAGCATCGTCGGAAGGAAGTCCGTCGACGTCATCAAGAGCGGCGGTTTCAAGATTTCCGCGCGGGAGATAGAAGACGTTTTGCGGGAGCACCCGAGCGTCAGGGACGTGGCCGTGCTCGGAGAGCCGGACGCCGTCTGGGGGGAGAAGGTGGTGGCCGCCGTGGTCCTTCGGGATGGCCGCGCGCCCGACCCCGCGGGACTGCTGAAAGAGCTCGCCGCGTTTACCGGGCGCAGCCTGGCCGACTACAAGCGGCCGCGAGCCGTTTACGTTCTGGCCGAGCTGCCCCGAAACGCGATGGGAAAGGTGCAGAAGCACAGGATCCTGGAGGACGTCGAAAAGAAATCGTGATCGAACGCGCCCATCTCCCTTCTCTCCGAGGGACGGGGCGCCCGAATCCGTTCCGCCCTTTTCGCGTAGATCCACAGGGAGGGTCGTTTTCATGAGCACTTCTGTTTCTGCCGATCCGGCCGCGGCGCGCGACGGAACATACGAGAGCGAGGCGTGGGCAGCCCCCGCCTCGCACGCGTCGTTGCGGCCTTTCCGTATCTCCCGGCGCGAGCCCGGGCCGCGGGACGTCGAGATCGAGATCCTGTTCTGCGGCGTTTGCCACAGCGACATCCACCAGGCCCGTGACGAGTGGGGAGGGTCGATCTTCCCGATGGTGCCCGGACACGAGATTGCCGGACGCGTCGTGAAAGCCGGGTCCGAAGTCTCCCGGTTCGCCAGCGGGGACATTGTCGGCGTCGGCTGTTTTGTCGATTCCTGCCGCCGCTGCGAAGCGTGCATCGCGGGGGAGGAGCAGTACTGCGCGAACGGGATCACACCGACCTACAACGGGCTCGAGAGGGACGGGAAGACTCCTACCTACGGCGGGTACTCGACGGGCATCACGGTCGACGAGAACTACGTGCTCCGGATCCCCGAGAGTCTCCCGCTCGACCGCGCCGCGCCGCTCCTCTGCGCCGGGATCACCACCTACTCGCCCCTCCGGCATTTCGGCGTCAAGGACGGCGACGAAGTCGCGATCGTCGGGCTCGGGGGTCTCGGACACATGGGGGTCAAGATCGCCCGCGCAATGGGGGCGCGGGTCACCGTTCTCAGCCATTCTCCAGGTAAGCGCGATGACGCGCTGCGCCTTGGAGCGGACGACTTCGTCTCGACCGCGGCGTCGGAATCCTTCGAAAAGAATACGGAGCGTTTCGACTTCGTTCTCGACACCGTCTCCGCGCCTCACGATTACAACGCGTACCTGAATCTCCTCCGCCGCGACTCGACGATGGTGCTGGTCGGTCTCCCCGATCCCGCTCTTCTTTCGGCCGGACCGCTGATCAGCCGGCGGCGGCGGCTTTCCGGTTCCTCGATCGGCGGCATCCGCGAGACGCAGGAGATGCTGGATTTCTGCGCCGAGCACGGCGTGGCCTCGGACGTCGAAGTCATACCGATCCAGGAGATCAACGAGGCGTACGAGCGGACGGTCCTGAGCGACGTGCGCTACCGGTTCGTGATCGACATCGCGAGCCTCCGCGGGCGTGACGGAGCGGGGCGCTGATGCCGGCCGCTTCCGGAAATCGGGCGTTTCAGGTCGCCGCCGCCAAAGGGGCTCTCGACCTCGTCCGGCGCGAGCCCGCGGAGCCGGGTCCGGGCGCCGTCCGGCTCCGGGTCGAGGCCTGCGGAATCTGTCACAGCGATGTGTTGACGAAGGACGGTCTCTGGCCCGGCGTTTCCTATCCGAGGGTCCCCGGCCACGAGGTCGCGGGATCGATCGAGGCCGTGGGCCGCGACGTCTTCGGCTGGCAGGTCGGAGACCGGGCGGGCGTGGGCTGGCATGGCGGCCACTGCGGGCATTGCGACTCGTGCCGGCGGGGGGATTTCGTCACGTGTCAGGTGAACGCCCAGGTGCCCGGGATCTCGTACGACGGCGGCTACGCCGACACGATGATCGCTCCCGCGGGCGCGCTCGCCAGGATCCCGGAGAGGCTCTCCGCCGTCGAGGCCGCGCCGCTCCTTTGCGCGGGCATCACCACCTTCAATTCGCTCCGGCACAGCGGCGCACGCGCGGGCGACCTGGTCGCGGTCCTCGGCGTGGGCGGTCTCGGACATCTGGCGGTGCAGTTCGCCGCAAAGATGAGCTTCGACACCGTCGCGATCGCCAGGGGCAAGGACAAGGAAGCGCTCTCGCGCGAGCTCGGGGCGCGCCACGCGATCGACAGCGAGACGTCGGATCCCGCTGCCGAGCTCCAGCGTTAGGCGGCGCGAAGGTGATCCTCGCGACGGTCACGAGCGGCCAGGCGATGGCCGCGGTCCTGCCCGGACTCGGGATCGACGGGAAGCTGGTCGTTCTCGGCGCCCCGCACGATCCGCTCTCCGTTCCCGCGGGACTGCTGATCGGAGGACGCCGATCGATCGCCGGCTGGCCATCCGGCACGTCCATCGAATCCGAGGACACGATGAAGTTCGCCGTGCAGACGGGAATCCGATCCCGCAACGAGATCTTTCCGCTCGAACGCGCGCCCGAAGCCTACGAGCGGATGATAAGCGGCAAGGCGAGATTCCGGGTGGTGCTTCAGATGAGTTGAGAATTGAGGGTTCACGGTTGAGGGTGAATCGAGATCGAGGAGCTGGCTACTTTCAACTCTGAGACTCCCAGATCCGACTTTCTCAGAGCGACTTCAGGTACTCGACCAACTCCCCCTTCTCCTGATCCGAAAGGCGCAGGCTGAAGTGACGGTCGTAGTGTTCGACCACGGCGCGATAGTCGGAAAAGCGGCCGTCGTGGTAGAAGCCTCCCTTCGCGCGCGCGAAGAGCCCCGCGAGAGGCGTCGTCCGATAAAACTTCCTGTCCGGAGAGCGGCTCGCCTGAAAGTTGTCGATGCCGATTTCCTCGCCCGTGTGCATGGACCAGCCGGGTTCGATGAAGAGGGGCGGGACATGGCAGCTTGCGCAGCGGCCCTTCCCCTCGAACACGAGCCGCCCGCGCTGGGCAGCCGGTGCATCGTAGGAATCGTTCCTCGGTTTCGGCGCCGGGATCGCCAGCTGGTAGTAATGGAGCGCCGCGAGCTTGCCGCTCACGAGATCCGGAGAGTTGCGCACGTTCCCGAATCCGGCCTTCGCGCCGACCGGATACTGGTCCGGATTCGCCTGGATCCGGGGATCGAAAAACGTCCCCTTGCCGTGCATCTGTGTAATCGCGACGTACGCGTTCCAGTAAGGCACGGATCCCCAGCCGTTGTATGTGTGGAGATTGACGCCCGCCAGCCCGAAGGCGGCGGGAATCAGGGTCGCCGCGGATTTACCGTCCGGCCGGAATCCCTTCCCGTCGAAATCGAGCTGGGCGTCGTACTTCCCCGGGCCCCACGACATGAGGACCTTCTTGACCGTGGCTTCATCCGCGCCGAGCAGGTCCTGGAAGGGCTTCAAATTGGGAGCCATCGCCACGATCGCGCCGACGTTCAGATCCCGGTTGGGCCAGCCGTCCAGGCGCCGGCCGATCCCCTTCGCGAACGAGTCGTCGACGGTCGAATGACAGAACGCACAGCGGATGCCGATGCCCGTGACTTTCCCGCTGTCCTTGTCCACGATCGCCTTGACCCCGACGACGGCGTCCGCCTTGAGCAGCTCCAGCGTTGTCTCCGGGTTTTCGAGGCTCACGCTGCCCTTCTTCAAGACCTCGCCCAGGATCTTCGGGAGCTTTCCGATGTCGACCTTCAACCCGACTTTCAGGGCATCGATCGCTTTCAGTCCCGGGCCGACCCCGCCCTGCTTCTCGCCGAGGATCGCCTCATGGAGACGGGTTTTCGCCCAGAACTCCTCGCTCCCGAAGGTGTCGTAGCGGAAGGTCTCCCGCCCTTCCTTGAGCATTCGTTCAGAGTTGTCCTCGATGTCGTCCCTTTGTCCGGAAAGCTGTTTCTTTTCCGACGCCACGGCGGGATTGGTTTGGACGCTTCTCGGCGCGGACAAGCAGGAAAAGACCACCAGGGCCAGGGGGAGCAGAGCGAAAATCCACCGGTGTCGTGTCATGAGTCCTCCTGAAGTCATCGCCGGCTGCCGCGATGCTTGTTTGCGTCGCCCGGAGATGGGCTCTCTGTCTTATAGAGTCGCGCGACGCGGGTCGGTGACAAGAATTCCGCGGATATCCAGAGATGCCGGCGCGCGCGTGGAAGGGCGCTGTCGGGGTCCGCCTCAATGAGAAAACGATTAAAAATGCCGCGGAAGCCGATGCGCGTCGAGGTCGTGGAAGCCATGACGGACGATCAACTCGTCCGACGAGTTCTGGCCGGCGAATCTGCGCTCTTCGAGAACCTCCTGCACCGACACAGTCAACAGGTCTATCGGGCTGCGCGCGCCATCCTGCGAGACGGCGACGAAGCGGCGGACGTCGTCCAGGAGACCTATCTCAAGGCATACCGAAACCTCGGGCAATTTGCGGGACGCGCGAAGTTCTCCACGTGGCTGACCAGAATCGCGGTCTACGAAGCTCGGGCCCGTTACCGCAAGAGCAGGGCGCGGGGCGATGCGCACGGAGCCCCCGCCACGCCAAAAACCTTGCAGGACAAACCCACTCCGGAACCCGACCCGGAGAATCGGGCGCTGATCGGGGAGGTCAGGGCGATAGTCGAGGCGGCGATCGACACTTTGCCCGATCTGTATCGCACCGTTTTCGTGATGCGCGGCGTCGAGGAATTGAGTACCGCAGATACGGCCCAGTGCTTGAATCTGACGGAAGACGTCGTGAAAACTCGGCTCCGGCGCGCCCGCGCTTTGCTTCGCAAGAAGCTCTACGCTTCCGTTGGACCGACGCGACGGGAGGCCTTTCGATTCGCCGGCACGAGGTGTCTTCAGATGTGGGTCAAAAAGATTTTTCCAGCGATCCGATCGCTCGGGCGGGCCGGAGCGGGCGCGAGGTAGCCCGGTGGGATCCGAGGACGTAAGGAATTGTCCCGATTTTCACAGGAGGCTGGCTCGAAGAGTGATTTCGGAGTCGCGCCGTACAGATCTTCTTACTCGACGCGTCACACGCCGTCGAGACCTCACAGCGTCAGCCGCGCGTCGTCTCCCTGGAGGTAATTTCGTACTTGAAGTTGTCCGGATCCAGACTGTCGAGCCGCCCCTCCGCGGTCTCGGCCTGGGGGTACATGAAGAACGGGACGGGCGGGCCGCTCGACTCCGGCAGCTCCACGTCGTGCGCGAAGTTGAACGCCATCCAGTTCATCTCCCACGCGCCGAGCAGCCGCGCGCGCGCCTTCATGACCATCTCGTCGTTCATCGGACGATTGCCGGGCGGCTCCTCCAGCATGACCTTTCGGACGTCCGCGGGATCTACCGGAACCCAGCCGTAGCCGGAGAGATAGACCTCCGCCCGGCAGTGCTGCGACTTCGTGATCTTCTCCGAAGACGCGCCGAGGCTCTTGTACCCCTGCTCGGATTTCGCCACCCGGATGCCGTACACGTCGCGAGCCGGAAGCCCGGACGAGCGGGCGAGGCCGACGTAGAGCGCGCTCAAGTCGGCGCATTTGCCGCCGAGGTCCCTGGATTCCAGCATGAATCGGATGTCGCCCACGCCGCACCCGCGGGTCTTCGGATTGCGCGTTGTGTTGTCGACGATCCAGTCGTAAATGGCGCGCGCCTTGTCGACGTCGGTCTTCGCGCCCTTCGTGGCCAGGTCCGCCGTCGCCTTCACGATGCCGTCCGTCGGAACGTACTTCGTCGGCTCGAGGAAGTGCTGGAGCTCAGCTCGGGAAGCCCCCCGGGCGGCCTCGCCCTTCGCCTGAGGACGCTTCGAAAGGTCGACCGCGTAGTCCCGGGTCGACACGCGGCTCGTCAGCGTCACGACCGGTTTCGCGCCCTCCGGGAACTTCGTGGCCACGATCCCGAGGCCATCCGCCCTGTTCTCGACCATCCTCGCCGCGCCGCCATCCGCGGTGAAGTGGTTTGCCAGGGTCTTCTGAAAGGGCGTCTCTCCGACGAGAGCCGCCGGCAGCCAGATCCGCGTCGTTCCCGACGGCTTCAGAATCTCGACGCGGGTAGTGACCTCGAACGTCCGCCAGTCGCCGGTCGGAACGCCGGCGGCGAAAAGGCGTCTGCTGCCCGGAAACGCGAGGCCGGCGGACACGGCGCCCGCGGTCCTCAGAAAATCGCGACGGTTCATAAAAAACCCTCTTCATTCCTCTGTCCGGGCGCTACCTTAAAGCCGGCCGGTTCCAGTTTCAACGTCCGAATCGCTTGCCGTGTTCCCATGGTCGTTTACGCCGCACGCCGGAGACCGTATTCCAACTCGGAAGACCGACAACACGTACGACGTCCTGATCATCGGAGCGGGTCAGGCGGGGGTCCCGCTCGCCCACGCGCTGGCGGGTGAGGGCCGTGAGGGCCGTGGCCAGCGTGTCGCGCTCGCGGAGCGCAAGGAGCTGGGAGGCTCCTGCGTCAACTTCGGGTGCACGCCGACGAAGGCCGTCATCGCTTCCGCGAAGGTCGCCCAGCTCGCGCGCCGCGGCTACGAGTTCGGGATCCGGATTCCCCGAGTCGAGGTGGATTTTCCTCGCGTCCTCGCCCGCGCGAAGGGGATCGTGGACCAGTCGCGGATCTCACTGCGAAAGGGGCTCCAGGAGAGCTCGAACCCGAAGCTCCTCCGCGGGCATGCCCGCTTCGTAGGAAAGAAACCGGGGGGCTTCCGGCTCCGAGTCGGCGACGAGGAGGTCACGGCGGCTCAGGTCGTCCTCGACACGGGAACCCGCAGCCGAATCCCCCGCATCGCCGGGCTCGATCGCGATCGCGATCGCGTCGACTACCTCGAAGCCGGCAACTGGCTCGATCACTCCGAGCTTCCCGATCACCTGGCGGTCTTAGGCGGCAGCTACACGGGTCTCGAGATGGCGCAGTTCTATCGGCGGATGGGCAGCCGCGTCACCGTGATCGAGGAAGGCCCCCGGATCGCCGCGCGCGAGGATGCGGACGTCGCCGGAGCGCTTCGCCAGTTTCTGGAGGCGGAAGAGATCGCCTTCCGGCTGAACACGAGACTCGTTCGGGTCGCTGGAAAGAAGGGAGCCCTTCGGCTGACGCTGCGAGAGGGAAGGAAGTCTTCTATTCTCTCGGCGTCTCACCTTTTCATCGCGACCGGCAGAAAGCCCAACACAGACGACCTCGGCCTGGAAACAGTGGGGGTCAAGGTGAGCCGGGACGGGATCGTCGGGACCGACGAGCGTCTCGCGACGAACGTCCGGGGGATCTGGGCGGCCGGCGACATCCGGGGCGGCCCGATGTTCACCCACACGGCGTGGGACGACTTTCGCATCCTCTCGTCCCAGATCGGCGGGGACCGCTCGCGGACCACCCGGGGCCGAATCGTCCCTTACGCCGTCTACACGGACCCGCAGCTCGGCCGCGTGGGACTGACGGAAGAGGAGGCGCGCCGGACGGGACGCCGCATCCGGATCGGACGCTACGAGATGAACAGGAACGGAAAGGCGAAAGAGATCGGAGAGCCGGACGGCTTCGTCAAGGTCATCGTGGATGCCCGGTCGAGACGGATCCTCGGCGCGGCCGTGCTCGCCGCCGAGGGGGCGGAGCTCATCCACCTCTGCATCGACGTCATGAACGCGAAGGCTCCCTACACAGCCATCGCGGACGCGATCCACATCCACCCGACGCTGGCGGAGGCGGTGCAGAGCGCGGTGACGGCTCTCGAGTGAAGCCCCCGGCGAGGAGGTCTCCCCGGAAGCGGATGTCCGGGAAGAGATCGGCAGACCTTTCGCAGCTCGAAAGGGACACGTTCGGGTACTTCGTCCACGAGGTCAATCCATCGAACGGCCTCGTGAAGGACAACACGCGCTACGGCTCTGCGTCGAGCATCGCGGCCGTCGGGCTCGCGCTCTCGTGCTATCCGGCCGGCGTCGAACGGGGGTACATGACCCGGGACGAGGCCGCCGAGCGCACTCGGACGACGCTCTCGTTCTTCGCGTCGAGTCCTCAGGGCCCGGAGGCCGACGCGACCGGATACCGCGGTTTCTATTACCACTTTCTGGACATGAAGCGGGGAGCGCGGTCGAACGGGTGCGAGCTGTCCACGATCGACTCCGCGATCCTCTTCGCCGGGATGCTCTGCGCCGCGGCGTACTTCGACGGAAAATCGGCTCCGGAGCGCGAGATCCGCCGGCTCGCCTCCCGCCTCTATCGACGCGCCGACTGGCTGTGGGCGTTGAACGGAGGGGACACCGTCTCTCACGGCTGGACCCCGGAAGAGGGCTTTCTTCCCTACCGGTGGCAGGGCTACAACGAAGCGCTTCTTCTCTATGTGCTCGGCCTCGGATCTCCGACTCACCCGCTGCCGCGGCGAAGCTTCACCGCCTGGTCCGAGACGTACCGCTGGAGAAGGCTCTACGGCTTCGACTTTCTCTATGCGGGTCCTCTCTTCATCCACCAGCTGTCGCACGTCTGGATCGATTTCCGGGGAATCCAGGACGCCTTCATGGCGAAGAAGGGCATCGACTACTTCGAGAACAGCCGCCGGGCGACTCTCGTCCAGCAGGAATACGCGATCCGCAATCCCCGGAAGTTTCGGGGCTACGGAGAGTTCACGTGGGGAATCTCCGCCAGCGCGGGCCCCGGGGACACGGTCCGGCGGATCGGGGGCATCCGCCGCCGCTTCCACGATTATCTCGGCCGCGGGGTGCCGTCCGGCCCGGACGACGGGACCCTGTCGCCTTGGGCGGCGGTCGCCTCGCTCCCGTTCGCGCCGGAGATCGTGCTCCCGACGATCGAGGCCTTCACGAACGAGTACCCCGACACGCGCAGCGAGTACGGATTCCTGTGCAGCCTGAACCCGACCTTCTCGGGGGGTGCAGGGGAGCGCGCTTCGAAGGACGCGGTCTGGGTCGCCGGGGGCTACTACGGCCTCGACCAGGGCCCCGTCGTGCTGATGATCGAAAACTTCCGCTCCGGCCTCATCTGGAAACTGATGCGCGGATGTCCGGAAATCGTGCGGGGACTTCGCCGCGCCGGGTTCTCGGGAGGCTGGCTCGGGACGGTCGAGAGAGGTTGAGGAGGGGACGTGCGACACGGCGGACCCTTCGCTTAGATCCTTCACCAAGTAAAGACAGGAGTCCTGCGAAAAGGTATCCGCCTCTCGATCGTTCTGAAATGCATGGGCGCGAATCGGCAAGCTGGTTTGCTCTCCGACGCGTCGTCTCGACCAGGGCGCGGCCGCCGTTGCGCAAATCACGCCGCCGGCGGGCAGGACCGGCTCTCTCGCATTCGTCGACGAGCCCGACTGCGCTCCGATGCTGGATCCGGAGTCTTTCGCCGAGTTCCACGATCGCTGGGGCGCGCCCGGGACAGACGCGGAGGAACAGAAGAAGAGAGTATTGGATCGGGGAACTCCTCGGTTCGGGTGATTGCTCCGAGGCGTGGACGACCCCTCGCGCCAGTTCCTGTGTGAGAGCATGGTCAGCGTGCGTGAGACAGTTCTCTTGACCGCATGAGCGAGCCGGAGCCTCCGCACCTCGCCGACGAGAGCCGCTGGTATACCGAACACACCGCGCTTCTCATCAGCACGCTGAAGTGGGCGCTTCTCGGAGCGGTCGCGGGGCTTTCCGTGGGTTTGGGAACGAAGGCCTTTCTCTGGGCGCTGGCGGCGTCGAGCGGCCTCGTAGCGAAGATCCGCATGGGTCCGCTCCCGTATTACTTCTTGCTCCCACTCGCCTTGCCAGGCTGCGTTTGGCTGATCCGAACCTTTGCTCCGACGGCGAAGGGGCACGGCACGGAAGCGGTCATAGCCGCCGTCCATCAGAGTTCGGGGAAGATCGATTGGAGGGTCGCTCCGGTAAAACTCCTGGCGACGGTGCTGACGCTCGCCTTCGGCGGTTCGGTTGGCAAAGAAGGGCCGTGCGCCCAGATCGGGGCGTCGATCGCGAGCCTCTTCGCCGACGTCTTGCGGCTGAACGACGAAGACCGTCGCCGTCTCGTGATCTGCGGCATCGGCGGCGGATTCGCGGCGGTCTTCGGCACGCCGGTCTCGGGCGCGCTCTTCGGCATCGAGGTTCTCTACCTCGGGCGAATCGAGTATTCGGTTCTTTTTCCCTGCCTGGTGTCCGCCATCGTTGCTCATCTGGTCTGCGGCGTTCAAGCTCCGGTCCCTGTCTTACACGAGTCGCTCGCATCCTTCCGGCAGACCGAGGTCGTTTTTCTTGCGATCGTCTTTGGCGCCGCTTTCGGGCTCGCGGCCCTGATCTTGATCGAGACCATGCGGGCGCTCGAGAAGGGGCTCAGGCGATTCGAGCATTACCCCTATCGCGTCGCAGCGGCCGGAGGGCTCTTCCTGGCGCTCTTCTATCAACTGGCGGGCGCACAATATGCGGGGCTCGGAACCGAAACGATCGAGGCCGCCCTGTCGGGCGCGGCGCAGATCGCACTGCTCGCCTTTCTCTGTAAGATCATCGCTTCCGCCGTCACGCTCGAGACGGGGGGAAGCGGCGGCATCATCACAGTCCTCTTTTTCGTCGGCGCTACCGGCGGAGCCGCGCTGGCGCGCGTTTTCCATCTTCCGGTCGGCGCCTTCGCCGCCTTTGGGTTCGTTGCCCTCGTGGCCGCTGGTGCGAATACACCAATCGCGGCGGCGGTGATGGGGATGGAGTTGCTGCCGGTCGGGCTTGGCGTTTACGCCGCCCTCGCGGCCGGAACTGCCTTTCTCATCGTCGGTCACCGCAGCGTTTACGCGAGCCAGAAAATCGGTTTGTCGAAATCGACCGGACTGGATGTCCCCATGGACGTCGCCTTCAGCGAGCTGACCCGTTCGGGTGTGCGGGTTCGACAGGGCAGCCTGACCGAGCGGGTCTTGCGCCGTCCGCGGCCACCCAGGAGCGAGGGCCCGGGGACGCCCGAGGTCTGACCGGGATCTGTCCCGAGAGCCGTCCGATCTGGAGGTGTGAACTGTCATTCAGCCGACCTCATGCCTGGGTTCTGTCCTCTCGCGGCCCCGAGTCGCGAAATCGCCATCCGGGCACTGCCGCCTGATAATCCTGATGCGCAGCCTGGACATCGCGCGCCCTGCCTTCAAGGCCAACCCGTATCCGTTTTACGCGCGGCTGCGCGCCGAGGAGCCGGTTTGCCCGGTGCGTTTACCGGACAAACAGATTGTCTGGCTCGTGACGCGGTATGACGACGTCGCCGCGGTCTTGAAGGACGATCGTTTTGCGAAGGACAGGTCAAAAGTCCTGGCGAAACAGCCGTGGGTCCCCGGCATGTTCCGACCGTTGGCTCGCAACATGCTGGACGTGGATCCGCCGGATCACACCCGGCTGCGCTCGCTGGTCCAGAAGGCGTTCACGCCCCGCGTGATCGAGCAGGTGCGCGAGCGCATCCAGAAGCTCACGGAGGACCTTCTCGACCGGTGCGTCGCGCGGGGAGAAATGGACCTGGTGCGCGATTACGCCTTACCGATCCCGACGACCATCATTGCGGAGATGCTCGGCGTTCCGGTCGAGGACCGCCACAAATTCCATCGCTGGTCTGCCGCCATCGTTCAGTCCAACCCGTCCGGCTGGCGGATGATCCGGGCCCTCCCAAGCGCCGTGCTGTTCCTGCGCTATATACGCAATCTGGTGAAGGCTCGCCGGGCGAGACCTCGCGCCGATCTCGTGAGCGCTCTAGTTCAGGTCGAAGAAGCGGGTGAACAGCTCAGTGAGGATGAGCTTCTGGCGATGGTTTTCCTTCTCCTCATTGCCGGGCACGAGACGACCGTCAACCTGATCGCGAACGGCACGCTGGCGCTCCTCGAGCATCCCGATCAGATGGAGAGGCTGCGAGAAGATCCCGGACTGATTCGGTCCGCGGTGGAAGAGCTGCTACGACACAGCGGCCCGTTGGAGACCGCGACCGAACGGTTCGCGCGCGAAGACGTGACGATCGCCGGCGTGACGATTCCGGGAGGATCACTCGTCTACGCGGTGCTCGCCTCCGCGAACCGGGACGAGCGGCAATTCGCGGACCCCGACGCGGTCGATATCGCGCGCGAGCCGAACCGGCACCTCGCATTCGGCCTGGGCGTTCACTATTGCCTGGGCGCGCCGCTCGCGCGCCTGGAGGGGCAGATCGCGTTTGAAACCCTGTTCCGGCGCATTTCGAGCCTGCGACTGGCCGTCGCCCCGGAGGCGCTGCGCTGGCGGCGGGGATTGGTCCTGCGGGGGCTCGAGGCACTTCCGGTGGAGTTTTCCGACCGAAAGGCGGCGACGCCGGGCGCCGTCATCTAAACGGCCGCCGGCGAGGATGGTTTCATCGGACGCGGCCGCAGGGCCTTCAAGAGCGGCGGCGCGAGGAATGTCGTCGCGAAGACGGTCAGAACGAGCGCAACGAAGACGCGCTCGGTAAGGCTTCCCGTGGCGCGTCCGATGGACGCGAAAATGAGGCCGACCTCACCGCGCGGAACCATCCCCGCTCCGATGAAGGCGCGTCGGACTCCTCCCCAGGCGCCCCAGCCTGCGGCCATCTTGCCGAGAAACCCGACGACCGTGAGCAAGAGCGCGAGCAGGAGCGCGGCCCGGTTTTCAGCGACCGCGGGGTTCAACAAGGCCACGTTCACCTGCGCTCCGACGAAAACGAAGAAGAGCGGGGCGAAGATGTCCACGATCGGCTTCAATGCGGTGTCGATTTCGTGACGGCGGTTGGTCCGGGCGAGCACGAGTCCGGCGGCAAACGCCCCGACGATCGGCGCCGAGCCCGCCTTCGCGGCCGCGAAGGCCAGCAGCAGAGCCAGAGCAACCGAGGTTCCCACGAGAATGCCACGCACGGCGGCGCGATCGACGACCTTGACGAGCCGCTTTCCGACCGGAATTCCCAGCAGGAGCGCCGCCGCCAGAAAACCGATCGCAAGCCCGGTCGACCTGGCGACCGCCCCAAACTCGACAGCTCCCCGGTCCGCCATCTGACTCACAACCGCGAGAACCACGAGCCCGAGGACGTCGTCAGCCACCGCCGCTCCCAGGATGATCTGGCCTTCCCGGGTCGCCAGGACCTTCAGCTCCCCGAGAATCCTTGCGGTGATTCCAATCGACGTGGCCATCAGGGCGGCGCCGACGAAAACCGCCGCGAGCGTCGGGTAGCCGAGCAACCTCATGACCAGAAAGCCTCCTCCGAAAGGGAGCACCATCCCGAGCAGCGCGACGAGCACGGCCGGGCCTCCCACTCGGGCGAGCTCCCCGAGATCAGTCTCGAGCCCCACTTCGAAGAGCAGCAGCATCACGCCGATTTCGGCGAGCAGAAAGATCCCCTCCGAAAGCGGCACGAGACCCAAAACAGAGGGCCCGAGAGCCACTCCCGCGAGGAGCTCTCCCAGAACGGCGGGCTGACCGAACCGCTGGACGATCTCTCCGAAGAGCTTGGCGCCGACGAGTGCCGCCGCAAAGGCGAGCAGAAATCCCGGGTCGAGATGATGCTCCACGCGGGAATCCTATCCGGAGGCCACCGCGGTGTATGAGAGTCCGGAGAGGCTACCTGAGCGTCATTTCACGGCCCCCGTCGTCATCCCGGAGATGAAGTAGTCGAGCGAGAGCGCGTAGACGATGACCACCGGGATCGAGCCCAGCACCGCGGCGGCCATCAAGGGTCCCCAGAAATAGACGTCGCCGCGCACCATGTCCACAGTAATCCCGACCGGGAGCGTCCGGTTGACGGTCGAACTGATGAACGTCAGCCCGTAAACGTACTCCTGGAACGAGAGCGTGAAGGCGAAGATCGCCGCTGTGATGATGCCGGGGAGTACGACGGGAATGACGACCAGCCGCAGCATCTGCATGCGCGTCGCGCCGTCTAAAAGCGCCCGCTCCTCGATTTCCTTCGGGACGCTCCGGAAGAAGCCCATGAGGAGCCACGTGCAGAACGGGACCGTGAACGTGGGGTAGGTCAGGATCAGCGACCAGATCGTGTTGTCGATCTTCAGCGCCCCGACGAACTGCGAGAACGGGATGAAGAGGATGGTCGGCGGGATTAGGTACGTCAGGAAGATAACGATCCCGAGCATCCGGTTGCCGCGGAAGTTCAGTCGCGCGAGGGCGTACGCGGCGGGCACCGCGAGAAGCAGCGTGATCAGCATCACGACGAGCCCGGTGATCAGGCTCACACGCAGCCACCGGTAGAACGGCGTCGAGACGAGATACCGGTAGTGCGTGAGGGTGGGGCTGGCCACTTCGATGAACCCGATCACCTCGTTCGGATGCGCGATCGAACCCGACGGCACGCGGATGGCCGCGAGCTTTCCGTCCACCGGGCTCTCGACTTTCCGGGAGCCGATGAAGGCGATGGGCTCGGGGTTCTGCACGCTGTCGCTGCGGGTGGTCGCCGCGCCTGATGTCACCTTCCACTGGATGACGCCCTCCGGAAACGACGCCGGCACGATGATGTCCTTGTGGTACGGCCGGTGCGTGTTGCCGTCGACGCTCGAGAACCAGAAAGGGTTGCGCTTCAAGTCGTACAGGTTCGGGTCGGCCTTGAGAGAAGTGATCAGCATCCAGTAGAAGGGGAACAGGGCGAATGCGAGAAACGGCGCGAGGCCCGCGTACGAGATGAGAGATGGCCGGATCCGGCGCCAGAGGAGATACCCGCGCGAGCTCACGCTTCCCGCCGAAGGAACTGGAGCATGAAGAACACCATGATGGCCATGATCGGGAACATGAACAGTGACGTCGCGGCTCCCTTTCCGAGGTAGCCCGCGTTCACGCCGAGCTGGTACGCGTACGTCGCGAGCACCTGCGTCTGATCGAACGGGCCGCCCTTGGTGATGATCCAGATCGTGTTGAAGTCGGTGAACGAGAAGATCACCGAGAAGAGCAGGGACACCATGAGAATCGGCCGCACCATCGGCGAGATGATGTGCACGAAGCGCTGAAAGCCGTTCGCCCCTTCGAGCTTCGCGCGCTCCAGGATCTCGTCCGGAATCGCCGTCAGCCCCGCCAGGATGATGATCGTCGTGAACGGGAATCCCCGCCAGACGTTCACGGCGATGACGGACAGCATCGCCAGGTCCTTGTCGCCGCGGAAGTTGATGATGTGCTGGGGAGAGAGAAATCCCCAGTGCACCAGGCACCAGTTGATGACGCTGTAGGTCGAGTCGAGAATCCACAGCCACGCCTGGGCGCTGATCGCGATCGGGATGACCCACGGGATCACGACGAGCCCGCGCAGCAGGCGCCGCCCTCCGAACTTGCGGTTCAAGAGCAGGGCGCAGGGCACGCCGATCAGGAGCTTCAGGATCTCGGTCCCGAACGTGTACTTGAACGTGTTCTTCAGGGCGAGAAGGAAATTCGGGTCTTGGAGGACGCCGGTGCCGTGGATGTCGACGCGCGTCGTGGCGGGCACGAGCAGCTTTTTCGCGGCGAGGTCCACGGCGGCGCGGGTGTCGAACGTCCCCAGCGTGATCGAGGATTCCTTCGCGTGGGCGACGACCTCCGCGTAACCGCCGGAGGGGCGCACGGTCCAGTCCGTGTCCTGGAGGATCGTCGACGCGGCGAAGGTGGCGTCGTCCTCCTTGGCCATGTCGAGGAGCGGGATGGATTTTCCGGCGGCGACAATGGCCGCGCGGGAGCCTCCGCCCGGAGCCGCGGAGGTCTCCACCTTGAAGCCGGCGCGGCCGGCGAGAAAGGCGCGGGCAGCGGCTTCGGAGGAAAACCGGCCGATCACGAAGTCGTTCGCGAGGAGGTCGTAGCTCTGGATCTTCGAGTAATTCGCGGTTCCGATGTAGCTCCACTTCTGGTTGCCGGCCTGGGCGTCGGAGAGCGAGAGGTAGATCGACATGCCGAACGGGTAAGCGATGAAGAGGGTGAGGTACAGGGCGGCGGGCAGCACGAGCGCATACCCGAGCGGCGCCTCGCGGTCGAAGAGCCGCGCGCGCGGCTTTCGCGGCGGGGCTGGGGCTGCCGCGGGCGGTTTGCGAGGCGGCGCCGCGCTCAGAGAGTCGCCTCCGTCTCGCCGTCGAAGAGGTACGCGCGGTTCATGTCGAACCACAGATCCACCCGGTCGCCCTGTCGCACACCGGCGTGGATCTCGGTCTCCATCTGGAAGGTGCCCGCCTCGCCGCGCGCCGTGACCACGACGCGATGCCCGAGCGGCTCGACGACCTCGATGACCGCGGGGACTTTTGCCGGGCTCGCAACGGCGGCCCACGCGAGATCGGAGAGGGCGCGGCCGCTCTGTGCCACGGAAATGTGCTCGGGCCGTATGCCGAACGAGATTTTCTTTCCCACGCGGGACGCGAGCTCCGGCCGGGGGAGCTCGAGCTTGAGATCGCCGGGCAGGGCGAGAGCGACGGCCGAGCCATCCGACACGAGCTCGCCTTCGAAAAAATTCATCGGTGGGCTGCCGATGAATCCGGCGACGAAACGGCTCGCGGGCCGGTCGTAGACCTCGAGCGGCGTGCCCACCTGGCAGATCACGCCGGCGTTCATGATGACGATCCGATCTCCCATCGTCATCGCTTCGACCTGGTCATGGGTCACGTACACCATCGTGGACTGCACGCTCTGGTGCAGCCTCTTCAATTCCGTGCGCATGTGGACGCGGAGCTTCGCGTCCAGGTTCGAGAGGGGCTCGTCGAAGAGGAGCACGCCCGCCTGCCGGCAGAGGGCCGCTCCCACGGCGACCCGCTGCCTCTGGCCGCCCGAGAGCTGCCGCGGCTTGCGGTCGAGATGGTCCGCGAGCCCCAGGATTTCAGCGACCTCGCGGACCCTCTGATTGATCTGGTCGCGCGGCATGCCGCGCAGACGGAGAGAAAAAGACATGTTCCGCGCGACCGTCATGTGCGGATACAGCGCGTAGCTCTGGAAGACCATCGCGATGTCGCGGTCGCGTGGAGGGAGATGCGTGACCGAGTGGCCGCTGATCCGGATGTCGCCGCCCGAGACTTCCTCGAGGCCCGCGATCATCCGAAGGGTGGTCGTTTTTCCGCACCCGGACGGGCCGACCAGGATCACGAATTCCTTGTCGCGTATGGTCAGGTCGATTCCGGCGACCGCCCGGACGTCGCCGAACCGCTTTTCCACCCGCTCGAGGACGACTTCGGCCATGGGGCAGGTTTACGAGGAGGGGAGAGCAGACGCCGGGAAGAGGCGAAATTCCGCCCCCGCCCGGCGCCCGGCGCGCACCTTCAGACGCTAACCGCCCGCAGCTTCTGCTCCGCGTCTTCCATCGCCGCGCGGGGCGACTTGCCCTTGGCGACTTCCGCGAACATCGTCGGCACGATGAACTTGGCGTACATGGTCGTCGCCGTCTTCGTCATCGGGCCGGGATAGCCGATGAACTTCACGTCGTTCTGGAACTCCTGCAGAAGCTCGAGCTTCGGCTCGTGCCCGAGAACCGGCATCGGCTTATTCCAGAACGCCTTCAGCATCGGATGGTTGTAGCCGGTGGACGCTTCCATGCCCTTGAGGCCCGCGGTATTCATCGCATAGAGAAATTCCTTGCCGAGGTCCTGGGCCTTGGAGAAGTTGTAGATGCCGTACGACATCGTGCGGGCGCCGTTGACCCGACCGGCGGGACCGAGGGGCGTCTTGACGACTTCGAGATTCTTGTAGACGTCCGGGTTGTCCTTCGCGGCCGTGCGATACGCGCTGATGGGATTGCAGACCAGCGAGCCCTTACCCGACGCGATGAAACGGTTGTTGGAGGTGTCGTCCCACGAGAGAACCTCGTCCGTCATCGTCTCCTTGAAGAACTGTTCGCCGAACTTCAGGACGTCGACGATCTCCTTCTTGCGGAAGTTGACCTTTCCGTCCTTGTCATAGAGGTACGCCTTGAACGAAAGCATCAGAGGAAGGAGGTTGTCGTTGGCGTCCGGTGTCTGCGAGTAGGGGATGCCGAAGGGATAACCGGCCTTCTTCAGCTTCGCGCCCGAGACGAGAAGATCCTGCCAGGTGGTCTTGTCCGTGTAGTCAGCCCCGACCTGGTTGAAGTAGCCCCGATTGATGATGAACGGATAGGCGATGTACCAGGAGGGCACCGCCAGCCACTTCCCGCGCACCATGCCGATGTCCTTCGCCTCCGGGAGCCAGCCACCGAACTCCTTGCCGAGCCGGTTCGCGACCTCGGACACGTCGACCAAAATCTGGTCGTAGAGCCACGCGCCGGTGCCGTTCAGATGGAACACATCGTGGCCGCCGCGCCGCGAGATGTCGGCGGCGATGGCCGTCGGCAGGTCGGCGGTGGCGACGTAGTCGACCTCGACCCGACACTTGTTCTTCTCTCCGAACTCCTTGGCGAACACGTCGAAATACTTGTCGTAGTCGGGGACGAAGTGTTTCCAGTGCACGACCTTGAGCACCCGGTCCTGCGCAAAGACGTTGCGGACGAACACCGTCGGCGCCGCGAGGGCCGCGCCGGCCGCCAGCGTCGCCTTCAGGAATTCCCGCCGGCCGATCCCGAAACGGCTCTCTTTTTTCGGACGATCCTTCATGGCGTCTCCCTCTCTGGAGCCATCAGATGGATGACCCCCGCTTGATACAGGGACCTCTTCGATTGCTCCGAATCGTATGCCACACGCCGGACATCCCGAAGGCAAAAAAGAAGCGGGCAGGCGGCCGGGCGCTGTCCAATGGCTGAGGTAGTCTCGGAAGGGTTTTGTCCGGGAGGAGAGCATGGCGAGCGGAGTTCAGGTCCTCGGGAGATCGCTTGGATCCGCGGAGACGGTCCTGTCCGACGGCGCTCTGGCCTTCGTCGAGTCTCTGGCGCGGCGGTTCGAGCCGACACGCCAGGACCTTCTGGCGAGGCGGGCACAGCGGCAGGCGCGTTTCGACGCCGGGGAGCTGCCGGACTTCCCTTCCGAAACCGAATCGGTCCGGCGGGATGACTGGACGGTCGCCCCCGCGCCTCCGGACCTCGAGCGCCGCTGGGTCGAGATCACGGGACCGGTCGAGCGCAAGATGATGATCAACGCCCTGAACTCGGGCGCCGACGTTTTCATGGCGGACTTCGAAGACTCGCTTTCGCCCACCTGGGAGAACGTCGTCACCGGTCAATTGAACCTGATCGACGCGGTCCGGGGGGAGATCTCGTGGGACAGCCCGGAGGGGAAGAGCTATCGCCTGAATCCCGAGGTCGCGACTCTCATGGTCCGACCCCGCGGCTGGCACCTCCCCGAGAAACACGTCGAGGTCGACGGGAATCCGATCTCCGCGAGCCTGTTCGACTTCGGCCTGTATGTCTTCCACAACGCGCGCGAGCGCGTGGCCCGGGGCACGGCGCCGTACTTCTACCTGCCGAAGATGGAGAGCCCGCTCGAGGCGCGCCTGTGGAACGACGTCTTTCTGTTCGCGCAGGAGAAGCTCGAGATCCCGCGGGGCACGTTCCGCGCGACCGTGCTCGTCGAGACTTTTCCCGCCGCGTTCGCGATGGACGAGATCCTATGGGAGTTGAAGGAGCATGCGAGCGGGCTGAATGCCGGGCGGTGGGACTACCTCTTCTCGACAATCAAGACCCTGCGTGAGCGCAAAGACCTCGTGCTGCCCGAGCGCGCTCAGCTGACGATGACGGTCCCTTTCATGCGGGCGTACACAGAGCTGCTGGTTGCCACGTGCCACCGCCGCCGCGCGCACGCGATGGGGGGCATGGCGCCTTTCATCCCGAGCCGCAAAGACCCCGAGGTCAACGAGGCCGCGCTGGCGAAAGTGCGCCAGGACAAGCAGCGCGAGGCCTCCGACGGTTTCGACGGAACCTGGGTCGCGCATCCCGGTCTCGTCGCAATCGCACGAGAGGTCTTCGAGAAGGCGCTCGCCGGCCGGCCGAATCAGAAGGAACGGCTTCGCGACGACGTGAAAACGACTGCGGCAATGCTCACGGACACGCGCGTCCCCGGCGCCTCGGTGACGGAGGCCGGGTTTCGAAACAACGTGAACGTTGCGCTCCAGTACTTGAGCTCCTGGCTGCAGGGCAACGGCGCCGCGGCGATCTTCAACCTCATGGAGGACGTCGCCACCGCGGAAATCTCCCGCTCCCAGCTCTGGCAATGGATCCATAACGGCGCCTCACTCTCGGACGGCACCCGCGTGACGCTCGAGCTCTACCGGAAAGTGCGGTCCGAAGAGCTGGCTGCGCTCGGAGGAGGCGGTGGCGGAGCCGGGCAGCTCGGAGAGGCCGCGAAGATCCTGGACGAGCTGGTCGAGAGTCCGCGCTTCACCGAGTTCCTGACGTTTCCGGCGTATCGCCTCCTCGAATAGCGCGCATGGGAGGACTTCGGGCATGAGCGCCTCCTCGTCCGCGGTCCCCGAGAGCGTCCTGGCGGGCATGGCCGCGATCGTCGGAAGGAGCCACTGCGTCAGCGAGCCCGAGCAGCTGCGAACCTACGAGAGCGACGGCCTTGCGAGCTTCCGCGTCACGCCCGGGCTGGTGGTTCTGCCCGCGTCGACCGCGGAAGTCGCCGCCGTCGTGCGCCTCGCGGCGCACGACGGGCTTCCGATTGTGGCTCGCGGAGCCGGGACGGGGTTGTCCGGCGGCGCTCTCCCGGTGGCCGGCTGCGTCGTCATCGGCCTCGCCCGCATGAAGAAGATCCTCGAGGTCGATTACGAGAACGAGTGGATGCGGGTCGAGCCGGGCGTGATCAACCTGGACGTCAGCAAGCGGATCTCTCCCGAGGGCTACTACTACGCGCCGGATCCTTCCTCGCAGAGCGTCTGCACGATCGGCGGCAACGTCGCGGAGAACTCCGGCGGAGCGCACTGTCTGAAATACGGTTTCACCGTGAATCACGTCCTCGGGGCCCGGATCGTCCTCGGCGATGGCTCGGTCCTCGATCTTGGGGGGCCGGTCGGTGACGCTCCGGGATATGACCTGCTCGGCGTCCTTGTCGGGAGTGAAGGCATGCTCGGCATCGTCACCGAGGTCGTGCTGCGGATCCTCCGGAAGCCCGAAGCGACGCGTACGTTCTTCGCGACGTTTCCTTCGACCGACGAAGCCGGTCACGCCGTGTCGGCGATCATCGCGTCCGGGATCGTGCCGGCGGCGATCGAGATGATGGACCGGCTGGCGATCGTGGCCGCGAAGGCTGCGACCGGCGTGGACTGGCCCGACGTCGGCGCCGCCCTGCTGATGGACGTGGACGGGCCGCTGGCGGAAGTCGAGCACACCTCGGAGTCGGCGACGCGCCTCGCCGCCGCTGCCGGCGCGATCGAGATCCGCCGCCCGCGGGACGAGAACGAGCGGCAGCTGATGTGGAAGGGGCGCAAGAGCGCGTTTGCCGCCGTGGGACGCATCAGCCCGAACTACATCGTGCAGGACGGGGTGATCCCGCGCTCGTCGATCGCGCCCGTACTCCGCGAGATCAAGGCGCTCGCGGTCGCGGCGGGGCTGCGGGTGGCGAACGTGTTTCACGCGGGCGACGGCAACCTGCATCCCCTCGTGCTCTACGACGCGCGCGTTCCGGGAGAGGAGAAGCGCGCCGAGGAGCTCGGCGGGGAAGTCCTCCGGATCTGCATCCGATCGGGCGGATCGATCACGGGGGAGCACGGCGTTGGCGCGGACAAGGCGCCATACATGGCGGAGATGTTCGCGGAGGGAGATCTCGACACGATGGGCCGCGTGCGCTGCGCGTTCGACCCGGCGAACCGATTCAATCCCGGTAAGGTGTTCCCGACGCCCCGGCTGTGCGGCGACCGGCCGGGCCCGTACCGGCCGCATCCGACGGAGCTTTCGGGAGAGGCGGGACGGGGATGAGAATAGGGTTGAGCGTTCAGCGTTCCGCGGCGAGCGTCTCGGAGCCGAGGAGCTTCCTCTGAATCTGACTGTTCGAGAAGGGCGCGAAAGTGACGCGGTGCTCGGCGCTCGGCCGAAGCTCGTCTTTTCCCCAGACAGCGTCGAAGAGGCGGCGGAGGTCATGGCGCAGTGCGCGCGCGACGCGGCGAGGCTCCTCTTCGTCGGGGGCGGCACGGACCTCGACTCCGGGCACCCGGCCGAGGGTATCGACGCGGTTCTCCGCACCGGGGGGCTCGGGCGGATTCTCGAGCACGCGCCGTCGGATCAGATCGTCGTCGCTGAGGCGGGGGTCCCGCTGGGGGTCCTGCAGAGGGTGGCCGGCGCGCACGGACAGAGGCTCGCCCTCGACCCGCCGTGGCCCGAGCGCGCAACGCTCGGAGGCCTCGTCGCGGGAAACGCGTTCGGACCCCTGCGCGCGCGGTACGGCTCGATCCGCGACCTCATCATCGGCGTCTCGATCGTGCGCTCCGACGGTACCCTTTCGCGGGGCGGCGGGAAGGTCGTGAAGAACGTCGCTGGCTTCGACATCCCGAAACTCATGGTCGGCTCACTTGGCACGCTGGGACTCATCACGACGGTGACTTTTCGGCTCCATCCGCTTCCGGAGAGCTCGGCGATGGTCGAGGTCCCGGGCTGCTCCGCCGCGCTCCTCAGGAACGTCGTCCGCGAGATGCGCCGCGCGCAGCTGGAGCCCGCGTCCGCCGTCGCGATCCTGTCGGGGCCCGGAGTCTTCGACCTCGGAGTCCGGTTCGAAGGGTTCGCCGCGGGAGTCGATCAGCAGCGCGAGCGTTTCCTCGCACTCATGAAATCGGGCGCGCGCGCCGAGATCGTCGACGCCGCCGCCCGCGCGGCGTTCGAGTCGCGGCACGACTCGGTGCGCGGCCTCCAATCCGTTCGCGCGAAGATGACGGCGCCCCGCTCCGAAGTCGAGGCCGTCTCGGCGGAGGTCGTGCCGAAGGTCTTGGACGCCCTCGAGAGCGGCGGCGCCGTCTGGTATCCGACTCTCGGAATCGGCTTCCTCGGCGGAGACGCCGGCCCCGAGAGCAGCGAGCTCGCCGCCTCGGCGCTTCTCTCCGCGAGGTCCGTCCTCACGGGACTCGGCGGATCGCTCACGCTGCAGGCAGCCCCCGCCTCGATCCGGTCCCGCGTCGACGTCTGGGGAGAGCGGTCCGCGTCCTGGCCGCTCCAGCAGTCCATGAAGGCGCGCCTCGACCCGGACCGGCGCCTTGCTCCCGGCCGCTTCGTCGGAGGGTTGTAGCGTGGTCGTGGAAAGCGGACCGCACGGTCTCCAGCCCGGGACGGAAGAGGGCGCGCCCCCCCGAACCGGCGCCCGCACTCTGATCGACGATTGCGTCCACTGCGGGTTCTGCCTGCCCGCGTGCCCGACCTACAACTCGTGGAGCGAGGAGATGGACTCGCCCCGGGGGCGCATCGACCTGATGCGCGGGCTCGCGGAAGGGAAGCTCACGTTCACCGACACCGTCGTGGCGCATTTCGATCGCTGCCTCGGGTGCATGGGGTGCCTGACGGCCTGCCCCTCCGGAGTGCGCTACGACGTCCTGATCGAGGAGACCCGCGCCGCGATCGAGAAGGAATACCGCCGCCCGATCGGCGATCGTCTCTACCGCGGGTCGCTTTTTCTGCTGTTCCCGTACCCGGCGCGTCTGAAGGTGGTCCGGAGGCTGCTCGCGCTCTACTCGGCCGTCGGGCTCCAGCGGCTCGTCCACGCTTCGGGCCTGCTCACGATCCTCCCGCGGCGGCTCGCGCAACTCGAGGCGCTGATGCCGCCGGTCCGGGAGGGCGTTGCCTCCTCGGATCTGCCGGAGAAGACCGCCGCCGCCGCGCCGGTGCGCGCCCGCGTCGGTCTGGTCGCCGGCTGCGTGCAGCGTGTCTTCTTTCCCGAGGTGAACCAGGCGACAGTTCGCGCGCTCTCCGCCGAGGGGTGCGACGTGTCGGTCCCGAAGTGGCAGGGCTGCTGCGGCGCGCTGTCGATGCACGCCGGTCGAGACGGCGAAGCGCTCGCGTTCGCTCGCGGCCTGATCGCGCACTTCGAGAACCGGAACCTCGACGCGATCATCGTGAACGCGGCGGGTTGCGGCTCGCACCTGAAGGACTACGGCCGCCTTTTCGCGGGGGATCGCTCGTGGGCGGAGCGCGCGGCGGCGTTTTCCTCGCGCGTGCGCGACGTCTCGGAGTTCCTGGCGGCCCTCGGCCCCGCGGCGCCGCGGCACCCCCGTCCGATGCGCGTCGCGTACCACGACGCCTGCCATCTCGCGCATGCGCAGCGCGTCCGCGATCAGCCGCGGGATCTCCTCCGGGGAATCCCGGGTCTCGAGATCCTGGAAATCCCGGAGGGCGACCAGTGCTGCGGAAGCGCCGGGATCTACAACCTGACGGAGCCCGCGAGCGCGGACGAGATCGGCCGGCGCAAGGCGGCGAACGTGCTTTCCACGGGAGCCGACCTTCTCGCGAGCGCGAACCCCGGGTGCACGCTTCAGATCCAGAAGATCTTGAGGGAGCAGGGGAGTGAGATCCGTGCCGCGCACCCGATCGAGATTCTCGACGCCTCCCTCCGGGGCGTTTCATTTCCTGCCCGATGACGGAGCGCTCTCCCGGGTCGCCCAAAGCGCGCGTCCTGCTGGTGGACGCCGACGCCGCGCTCCGGGAAAACCTCCAGAGAGTCCTGCAGATCGACGGCTACGAGGCTTCAGAGGCCGCCTCGTGCGCGGTGGCCCTCGAGTCCTTTCGCGCGTCGCGCCCGGACCTGACCGTGCTCTCCGCGCAGCTTCCCGACGGCTCCGCGGTCGACCTGCTGCGCGAGATTCGAAAGATCGATCCCGCGGTTTCGAGCGTCGTTCTCGCGCGGTACGAGGACCTGGAGCTCGCGGCTCTCGCGCTGCAGGAGGGCGCCGAGCAGTTTCTGACCAAGCCCGTCCACCTGGCCGCTTTTCTCCTCGTGGTGGACCGTGTGCTCGAGAACGCGCGCAACCGGCGCACCGCCATGCGGGAGGCGGCCCGGAGCGCGCGCGAGCGCATCGACCCGTTTCGGGGAAGCGGCGCGGCCATCCGCCTGCTCGCGGACCGCGCACGCCGGGTCGCGGATGCCGGCGCGCCGATCCTGATCCACGGGGAGACGGGGACGGGCAAGGGAGTGCTCGCCGCGTGGATCCACCGGAACGGACCGCGCGCCGAGGAGTGCTTCCTGGACCTGAACTGCGCGGGCCTGTCGCCCGAGTTTCTGGAAAGCGAGCTCTTCGGCCACGAGAAGGGCGCGTTTACCGGGGCCGCGGCCGCCAAGCCGGGGCTCCTCGATGTGGCCCACCGCGGGACGCTTTTCTTGGACGAGATCGGCGACGTCCCTCTCTCTGTTCAGCCGAAGCTCCTGAAGGTGCTCGAAGAGAAAAAGTTCCGCCGGCTCGGAGACGTCCGGGAGCGGCAGGTGGACATCCGTCTCATCGCCGCGTCGCACGAGGACCTGGCGTCGCTCGTGGAAAAGAAGCGCTTCCGTCCGGACCTGTATTTCCGGATCAACACCGTCATCCTCGAGATCCCCCCGCTGCGTGAGAGGCCGGACGACATCGCGGATCTCGCCGCTTCCCTCCTGGACGACATCTCGCGAGACCTCGGCCGGGACGCGGTGCCGCTCACGCCCGCTGCGGTCTTCAGCCTGTGCGCCTACGAGTGGCCCGGCAACGTCCGCGAGCTGCGGAACGTCCTCGAGCGCGCCCTGCTCCTCGGCCACGGAACAGAGATCGGACCGGCCGAGCTCGGCCTAGAAGCGCCTCGGCTTCAGGACCCGGCGGGCCGGCGCGGCATGAGCCTCGTCGAGACCGAGAAGGACCTGATCAGGCGGGCGCTCGAGCTCGAAGGCGGGCGCGTCGGGCGGGCCGCGACCGCGCTCGGGATCTCGCGCAGCTCTCTGTACCAGAAGATCCGCCGATACGGCCTCGCCGTGTCCAGGACCTGATCGCGCGTCGTCCAGAAACTGGAATGGTGTCGTCCGGAATCCGGACAGGCGCGTGGCCCTTCGGGCAGCCAGACGAGCGAAGTCTCTGGAAACAGACCGGATGATTCAAACGGCTTCCTGCGGAATCCTGTGGTCCTTCGCTTGCTCTCTCTCCCTGCGTGGGCCAATACAAGGAGGCGGTCATGACGGACACGAAGCTGCACGTGGTGAAGAGCCGGAGTTCCTGGAGCGAAGGGTGGATGGGCGTCGCGATGGGCATCACGCTGATTGGCTCGGCGCTGCTCACGATGGGAGGAACGTCCTCGAACGCTCCCGCGACCCCCGAGACGTCTTCCGCGAGCGCCGCCGCCTCCCCCGACAGCGGGCCTTCCCTGGCAGCGGATGCGGACCGGGACAACCTGGACCTGCAGCTCGACTGAATCGGCGAACTTCCCGGGACGAGAGCACGCGTGCTCTCGTCCCGGGTGTAAGTTGCCCCCCGAGCCGGAGACCGGCTCCGACAGGAGGGTAGCCGATGCCGCTGGTCCGAGTTTCGATTCGCGAAGGACAGCCTTCCGCCTTCCGCGCCGCCGTCGGAGACGGTATCCACCGGGCGATGGTCAAGACGATCGACGTCCCGCCGGACGACCGCTTTCAGATCTTTTCGGAACACGAGGAAGACGAGCTGATCTACGACCCGGGCTATCTCGGGATCGCGAGAGGCGCGGGGTTCCTCGTCATTCAGATCACGCTGAACGCCGGGCGAACGCTCGAAAAAAAGCGCGCGCTCTACGCGGCGATTGCCGAGAACCTGGCGGCCGATCCGGGCGTCCGGCCGGAGGACATCCTGGTGACGCTCGTCGAAGTGCCGAAGGAGAACTGGTCGTTCGGGAAGGGACTCGCGTCCTACGCGTCGCCTCCGCTCACTCCCTGAGGCGCAAGGGCGGCTCCGCTCGCTGCTCCCTTCCGCTCCCTCTCCCCGCGCGCCGGGGGAGAGGGCCGGGGTGAGGGGGCGGCGAATCAGGCCTGACAGGACTCGTCACAGACGCCGGTTGCAACTCGCGTAAACCCGGGTGCCCTCAGCCATAATCGGCATCTTGGCAAAATCCTCCGGCGCTCCGACCGTCCACAAATTCGGCGGCGCCTCGCTTGCCGACGGAAAGGCCCTCGCGCACGCCCTGACCCTCGTGCAGGGCGCGTCCCGGCCTGCGGTGGTCGTCGTCTCGGCTTTTGCCGGCGTCACGGACGCCCTCCTCGCGATCGCGCGCGCTGAGTCGTCCGGAGATTCCTCCGGCAAGGATCGCGCGCGGGCGCTGCGGGAGCGATACCGGGCGGCCGCGAAGCTCGTCGTCCGCGATCCGGCGGCGCGACGCCGGGTCCTCGGAGAGATAGACCGATCCTTCTCGGAGGTCGAAGCGCTCGTCGGTGCGCCGCGATTTCTGCGCGAGTTGTCGCTGTCCGGCGTCGACCACATCCTCGTACGCGGCGAGCAACTCGCGGCTCTGATCTTCGCGGCGGGTCTCGCCGATCGCGGTATCGTCGCCGAATACGTAGACGCCGTCGGGATGATCGCAACCGACGGGCGTCCGGGGCAGGCATTCCCGGATCTCCCCTCGACCGACCGCAAGGTTCGCGCGGGGCTCCGGCCGCTTCTTGCGAAGGGGACGACTCCGGTCGTTCCGGGTTTCGTCGGCACCGGCTCGGACGGCCGCCCGGTGACGCTCGGGCGCGGCGGGTCCGACCTGACCGCCACGCTGATCGGCCGGGCTCTCGGCGCCCGAGCCGTCCTGCTCTGGAAGGACGTTCCCGGGTTCCTGACGGCGGATCCGAGGGTTGTTTCCGACGCGCGTGTGATCCCGCAGTTGAACGTACGGGAGGCGGCGGAGCTCGCCTATTACGGCGCAAAGGTCCTGCAGCCCCGTGCCCTGATCCCGCTCGCCGGCCGCAGGGTCCCGGTTTTCGTTCGCCCGTTCGGCGAACCCGAACGGGGCGGGACCGAGATTTCCCGGCGCCGCACTCTTCCCGGCTACCCCGTGAAGGCGATCTCGGCCATGAGCGCCCAGGCGCTCGTGACGGTCACCGGCAACGGCATGCTCGGAGTCCCCGGAATCGCGGCCCGGACCTTCGCCGCTCTCCAGCACGAAGGCATCTCGGTTTCCCTCATCTCCCAGGCGTCCTCCGAGCACTCGATCTGTCTCTCGGTCCCGGCGGAGCACGCGAAAGCCGCGCGGCACAGTCTCGAGGCGGCGTTTTCCGGCGAGCTGGCGCGCGGCGAGCTCGACCGCGTGGACGTTTCGCCGGATCTCGCCACGATCTCGGTGGTGGGGCTCGGCATGGCGGGAACTCCCGGGATCGCCGCCCGTGTCTTCAGCCCGCTCGCGCGCGCCGGGATCAACGTCGTTGCCATCGCGCAGGGATCGTCGGAGCTGAACATCTCATTCGTGGTGTCGTCGGCGCAGGCTGCGGATGCGCAGAGGCGGATTCACGAGGCGTTCCAGCTTTCGAAGATCGGGGGAGGCGCAGCCGCGGAAGACTCGAGGGCCGACGTCGTCCTGCTCGGGTTCGGTCAGGTCGGCCGCACGCTCGCGCGTCTTCTCGCCACGCGCGGAAAGCGCCTGCGCCTGGTCGCGGTGATCGACCGCGGCGGGCTCCGGTTCCAGCCCGGCGGCTTCTCGGCGCCCGCGGTCGCCCGGCTGGTCTCGGCGAAGGCGCGAACGGGCTCCGTGGCGGCGGCGGGGGAGCGGCGCACCGCTCGCCACGCGATCGCCGCGCTCGCCGAGCACGCGCTCTCACGCCCGATCCTGGTGGATGTGACGGCGGAAAACACGGCGGGGCTGCTCGAGGAAGCGGCGCGCGCCGGCTTCGACCTGGTGCTCGCGAACAAGCGGCCGCTCGCGGGCCGCAGCGAGGACGCGCGGGGTGTCCACGCGGCGGTCGAGCGGAACGGGCGGAGACTGCGCTTCGAAGCGACCGTCGGAGCGGGACTTCCGGTCCTCGACACGTGGCGCAAGTTGGTCGAGTCGGGCGACCGCGTGCTGAAGATCGAAGGCTGCCTTTCAGGGACGCTCGGATTTCTGCTGACGGAGGTCGGCAAGGGCCGCCGGTTCTCGGAGTCGCTCCTGATGGCGATCCAGCGCGGCTATGCCGAGCCGGACCCGCGGGAGGACCTGTCGGGCGCCGACGTCGGAAGAAAAGCGCTGATCCTGGGGCGCCTTCTCGGCTATGCGGGGGAGCCGGACTCCGTGCCGGTCGAGAACCTGGTTCCCGCGCGCGCTCGCGGGCTGCCGCTCGCCCGGTTCCTGTCTCAGGTCGGATCCGGTGACGCGGAATGGGAGCGGCGCGTCGCCTCCGCTCGCTCTCGCGGCCGGGTGCTGCGATATGTCGCGTCGGTGACGCGGCGCCGCATCCGTGTCGGGCTGGTCGAGGTCGCCCCCGGCGAGCCGTTCGCGAGCCTCGCCGGCACGGATAACCAGGTGGCGTTCACGACCACGCGTTACCGCTCCAATCCGCTGATCATCCAGGGGCCCGGCGCCGGCCTGGAGGTCACAGCAGGCGGGATCTTCAACGACGTCGCTATGCTCGCCGGCGCATGAACGTGTCGCGGGCCTTCGCACCAGGGACCGTGGCAAACGTCGGCCCGGGCCTCGACATCCTCGGCCTGGCGCTTTCCGGAGCGGGCGACGTGGTCACGGCGTTTCCCGCGCCGGGAGGGGACCTGGTCCTCCGGACCTCCGGACATCTCGAGCTGTCGCTCGACCCCGAGGGCAACACGGCCGGGATCGCGGCGGCGGCCGTGCGCCGGAAAGCGGGAGCGAACGGAACCGGAATCACGCTCGACGTCCTGAAGGGGCTGCCTCTATCCGGTGGACAGGGCGGCAGCGCCGCATCTGCCGTCGCCGCCGCGTTCGCGGTCAACGCGTTTCTCGGATCTCCCCTTTCGCGCGCAGAGCTGCTCGAGCCCTGTCTCGAAGCGGAAGAAGCCGTCTCCGGGCGCCACGGCGACAACGTCGCGCCCGCGCTTTTCGGGGGCGTCGTCCTGGTGCGGTCGCTCGATCCGCCCGACGTGGTGCCGCTCCGCTGGCCGCCCGGCCTGCTGGTCGTTCTTGCCGAGCCCGAGCAGCGGCTTTCGACGGGGGAGGCGAGATCGCGGCTTCCCGATATGGTCCGCCGGGAGACCGCGATCTCGCAGGCCGCGAACGTCGGCGCTCTCGTCGCCGCGCTCTCGTCGGGAGACTTCGCGCTGCTGCGGCGCTCGGTCGAGGACCGCATCGCGGAGCCCGTCCGCGCGGCCCTTCTCCCGGGATTTGTCGAGGCGAAGGCGGCCGCCCTCGATGCGGGGGCGTTCGGCTGCTCGATCTCGGGGAGCGGCCCGGCCGCCTTCGCCTTCGCGGACGGGCCGGAGAGCGCGGAGCGGATCTCCGCCGCGATGCGGGATGCGTACACGGCGCGCGGAATCGTCGCGCGGGTGCGGGTGACGCCGGTCGACGGCGAGGGCGCGAGACTGCTCACGTCTCCGGAGGTTGCGTGACCGTCGGCGCGGACCGTCCGAGCTGGCAGTTCTGCCCGCGCGAGGGCCGCGACATCGAGATCTCGTATCCGAAACCCCGCTGTCCCTCCTGCGGCGGGCTTCTCGAGGTCCGCCACGCGACGCCGGCAGAGCGCGGCGCGGAGCTTGCCGCGCTCTTCGCGGGGCGTTCCGCGACGCGGCGGGGCCTCGATGCTTCGGGGGTCTGGCGCTATCGCGAGCTCGTGCTGCCCGGAGCGGATGCCGACGTCGTATCGCACCCGGAAGGGAACACGCCGCTGCTGCGGAGCCTTGCGATCTCCCGCTGGGCGGGCGTCGCCGAGCTCTCCATCAAGCACGAGGGACACAATCCCACCGGATCCTTCAAGGACCGCGGCATGACGGTCGGAATGACCGTCGCGCGGCGCATCGGGGCGAAGGCCGTCGCCTGCGCCTCCACGGGGAACACGTCCGCTTCACTCGCGGCCTACGCGGCGCTCGCGGGGATTCCGGCGCTCGTCTTCGTCCCGGCGGGGCAGGTCTCGACCGGCAAGCTCGCACAGACGCTCGCGTACGGCGCGCGGACGCTGGTGGTCCGCGGCGATTTCGACGCGTGCCTCGCGCTGGCAGTCCAGGCGAGCGAGTCTCTGGGTGTCTATCTCGTCAACTCGGTGAACCCCTTCCGCCTCGAAGGGCAGAAGACGATCGTGTTCGAAGCTCTCGAGCAGCTTTCCTGGGAGCCGCCCGACTGGATCGTGCTTCCCGCCGGCAATCTCGGAAACACGTCCGCCTTCGGAAAGGCGCTCTCGCAAGCACGGGATCTCGGCCTGATCTCCCGCGTCCCGCGCCTTGCGGCGGTGCAGGCCGAAGGCGCAAATCCGTTCGCGAGGAGCTTCCGGGACGGCTTCGCGGCGACGCATCCCGTGAAGGCCGAGACTGTCGCGACCGCGATCCGCATCGGCGACCCGGCGTCGCACGACCGCGGCGTCGCCGCGATCCGCTCGACGGGAGGGGTTGTGACGGACGTCGCCGACGCGGAGATCCTGGAGGCGAAGGCCGTAGTGGATGCCGCCGGAATAGGCTGCGAGCCCGCGAGCGCGGCCTCGATTGCCGGAATGCGCCGTCTGGTGGGAGAGGGCGTGATCAGACCGGGAGAGAGCGTCCTGGCGGTTCTCACGGGGCACATCCTGAAGGACCCGGGCGCTATCCTGAGCTACCACCAGGACACGGATCCGCCTCCCGCACGCGCGAACCGCCCGATCGAGATCGACCCGTCGCTCGCGGAGGTTGAGCGGGTGATGAAGGGGTCGCCCTGACGCCGTTTCACTGTCGCATTCTGAGCGGGCCGAGCCCCCTCACCCCGCTCGTCTCCCCGGGCGCGGGGAGGGAGGTGGCGCGCCATGCCCGCCGTGGCGGATGCGACGGTAGTATTCGGTCGTGACCACGACCGCCGTCCCGGCGAAGAAGCCTTACCGCATCGCGCTCGTTCAGATGGCGTGCGGGCCCGATCCGGACGAGAACCTCGAGCGGGGCGCTCTCAAGGTTGAAGAGGCCGCGCGCCAGGGCGCCGCCGTCGTGTGCCTTCCGGAGCTCTTCCGGTCCAGGTACTTCTGCCAGAAAGAAGATGCCGCGACTTTCGACCTCGCGGAGCCCCTTCCGGGCCCCACGACGGCGCGACTCTCCGAGGCGGCGCGGCGCGGGCACGTCGCCATCGTGGCGCCCGTTTTCGAGCGCCGGGCCGCGGGGCTGTACCACAACAGCGCGGCAATCATCGCGCCCGACGGCTCGATCGCCGGCGTCTACCGGAAGATGCACATCCCGGACGATCCGGCGTACTACGAGAAGTTCTACTTCACGCCGGGGGACCTCGGATTTCCCGCTTTCGACGTCGGCCCCGGCCGCATCTCGACCCTGATCTGCTGGGACCAGTGGTATCCGGAGGGCGCGCGAATGGCGGCGCTCCAGGGAGCGGACGTGCTCTTCTATCCGACCGCCATCGGCTGGCATCCGCACGAGAAGGCCGAACAGGGCGCCGCCCAGCTCGACGCCTGGCGCACCGTCCAGAGAGGGCACGCGATCGCTAACGGCCTCTATGTCGGTGCCGCCAACCGGGTCGGCCACGAGATCCCGGAGGGCGGTGGCGCCGGAATCGAGTTCTGGGGCAACTCGTTCATCGCGGACCCTCAGGGAGTGATCGTCGCTCAGGCGTCCGCGGATCGTGAGGAAATCCTGATGGCGGAGGTGAACCCGGCACGGATCGAAGACGTGCGCCGCAACTGGCCGTTTCTGCGCGACCGCCGCATCGACGCGTACGGCGGAATCACGTCGCGCTTCCTCGCGGGCGAATCCTGGGGCGACCGCCGCTGAGAGCTTCCCGCCGCCGCTCCGCCGCCGGCGCCTTCGCGATGCCGGCCGAGTGGGAGCCGCACGAGGCGACGTGGATCGGCTGGCCGCACAACACGTCGGACTGGCCGGGCCGTTTCGGTCCGATTCCCTGGGCGTACGCGGAGATCTCCCGCTGGATCCTCCCCGGGGAAATCCTGCGGGTGCTCGTCGAGTCCTCCGCGCACGAAGCGCGCGCTCGTCGGGTCATGCGGCGGTCCGGACTCGACCTGTCGAAGGTCGAATTCTTCCGGATGCCGACGGACAGGGGATGGACCCGGGACTCGGGCCCGGCGTTCGTGCGGCGCGGTTCGGAGATCGCGATCCGACATTTCCGCTTCAATGGTTGGGCAAAGTATCCCGACTGGAAGTGCGACGACCGCGTCCCGGAGCGCGTCGCCCGCGCGCTGGAGATGCCTCTTCTGCCCGCGGCCGCGGAGGGAAGCGACGTCGTGCTCGAAGGCGGAGCGATCGACGTGAACGGGCGGGGGACTTTGATGACGACCGAGGAGTGTCTGCTGGACCCGGAAGTCCAGGTGCGTAATCCGGGCCTCGACCGCGCCGGCTATGAGCGGGTCGTTCGCGAGACGCTGGGCGCCGGCACCGTCATCTGGCTCGGCCGGGGCATCGCCGGCGACGACACCCACGGACACGTCGATGACCTCTGCCGCTTCACCGGGCCCCGCACCGTGGTCCTCTGCCGGGAGGAGAATCCCGCGGACGAAAACCACCGTGCGCTGGAGGAGAACCGGGAGCGCCTGGAAGGAGCCCGCCTCGAGGACGGCACCCGTCCGGAGATCGCGTATCTTCCGATGCCCTTCCCGGTCTTCTTCGACGGCCGCCGGCTCCCGGCGTCCTACGCGAACTTCTACATAGCGAACGCCGCGGTGCTCGTGCCGACGTTCAACGACCCGAACGACCCGATCGCGCTCGGGATTCTGGGGGAGCTCTTCGACCGGCCGGTCGTGGGGATCCACGCCCGGGACCTCGTCTGGGGCCTCGGCACGATTCACTGCCTGACGCGGCAGCAGCCGGTTTCGCTGTAGCTCTCAGCTGTCAGCTGTCAGATATGCGGTTGGGATCGTCGAAGCGGATCCGACGGTTCGCCCGGTCTCCGTCGGGACGCTCGACGCGCGACGCGGAGCTCTCGACTTCCTACTTCACCGACCCCACGGTGAACCCCGCGATGAAGCGGTCGAGGAACAGGTTGTACAGAATACCGATCGGAAGCGCCGAGATGAGGCACGCCGCCATCAGCGACCCCCAGTAATACACGTCGCCGCGGACGAGATAGATCGGTACGCCGACCCCGACGGTCTGATGCGACGCCGAGGAGATGAACGTCAGCGCGTAGACGAACTCCTGCGTCACCAGCGTGAAGGTGAAGATCACGACCGTGAGGATTCCGGACACGGAGATCGGGATCACGAGCTTGATGAACGCCTGGAAGCGTGTCAGGCCGTCCACCATGGCGGCGTCTTCCAGCTCGCGCGGGATCGACTTGAAGAACCCCATCAGGAGCCAGATCGAGAAAGGAATGGTGAAGCTCGGGTACACGACGATGATCGACCAGAGTGTGTCCTGCAGCCCGAGGAGGGCGACGATCCTGGAGAGGGGAATGAAGAGCAGCGTCGGAGGGACGAGATAGGTCAGGAAGATCGCGATGCCGACGTTTCCGCCCCAGCGTCCGGTCAGCCTCGTCAGCGCATACGCGGCGGGGACCGCGAGGAGAAGGGTGATGACGACGACGCAGAACCCCGCGAAAAGCGTGTTGCCGAACCAGCGGAGAAACAGGGTCTCCCGGAACAGGAACGTTATGTGATCGAGCGTCGGCTTCATGCTGAAAATGAACGGGTTGTTCTTCAGGTTGTAAAGGTCCGGGTTCTGCTTGAAGCTCGTGATCACCATCCAGTAGAAGGGGAATCCGAGCGCGACCGAGAAGAACAGCAGCACTAGGACGTGGACGACCCGGCCGAACCCTTTCCGCGCCTTCAGACCAATCGCCATGAATTCCTGCCTACGTCACTTCCGCGCGGTGCGCCGAGCGCAGCATCAGCCACGCAACGAGCACGAGCAGCGGAACGAGGAAGAGAGAAATGGCCGCGCCCTCCGCGAGGTCGCCTCCGAGGATCCCGGTGAAGAACGCCTGCGACGGAAGAACCTGTGTCGTGTCGTAAGGTCCCCCGCGGGTCAGGATGTACACCACGGTCATGTCGGTGAACGTGAAAATCACGCCGAAGAGCACCGCGACGTTGATGATCGGCAGCATCATCGGCAGCTCGATCTGGAACAGCTTCCGGAAGAACTTCGCCCCGTCGACCTCGGCCGCCTCCGGGATGTCCTTCGGAATGGCGGTCCACCCCGCCAGGATGATCACCGTCGCGAAGGGGAGCATGTGCCACGTGTGCACGAGGATGACCGAGATCATGGCGAGCTTCGGTTCGCCGAGATACATTGGCGGCGAAAACTCGTTGGCGAGGTGGAACCGGATGAGCACCCAGTTGATGACGCTGTAGAGAGAATCGAGAATCCACTTCCAGCCGATCGAGCCGATCGAAACGGGGGCGACCCAAGGGAGGAGGATCAGGAATCGGACGAAGCGCCGCCCGGGGAAAACGTTTTTCAACGCCATCGCGAGGATGTTGGCTCCCAGGAGCACGAGCACCTGCGAAGAGATCGTGAAGACGAAGGAGTTTCTCAGCGAGCGCAGGAAGGTCGGGTTCTGCAGGACGGACTTGAAGTTCGCGAGGCCGACGAAGTGGTAGCCGACGCTGCCGACCTTGACGTCGCCGACGCTGTAGAGAAAGGCGAGCACGAACGGAACTCCAACGAGCGCCACCACGTAGAGGATGGCCAGGAGGAACATGGCCGGCCCGAGCCAGCGCTGCCGCCCGAGAGCGCTCATGAAAGCGGGACGGGTTCGGTCCGGGTGCCCTTCTCCCGGTCGAAGAACTTGAGATCCTCCTGCCGGACGGCGAACGCGTGCACCGATCCGCTTTCGTAGACCGCGCCGTGCGTCGACGACATTCGCGACACGGCGGGCTTACCGTCGAACTTCCCGCCCTCGAGCTGGCCGTAGAGGATCCTCTCCGCGCCCAGGTATTCCTCGTGGCTCAGCCGGAACTTCAGGGGAACGTAGGGGCCCACGCGCGCGTCCGCGCGCATATCGGCAGGCACCGCGGCCTGTCCCGCGAGATGGGTCACCGGGAAGAAGTGCTCGGGCCGAAATCCAACCGTCACCTCTCCGAGGTCGATCAGGTTCATCGGCGGCGAACCCAGGAAGGTGGCGACGAAGGTGTCCGCCGGCTCGTCGTAGACCTCGGCCGGCGTGCCGATCTGTCGGACCAGTCCCTTGTTCATGACGACGATGCGGTCGCCCATCGCCATGGCTTCGACCTGGTCGTGCGTCACGTAGATGGTCGTGGTGGCGACGCGTCGCTGGAACTGCTCGAGCTCCGTCCGCGCCGAGGCTCGCAGCTTCGCGTCGAGATTCGAGAGCGGCTCGTCGAGCAGGAAGAGCGAGGGCTCCCGCACGATCGCCCGCGCGAGCGCGACACGCTGGCGCTCGCCGCCCGAAAGCTCCCGCGGCTTTCTATGGAGGAGCTGCCCGATCCCGAGAAGGCCCGCGGCCCACTCGGCCTTCTTCTGGCGCTCTCCTTTTTCCATGCCCTGCGCCTTCAGAGGGAAGACGATGTTGCCGAGCACGGTCAGGTGGGGATAGAGCGCGTAGCTCTGGAAGACCATCGCGATCCGGCGCTCGCGCGGCGTCATGTCGTTGACGACGCGGCCGCCGATCAGGATCTCGCCGGACGTGGGCTCCTCGAGCCCCGCTATCATCCGGAGAAGGGTCGTTTTACCGGACCCGGACGGGCCGAGGAGGACGAGGAACTCGCCCTCCCGGCTCTCCAGGTCCACGCTGTTCACGGCGCCGAGCTCGCCCTTTTTGAAGACTTTGGTGAGTGCCCGCGTCTGGACTATGGCCATGGCGCGGGTGAGCTTACCTTCTTACTTCCATTTGGCGAAGATGCGCTTGATCTCCGCTTCCGCGGTCTTCACGGCCTCCTCCGGCGTGACCTCTTCGCGCGCCGCGCGGGCGAACATGGTCGGCAGAACGAAGGTGTTGAAGACCTCGTCGATTCCGGCGGTCGCGTACCCCGGGTATCCCACGTTGGTCGCCCATTCGAGGACGTTGGACAGGACCTTGTACTTGTCGTTCGGAACGCCCTTCGGATCGTTCGCGAGCTGCGCCTTGATGTCGGGGACCGTGCTCGGAAACGAGGGAAAGTTGTAGAACTCGCTCGCCTTGAACGCCGCGCCGAAGTTGTCGATGTAGTCGACTAAGAACTGCTTGGCGCCCTCCTGGTTCTCGGCAAAGTTCCAGATCGCGTAGCAGTCCATGACGTGCTCCGCCGCGATCCGGCGGACCGGGCCCTTCAAGGCCGGGGCCACCTGGATGTTCTTCGACATCTCCGGGTTGTCCTTCTCCGCGGTGCGCGTCACCGAGATCGCGTTGGCGACGAACGACAGCTTGCCGGCCAGGATGCCCCGGTTGTTCGAGGAGGGATCCCAGGTGAACACCTCGGGGGTCATGCACTCCTTGAACATCGCGCGCATGTACTTGAGGGCTTCCACGGTCTGCTTCGAATTGATCGTGACATTGCCGTTCTCGTCCTGCTCGGACCCGCCGTAGGACCAGAGAAGCGCCCGAACGGCCATGTTGGTGTCGAGCTCCTGCGAGAGCCCGATTCCGACCGGGTTTCCGACGCTGTCCTTGATCTTCTTGCCGCCGATGCGGAGGTCTTCCCAGGTGTCGGGCCCGTTCGGGTATCCGACTTTTTCCCAGAGATCCTTCCGGTAATTGCCCGGGTCGGGCACATAGGAGTCCGAGAACGCGAAGTATTTCTTCGTCTTCGGGTTGTAGGTCGATTTGTGCGCGAGATCGATCTTTTTGCCGTGCTTCTTTTCGACGGTCTGGTAGATCTCGGAGTGGTCGATGACCTGCTTTTCGTAAGCCGCGGGAGGGGAGAGGAACATGAACAGGTCATGACCCTTCTTCGCCGAGACCTCCGCGGCCGCGCGGGCGTTGATCTCCCCGATCGCAATGTGGTCCACGACGACGTTCGTGTTGTTCTTCGCGCCCCATTCCTTCGTGTACGTGTTGTCGAACCACTTGTCGTAGCCCGGAACGAAATGGCTCCACTGGATGATGCGAAGCGTCTTCTGCTGCGCCGCAGCGCGCGCCGGGAACAGGAAGTTGGCGCCGACCCCTGCGGCGAGCGCCCCCGTTCCCGTCACCTTCACGAACTGCCGGCGGGTCAGACCGTTTTTGTTCTTTTTCGACATTGGTCCTCCTTCGCCCCCTGTTCCCACCCGACTAGAAGTAATAGAACTGAAGCTGAACCACGAAGTGATTGGTGTTCTTGACCGCCGCGGTCGCCGGCTTCGTTCCGGGGACGATTCGCTCGTACGCCGCCGTGATCTTCATGTTCTGCTGCGCGACGTAGTAGTTGAATCCGCCCATGTAGCGCCGAATGTTGCGCCCGTGCTCGATGCTGTCCGTGAACTGGAGCGTCTCGTACCGCACGAACGGCTGGAGCTCGATCGGCTTGAAGTAGAAGCCGACGTCGGTGAAGAGTTCCCGCTCCGGCGACAGAGACGGAATGAGGCAGTTCGTCGCGCGGGTCCCCAGGGGCGTGATGCCGCAGCCGCCGTCATAGTGGATGAAGTCGGCGTGGGCCGTAAACGCGCTCTTTCCCGTCTTCATATCGCCCGGGCCCACAGGCAAGTCCAGCATGATGTCCCCGCCGTACGCCTTGTAACCGTCGCCGGAGGGAAGAGTCGCCGTCGACGGCGCCGTGTACCCGCCCTGCGAGTCATATCCGGCGCCGAAGGCGAGGATTTTCTTCTTGCCGAGGTTCGTGCCGACTGGGACGTAGCCCTTTTCCGTGTCGAACACGTTGTAAACGATCCGGCCGGCGAAGCGGTAGGGATTGCGCGAACCGTTCGTGGTGCCCACGGCCGTGTTGGTCGGAGCGCGAAAGCCGTCGAAGAGGCCGGTGCGGATCTCGAGGTGATCGCCCGCCAGATAGGTCTTGAGCTGGATGCCGACATCGCGCCCCGCATCGCTCTGCTCGCCAGCGACCTGGAGGAATGTCCACGTGCCGCCGTCGAGCGCGAGATGGCTCGACGTGCTCTGAAGCGAATTGCGGGTGAAGGGGATGAGCATCTTGCCGAAGTCGAGGATGAACAGGTCGTTGCTGAATGGATGCCACTCGCCGAAGGCGTCCTGGATGAGAAGCCCGGTGTTGATCGCCTTTGTGGCCGTCCCGACCGACGCTCCCAGGTTCGCGTTGTCGGTCTGGAAGAAGAACGTCACATTCTTCGCGACCTGGCCGGCCACGATCAGGCGCACGCGGCGGAGCTTGAAGTTTTTCTGGTAGCCCTCCGTCACCGGGTCCTGAAGGAATTCCGCCCATCCCTGAAGCTGGAAGCCGAGTCGGAGATTCACCGTATCGCTGACCTTCACGACCACCTGGGCCGGCGCTGCGGCGGGCGCAAGCCCGGCGACCGCAAGCGCGACCAGGGCGAATCGAAGAAACCGTCGAGTCATGCTCTCCTCCTTATTTCGTTCCGTACGAACTCCGCCTCAAAAAGAACCGGCGGCTCATCGCCGCCGGGAAGATGGCCTCAGATTGCCTGGATGTCCCTGTCCTTCGTCTCCTTGAGAAACAACGCTCCGATGACGAAGGTGATGGCGGCCACGACGACCGGATACCAGAGACCGGCGTAGATGTTTCCCCGGGAGGCGACGAGCGCGGTCGCCAGAAGCGGGAGCATCCCTCCGAACCATCCGTTTCCGATGTGGTATGGCAGAGACATCGAGGTGTATCGGATCCGGGTCGGGAAGAGCTCGACTAAGAACGCGGCGATCGGCCCGTACACCATCGTGACGTAGAGCACCAGAATCACGAGAATCAGGAGAGTCATGGGGTAGTTGATGCGGGCCTTGTCCGGCGCGGCCGGGTAGCCCGACGCCTTCAACGCCGCCTTGTATTTGTCCTCGTCATAACCGTGAAGCGGGGGAGCGCTCCCGATCGTCGTGACGACGGGCTCGCCCGCGACGGCGGGACCCGACGTGAAGGAGAGCCCGGCCTTGGTCAGGAAATCCTTGGCCTTGTCGCAGGGCGAAAACACGGTCTTGGGGGTGGGGAAGATGTGCATCCTGCAGTCGTCGGCAGCCACCGTGATCGGAGTCGCCGCGGCGTACTGCTCGAGGCCCGGGTTGACGTAATGAGTCAGCCCCTTGAACAGGGGAAAGAAAGTCAGCGCGCCGAGAAGGCACCCGACCATGATGATCCACTTGCGGCCGATCCGGTCCGACAGGGATCCGAACACGATGAAGAACGGAGTCCCGATCAGGAGCGCGGCGGCGATCAGTATGTAGGCCGTCAGGTAGTCGAGCTTCAGGTAGAGCGTCAGGAAGAAGAGGGCGTAGAACTGTCCCGCGTACCAGACGACGCCCTGGCCGGCGGTCGCCCCGAAGAGAGCGAGCAGGACGATCTTCGCGTTCGACCAGGTGGCGAAGCTTTCGGTCAGGGGAGCCTTGGAACCCTTCCCCTCGGCTTTCATGCGCTTGAAGATCGGAGATTCCTGCAGCTTCAACCGGATGTAGATCGAGAACCCCAGCAGGACGACCGAAAGCAGGAAGGGAATCCGCCAGCCCCAGGCCTTGAAATCGTCCGGTCCCATCTTCCAGCGGCAGAACCCGATGATCAGGAGGGACATGAACAGGCCGAGAGTCGCGGTGGTCTGGATCCAGGCCGTGCTGTAGCCGCGGCGGCCGGGCCGCGCATGCTCGGCCACGTAGGTCGCGGCTCCGCCGTACTCGCCGCCGAGCGCGAGGCCCTGCAGGAGTCGCAGGAGCACGAGCAGGATCGGAGCAACGAAGCCGATCTTGGCGTAGGTGGGCAGAAGACCGACCGCCGCGGTCGAAGCGCCCATGACCACGATCGTCACGAGGAACGTGTACTTCCGCCCGACGAGGTCTCCGATGCGTCCGAAGAAGAGCGCGCCGAAGGGACGCACGAGGAATCCGGCCGCGTAGGTCACGAAAGAAGACAGAAGGGCGGCCGTCGCGTTGCCCGGAGGAAAAAAGAGCGCGGCGAAAAAGGGAGCGAGTGTCGCGTAGAGGTAGAAGTCGTACCACTCGAAGACCGTTCCGAGTGAAGAGGCGAAGATGACCCGTCTCTCATCCGCTGTGAGGGCGCCGGTGGGCGCCTGTCTCTCCATGGTTCCGGTCGCCATGAACCCTCCCTCTCCTAAAAGTTTAGAGATGCGCGAAGTCCGAATCGAGCGTTGCCGGGGACTTCGACCGGGAATTTTACTGTGGAGCTACGACACGTTCGCAGAGGAGAAACGCCCGGTACGCCGGCGTTCATGGGGCGTCCGGTCCCGGGTTCGCGGCCCGCGGAGTCCGATCCGGGAGGGGGGGCACGTCCAGGAACGGAGACACCGGAGCCGTCGCCCCGGACGGTTCTCGCTCTCCGCGAGGGCGGCGGCCGGCGGCAGGCACCGGGCATTGACCAGTCGTGGGGGCACTGTGTTTCACAGGCTTAACCGAAGTCAAGGCTTCTTCGGTTCCGGCGGGGATTTGGGAATAACATTCGTCCTCGAGGTCTCGTCCCTCCCCGGGGCGGTCGTCCTCGGAAAGAGAAGAGTCGGCAATGGCGACCAGACCGGACGAGACGATCGAAGCCCTGCTCCTCGAAAAACGCCGTTTCAAGCCGCCGAAGGCCTTCACGGCGGCGGCAAACGTGTCGAACCCCGCGGTGTACGCGAAGGCCGACCGCGATTTCGAGAAGTTCTGGGAGCGTTTCGCGGGCGAGCTCGAGTGGATGAAGCCCTGGAAAAAGGTCCTCGACTGGAAGCCGCCGAGGGCGAAATGGTTCGTCGGCGGCAAGCTGAACGCGTCTGTGAACTGCGTCGACCGGCATGCCCGGGGACCCCGCGCCAACAAGGCCGCCCTGATCTGGGAGGGCGAGCCCGGTGACACCCGCACCATCACGTATCGGGAGCTCCTCCGCGAAGTTTCCAGATTCGCGAACGTGCTGAAGTCCCTGGGAGTCGGAAAGGGCGACCGCGTCACCCTCTACATGCCGATGATCCCGGAGCTGCCGGTCGCCATGCTCGCGTGTGCCCGGATCGGAGCGATCCATTCGGTCGTGTTCGGGGGGTTCTCCGCCGAGTCGCTGCGGGACCGCATCAACGACCAGGGCGCGAAGATCCTGGTGACTGCGGACGGCGGATGGCGCCGGGGAAACATCGTTCCGTTGAAGAAGATCTCCGACGAGGCGCTGATCGACACCCCGACCATCCAAAAGATGATCGTCGTCAAGCGGACCGGGACCGAAGTGAGCTGGCAAGCGGGTCGGGATCTCTGGTGGTCCGAGCTGATGTCAGGCGCCCTGTCGCAGTGCCCCCCGGAGAAGATGGATTCCGAGGATCCCCTGTACATCCTCTACACGTCCGGAACGACCGGAAAGCCGAAGGGCATCCTGCACACCACGGCCGGGTACCTCCTCGGGACCTACGCCACGAGTAAGTGGGTGTTCGACCTGAAGGAAGACGATGTCTACTGGTGCACGGCGGACATCGGCTGGGTCACCGGGCACTCATACGTGGTCTACGGTCCGCTCGCGAACGGGGCCACCTGTCTCATGTACGAAGGAGCGCCCGATGCCCCGACGCGCGGGCGTTTCTGGGAGCTCATCGAGCGCCACGGCGTCACGATCCTGTACACCGCCCCGACGGCGATTCGCGCGTTCATGAAGTGGGGGACGGAGTGGCCCGAGAAGCACGATCTCTCCTCGCTCCGCCTTTTAGGATCCGTCGGAGAGCCGATCAACCCCGAAGCGTGGATCTGGTACCAGACGCACATCGGCGGCGGGAAGTGTCCGGTCGTCGACACCTGGTGGCAGACGGAAACCGGAATGATCATGATCACGCCGCTGCCGGGCATCACGACGACGCGACCGGGGTCGGCGACTCAGGCCTTCCCCGGAGTCCGCGCGGAAATCCTGGATCAGGACGGCCGTAAGGTCGGTGTGGGCGGAGGGTACCTCGCGATCACACGTCCCTGGCCCGCCATGCTGCGGACGATCTGGCGCGACGACGAGCGGTACGTGAAGACCTACTGGTCGAAGTGGAACGAGGAGACCTATTTCGCGGGTGACGGCGCGAAGCGCGACAAGGACGGGTATTTCTGGTTGCTCGGGCGCGTCGACGACGTCATGAACGTGGCCGGACACCGCATCGGTACGATGGAGGTCGAGTCGGCGCTCGTCGATCATCCCGCGGTGGCGGAGGCCGCGGTCGTGGGTGTGAACGACGAAATCAAGGGCACCGCGATTGCCGCATTCGTCATCCTGAAGGAAAAGTCCCAGACGGGAGCGGCCGCGGCCGGCGGAAACGGGCTCCGCGCGGAGCTCCTGGCGCACGTCGCGAAGAAGATCGGCGCGATCGCGAAGCCGGAGCGGCTCTTCTTCACCGCCGACCTGCCGAAGACGAGGTCGGGAAAGATCATGCGACGCCTGCTGCGGGACATCGCCGAAGGGCGGGTCCTCGGAGACACGACAACCCTGGCGGATCCGACGGTGGTGTCGTCCCTGAAGAGTCAGTACGAGGACAAAGAGGGATGAGGTTGAATCGCCTGGCCTTTCGATCCGGGAGACGAGTGGCTGACAGCTGAGAAGACGAGTGGCTGACAGCTGAGAACTGGATCCCCGACAGCTCCGCCCCCTCCGTCGCTTACAATTCCAAGCAGTGCTCTCCACCGGCGGGCTTCTCGACGCTCGGACTCTCGCCCGACTCGAACGCTGGCGGAAAGCGCGTGCGCTGTTTGTCCGGCCGGATGGTCCGGATGCAGAGCGCGCGCTTTCCGCCGCGCTCGGAAAGGTCTGGACGCGAGGGCAGATCTATGGACGGTCCCGGCGGATTGCGGTCGAGCGCTCGGCCGCGGAGCTCCTCGCCAGGATGGAGGAGGCCTTAGGGCCGCTCGCCGAGCACGTCCGCGTGGCGCCCGAGGACCCGGCACAGACGAAATGGGACGCGATTGGGAATCTCGCCCCGCTTCCGGCGTCGGCCCGGCAGGTCGGAGCGCTGTGGCTCGTCGACGCCCTCTCGGCGGGCGCGCTGTTCGTGGAGTTCCAGCCGATCTTCGACCTGCGTACGGGTGAAACCGTCGGCTTCGAAGGACTTCTTCGCGTCCGCACCCCGGAAGGGGCGACTCGCCTCGCCGCCGAGATCTTCCCGGCGGCGCAGCGCCTTGGGATCGCGCTCGCGTTCGAGCGGATCTCGTGGGTGAACGTCCTCGAGGCGGCATCGCGGCTGCCGGCTGACTCCATGCTTTTCTTAAACGTCAACCCGCGCCTGCTCGCCGGCGAAGGCGGCCTGTCGGGCCTCGGCGTCGAGGCCGAGCGCGTGCAGTTTCCGTACACGCGCCTCGCGCTCGATCTCGTCGAGGTGGAACGCGTCGAATCGCTCGAGCGTCTCGGATCGGCGCTCGCGGTGCCGCACGACCTCGGAGTCTCGATCGCTCTCGATGACATCACCTCGAGTTACGACACCATCCGCTACTGCGCGGGGCTCGCGCCGCGATGGATCAAGGTGGACAGCGAAATTACGAGGGGCGTCTCGGCCGATCCGCCGCGCCGGGCGGTGCTCCGCCTCCTGGCGCAGGTTGCCCGCGACGCGTCCGTGGGTCTGATCGCAGAAGGCATCGAAAACCCCGAGGACCTGGACGTCTGTCTGTCCGAAGGCGTCTTCGCGGCGCAGGGATATTTTCTCGCCCGTCCGTCCGAAGAGCCGGGGACGGCGACGCCCGAGTTTCTCTCGTGGCTCGGCGCACATGCGGCGGCCGCGGGTCCAGGTCCGGAGGCCCCCCGCGGGGAGAGTCCGGTGCCGGAAGTCGCGCCGTCCCTCAAATCGGAGGAGGGCTTCGAGCTCTGAGCGCCTCCGACCCCGCGACGACCGTCCGACTCGATGTCTGGCTCGATGTGGCGTGCGTCTACCCGACGCGGTCCCAGGCGAAAGCGGCGATCGAGGGAGGAAAAGTCGACGTCAACGGCGCGCGTGCGAAGCCGCACCGCGAGGTCCGGATCGGCGATCGGCTCACGATCAGCTCCTCGCGGGGAGACTCCCGGATCCTGGTCGTCAAGGGGCTGGCCTCGCGATCGATCCCGAAGGCGCAGGCGCGTCAGCTGTACGAGGACACAACCCCGCCGCCGTCTCCCGAGGTGGCGGAAGCGAGAAGGCTGGACCGGATGCTAGCGCCCCGCGAGGACGCCGGCCGCCCCGACCGGCGCGAGCGCCGGGAGCGCCGTGAGCGGAAAGGGTTCTAATCGTCGCCTCCGCTCACTGCGCGAGCTGCCTTCGCCGTCGCGGCGAAGGCACCGGCGAACGGCTCGCCTGTCGGCTCGACCGTTCGCCTGCTCCCTCCGTTCGCTGCGGCTCCCGCATCGAGAGGCTCCTCCCTCCCTCTGGTCGGGAGACTCCTCTCGATGCGAGCGTATTCGCCACCGCGGGCGAGCGCGCAGCTCTCACCGCGCCGGGGGAGAGGGTTGGAGTGAGGGGCCGCAGGCAGTTGATGCTGTTCAGCCCACCTGACTACGCGAAATCAGCCGCAGCGCTAATCGACTCAGCCTCCGCCGGTCGCTTCCCCTCCTTCGCTCCGTTACACTTCCGCCATGGACTTCGAGCTTCTCTGCCCCTGCTGCAACGCGCGGTTGAAGATCGACCCGGAGCTGAAGGCGGTCATCGCCCATGAGGCGCCGAAGGTTGCCCGCACGTTCCAGTCCGTCGATGACGCCATCGGCGCCTTAAAGACGCACGACATCGAGCGCGAAAAGAAATTCAACGCCTCGGTCGAGGCGGAGAAGTCGAAGAAGGACGTGCTGAACCGGAAGTTCGACGAGCTCTTCGACCGGGCCAAGAAGGACGACTCGCGACCGATCCGCGATTTCGACCTGGATTAGAGAGAGCGTTGCGGCGCTTCGCGCCTGGCGCCCGATCCTTCCCGGCCTGACCCCTAACCCCTAACCCCTCACGCCTCCCGGGATCTGATACGCCATCTCTCTCAGGAGTGCGATGCGCCTGGCGATCGGCGGGTGGGTCGCGAACAGGTTCGAGAACATCCCCGCCCGCTCGTTGATCGCGCGGCCCCGCGGGTCCTCAATGCAGAGATGGGCGACGCCCTGCTTGATCGAGCGTGTCGGCTCGACCGCCGCGGCGATCTTTTCGAGAGCGGAGGCTAGCGCCAGAGGATTGCGTGTCAGCTCGGCGCCTGTGGCGTCCGCGAGGTATTCGCGTTCCCGCGAGACCGACATCGCCACGATCTGCGCGATGATCGGCGCGAGGACGAGCGAGACCACCCACAGCACGAAGAAGACAATGCCGAGCCCGCCGCCGCCGCCGCTGTCGTCGTCGTCGTTCGACCGGCCGCCTCCCCACGACAACCCTCGACTGCCCCAGTCGGAGATCAGCAGCACCGATCCGACCAGCGCCGCGACGACCGTCATCACGCGTACGTCGTAGTTCCTCACATGCGACATCTCGTGCGAAACGACGGCCTGAAGCTCCTCGCGGTTCAGGACGTCGAGGAGTCCCGCGGTCACCGCGATTGATGACTTTTCCGGCCCGGAGCCGGTCGCAAACGCGTTCGGATCCGGGTCCGGGACGATGTACACCGCAGGCTTCGGAAGTCCCGACGCGATCGCCATCTCCTCGACCACGTTGTCGAGCAGCTTGTGGCGGGGGTCCGACCGGTCGAGCGGCCGCGCGTGCGTGGATTCCAGGACGGCCCGGTCGCCTCCTTTGAGCGACCAGAGAGCCGAGCCGCCGCCGAAAAGAAGCGCCCCGATGGTCAGGACGGGCAGGCCGGGGCTCGCGCCCGACCCGTAGAGAAAAAGATCCCCTCCCATTCCGAGCACGGTGACGAAGGCGATAAAGCCGGCCAGAAGGCCGGCGGTGCGGCGGAGGTTGTGGCGCTGCTGGTCGTAGAGGTTTGTCATGGGAGGCTCTCAGCTTTCAGCTCTCAGCCTGGGAAAAACTGTTTCGCGCGAAAACGAAACGAGCAGCTCGAGAAACGATCGAGAGGAGCTCGAGTCTGATAGCTGATAGCCGGTTGCTGACAGCTACTTCGGCTTCAGGCTCAGGTCGACGGCCGGGACGTCGCGCTCCGAGGGCTCGGTGATCTCGAACAGCTCGACGTGCTGGAAGTTGAACGCGCGCGCGATGAACTGATCGGGGAAGACCTCCTGAACCGTGTTGAAGCGGGTGGCGATGTCGTTGTAGAACTGGCGCGCGAACCCGATCTTGTTCTCGGTCGAGGTCAGCTCCTCCATCAGGGCTTTCACGCTTTCGTTCGCCTTCAGGTTCGGGTAGTTCTCGGCAAGCGCGAACAGCCGGGAAAGGGTCTGCGTGAGCTGATTCTCCTTTTCCGCCGTGTCGGCCACGCCGCGCGCGGTGACCGCGCTGTTGCGCGCCTGGATGACCTTCTCCAGGGTGTCCTGCTCGAACTGCATCTCGCCCTTCACCGAGGCGATGAGGTTTGGAATCAGGTCATGCCGGCGCTTCAACTGGACGTCGATCTGCTTCCAGGCGTTGGCCACCTGGTTCTTCAGGGTGACCAGGTTGTTGTAACGCGAGATGGCCCAGATCGCGGCGGCAAACGCCCCGACGACTATGATCAGAAGGCACCCTCCGATGGCTCCCATGGCGGTCCGCTCCTCTCTGAGACTTACGAAAAAGACGCCGGCGAGTTCCGGCCGCCCGCCGCCCGATTCAGGTGTTCAAGCCCTGTCGAAGCTCGCGCGCGAGGATCTCGACGGCCGAGCGCGTCCCGCCGGTCATCTTCTCTTTCCATGCGCCTTCCGTCTCGAAGCGCTTGTCGCCTACGGCCTCGGACCAGGGCCGCAGCGCCGCGTCGAGCTCTCCCGACGACCACACGTCTCCGGCGCGGCTCCGGATCATCGCGATGACGTAGGGCACGATCCGGATGAACGCTCGCAGGGACGTCGCGCTCTTGATCGAATATTTCCGTCCCGCGAACGCCGCCGGGAAAGCGCGCCCCGCGGCCTTGAAGTAGTTCAGAAAGAAGCGGCGGGCGTTCTCACGAAACTCCTTCGCCATGCGCCCGCCCGCCGCGTCCATCGCGGCGAACACGTCGCGGAGCTCGTCCGCGAGCGAGGCCTGCGTCACGGCGCCCTTTCCGATGCCGAGCACCTTGATCTGTCCGCGCAGAGGCGAGTGCTCGTCCTCGTTCAGGCTGCGGATGACGTCGTGCGCCGCGGCGAGATTCTCGTCTCGGTAGAGCCGGCGCCCCGAGAGAGAGATCAGGTGCGAGGGGTTCAGCTTCGTGTGCTTGCTGTTGATCGTGACGAAGAGCTCGACGACCTGGTCTGCGGTCAGGGCGTCGAACACGACCGCGGGGACCTGGAAGTCCTTCAGGTTGTGCTTCTCGGCGAGCTGGTGGAGCGCGAGCAGGCGGTGCTGGCCGTCCAGGGCTCGAAGGATGCCGCCTTCGTCGGGCAGCTTCAGGGTCCCGATGTCGCTTCGCCCGCCCGACGGGGCAAAGTCGAGGCGCTTCTCGGACACTAACAGCACGCTGCCTGCGATCGCCGGCAGGGTCCCGGAGTCGGCGCATTGGAGGTAGTAGGCGACCAGCTCCTCGATCTTCTTCTGGATGATCGGCCGTTGGAAAGCCTGTTCGGACGAGCCGATCTTCTTCTCCAGGAACTCCCAGTTGACCCGCCCGCCGGCCTTCGCTTTTCCGCGGGTCGTCTGGCTGCCGGCCCCGAAGGACAGCACCTCAAAACCAACGAGTGTCTGGAGATCCGCTCCGGAAAGCAGAGCCTCATAGAACCGCACGCCGAACTGGTTCAGTCGGAGTGAGGGAACGGACAGCATCCTGGCCCCCTTATCTTTGGGGGGAGTATAGAACGTCGCTCCGCTCGCTCCGGGAGCTGCCGTTCGCGGCCGCGAACGGCACCGGCGGGCGGCTCGGCCGGGTGCGGCCTTCGACCGCCCGCCTTCTCCCTCCGCTCGCTTCGCTCCCGCCCGGAGAGGCTCCTCCTTCCCTTCGGTCAGGAGACTCCTCTCCGGGCGAGCGTATTCGAGATTGAGATGAGAGACGCCACCTCCCTCTGTCCGCGCTCGGGGAGAGGGTCGGGGTGAGAAGGCCCGAAGGGAGTTGCGTGCATTTCGCGCGCGCGGCGGAAACTGTCCGGGGGAAGGGTACGGGGAAAGACGAGTCGCTGAAGGGTCGACGCTCGACATCGATCGACTACGGCGGTGTGACTCTCCGCCAGTCGCTGCCGGTTTCCATTTCGTCGTGGATCCGGCTCGCGCCGGTGAGGATTCCCAGCAGTTCGCGCGTCAGGAGTTTTTCCAGGTCCGGGAGGGCGTCGGGACCGGTGATCGGGACCGAACATTCGACCGTGTCCTGGCCGAGCGAGGCGAAGAACGGGGAAGAGCGCCTCGTCCAGTCCGCGTCGTTGCGGCGGTGTTTGACCATGAGGAAAGCCGCCAGGCGTTGTTCGTCCCACGGCGAAGCCAGCGTCCAGCGGAAGTTCGCCCGCTGAGACTTGTGCTGGATTTCGGGACTTTCTTCGGCGAGAGCGATGGCCATGAATCGATCTGAAGACTAACACCTGAGTCGAAGAACAGGCGCTGCTGGCTCCGTTCCTCCTTCGGAATTCGACGGAGGCGTGCATGCGGAACTCCAGGGAATTCATGATCCCGACCCTGTCGCTCCCGATGTTCGTTCTGCTCGAGTGGACCGAAGCGACAAAGATGGAAACGTCACCGAGCCGGCGCTCGAGGTCGGCGATCTCATCCCATTTCGACGACACGAAAAAGGATGGAAAACATGTGGCGGACGGGGCTGCGCAGGACGCAGTAGGCCAGGAGCTGACGGTTTCTCCGCTCTGACGGAATCTCGAGGAGTGCCGGCCGGGCCCCCTTTTTTGTGTGAGCCGGGATAACCTGCCCGCTCTTCGCGAAGTCATGGAAAACGAACCCCGACATCCTCCGCATTCGCCCGGCCCGGCCGCCGTGCTTCCGACGGCGGAGCGGCTCGAGGCAGACCTCCGGTTCTCCGGGCGTGGAATCACGATCGCATTCCTCGACGCCGGGTTTACGGCACACCCGGATCTCTTCGAGAGCGGCCGGGTCGTGGCCTTTCACGACGTGGAGCACCCGGCCGCGGAGCTCCCGCCCTCCGGCCTGGTCGCGCCCTGGCAGTGGCACGGAACCCAGACGTCCGTCGTCGCCGCCGGCGACGGCACGCTTTCGGACGGGGCGTACCGGGGACTGGCATCCTCCGCGCGGCTTCTCCTGGTCAAAGTCGGCCGCGAGGGCTCGATCCACGACGAGGAAATCGCCCGCGCCTTCGAATGGCTCCTCGAAAACTTCGAAAAGTTCGGGGTGCGGATCGTCAACGTGTCCCTGGGAGGCGACCAGGACCTCGCGCTTCCCGAAAGCCGGGTGAATCAGCTCGCCGAGGAGGCGGTGTCGCGGGGTCTCGTCGTCGTCGCGGCCGCTGGAAATTCGGGCGGGCAGAGCGAGCACACGGCGCGGCCGCCCGCGTCCGCGCCGTCAGTGATCACCGTGGGCGGTTACCACGACTGGCGCTCGGAAGACGGACACTCGTTCGCTCTCTATACGTCGAGCTTCGGCAGCACTCCCGACGGACTGGCCAAGCCCGAGCTGATCGCCCCCGCGATGGAGGTCGCGGCGCCCATCCCTCTCGAGACACCCGAGTACCGCGCCGCCGAGGCGCTCTCGGCGCTGGCCGCGGCGGACGACGAAGAGCTTCCATCGCTCTCCGCGCGGCTGGGCGACACCGCGGATCTCCCCGAAGAGCTCCGGGGCGCGGAGCCCGGAGCGATCCGGGAGGCCGTCAACATGAGGCTGAAGGAGAGAAAAATCGTCGCCGCCCATTACCAGCACGTCGACGGCACTTCGTTCGCGGCGCCGATCGTCACGTCTATCGTCGCGCAGATGCTGGAAGCAAACCCGGCGTTGACGCCCGCCGAGGTGAAGGCGCTGCTCGTCTCGACCGCCGAGCGGATAGAGGGCGCGCCAGCCGAACGGCAGGGGTTCGGCGTCGTGCACGCGGGACGGGCGGTCGAGGCGGCAGCGGAAGAGGGATCCCGCCAAACGCCCGGCGTCGCGCCCCTGCTTCACACGCCGAGGGTCGAGAACGGTCGGGTCATCTTTCTCTATCGCGACGACCAGGCGCGGCGCGTGTGCCTCGCGGGCGATTTCAACGGGTGGGACGGCCAGAGCGCGCGTTACGAGCGTCAGCCCGACGGAACCTGGAAGGTTTCCATCGAGGCTCCCGCCGCGGGGCGGTACCGCTACAAACTCCTCATCGACGGAGTCCACTGGCGGGAAGATCCGGGAAATGGGGCGCGAGACGTCGATCCGTTCGGAGGTTTCGACTCGATCCTGACGATCTCGAGCTGAGTCCGGGGGGGCTAACCCGCACGGCGGGCAGCGCGAAGCGGAACCTTTTCAGGTCGCTCGCAGGGTGCGGTTCCAGGTACCCGATCCGATCCAGACCTTCTGCTGAAAGAGAAGGTCCCCCTCGGCGCTCATCATCTCGAGCGCGCTCGTCCCGTCGGCCGCCGGGCCCTGAACCGCGCAGCGGACCTCATTGGCCTCGAGCTTTTCCAGAGTCCGAAGGTCCACCCGTTCCGCGGGCAGGACGAGAACCTCCTGGCCGTCTTCGCGGTGGAACACGATCACGCGGGAGTGCCCGGACTTTTCTAGACGACACTTCACCTCGCGGGACGTCGCGCTCATGCCCGCGTCTGTGCGAGATCCGCGCCACAACCGCGAGAGATTCGCCGCTCGATCGCGGCGTCCCGGTCGACCTGTCAGGGATCGCCGTCGACGCGAATCTCTTCGAAGCGGCTCAAGATCTCCGCGCCGCCCCAGGTACGGGAGAGAAGCAGCCGGCGCGTCCCCCCGAGCTCGGGAGCCCCGACGCTGCCACGCACCAACCCCGATGCAATCTCGCGCAGGATGCGAATCGAGAATCGGCGGACGGGCAGAGAAAAGAGGGGTAGCTTGTCGTCTTCATCGAGAAGGAATGAGACCGCGCTCTGATCTTTAGAAAGGCGGCAGACGAGATTCTCGAAGACGCGCGCGCGTCCCACGCCGACCCGCGGTCCCACGAGACGATTGACGCAGAGCAGAAGCATTTCAGCGCCGAAGGGTTTCGACAGCTGCATTTCAGGGCGTTCACCGGAGACTTCGACGTTGTCATCGACGAACGTCGAGAGGACCAGCAGGGGAATCCGGGAGACGCGAGTGTCCGCTTCGAGCCGCGCGCGGAGCTCCCATCCATTCATGACCGGCATCGCGAGGTCGGCGAGGATCACGGACGGGAGCGGGGCGGTCTTATCCGCCAGGACCGCCAGCGCTTCGGCGCCGTTGAAGACCCCGACAGGTTGGAATCCGTCGCTCGCCAGCAGGAAACAGATCGCTTCGTTCAGGTCCGGGTCGTCCTCGACGACGAGAGCGCGCGCGTCGGTCGCCGCGCCGGGTATCCGCCTTCTTTCCGGGCCCGAATCGGACGCGTAAGGCGCCCTCGCGATCCGCCGTTCCGTCGGCACACTTCTCCGCGGCCAGGGCGCGGATGCCTCAAAATCGCGGACAGGCGGACCTTCCAGGAGCCGCTCGGAGAGGGTGGAAACGATGCGGGAGAGGCCAGCGGCGGCTTTAATGTACGATAGCGTACACCACCAGAGCTTCAGCAGGGGAAAAAGCTCGCGGAGGGGGTTTGTCGCGGCGTAAACCCTGCTCGGTGTGTGCCCACCAGCCTTCGTTCTCGTGTCCGGCAGTCTGGGGGGAGTGCCCCGGGGTTGGGGGACGCCCGGAGGCGTAGCCGCCCGGTGCCACTGTGGGGACGTTGGGGGAGTCCTTTTGGTTCTCCGTAGGCAACGAAGGACGAGGGGGCGACTGCAGTCGCGTTCGGGTCAAGACGACGACTCTCGTGTGAACGGCCTCTGCGCAACCGTCAATTGGGGGGTGCCTTACGGTCTCTGGATCCTCGCGACAAGAAGGTGTCAGATCCGGCATCCTTTTGGTGTCGCAGATCTATTAGGAGGGGGCGTATGCGTCCTTACCGACCGGGCGGGGGAAAGGTCCCTCGAAGTCTTCTCGTTCTGAGTGGAGCTCTGCTCTTGTTGATGCTATATCCAACGCAGGCAACGGCTTGCGAAGCCTGCAACGAGATACAGCTCGGAACCCAGACGCTCCAAACTGGGTTTTGCGCCACGGTCACATATGGAGACCCGCCGGGAACCGATCACTGCTACACCTTCATGTCGCCTTGGCCCCAGTGCAACTCCAATGGGAACAGGTGCGAATATTACGGCCCGGCTGACAACCGACCGGATCGTGATCCCTTATACGGCCCTGGATTGGACTGCTGGTGGACCGATCTTTACGGTGGATGCCTGATGCGATCGCCTCTCTATTAACAGTCAGCGTTCAGGTTCGACTGTATTCGACATTCTGGCGACGGGTTGAGGAGGACAAATGGGATACCTCGGCGCTGCCACCATCTTTTTTTTCGCGGCTATCACTTCCTCCCAGCCCGTTTCGCCACCGAACCCGAGTCAGGCGGGCTCGGAAAAGGCATCGATCCGCCAGATCAGACTCTCGCTCCGATGGGTAGGCCGATCCGCTTCCAAGTCGATCCGTGTAGTCGGCGCCGGCGTGAAGGGGATTCGCACATTTGACCAGATCCTGACGCCGCACGCCGATACGATAGTCCTGCCGGTTGAAGAGTCAATGACCGAGCTGACGCTCACCGCGCCCGGGTTTGATGTCGTCACTCTACCCCGGGCTCAATGGCGACAGCCCGTAACATTCAACGCGCTCGCTACACTGCAAATCAGGCTGCCAAGACCGGTTCGGGCGACGAATCCCCCTCTTTTGGTGGCACGTTCTCAGGACGGGCGCCGGGAGATGCGAGCCGATACGTCATCGCCATCGCCAAGCGTAGTCGCGTTCGTTCTTCCACCCGACCGGTGGGACGTTTTGTTCGATGATGGCGAGTCCGCCCCCGCCATCATCCCCGATCTTGCCCTACTTCCGGGCGAAGCGAGGAGCCTTGCGTCGCCGATCTCTCAACGGGGTCACGCTGAAACGATCCGTCTTCGACCACCTCCCGGCGATGTGACAAGAATCACTGTGAACTGGGTTTCTGCCGGATCAACCGCTTCTGGGCGGCTGGTCGCGCTCTGGTTAGAATCTCGGACACTCCGTCCAGACGCTTCGGGAAATGTTGTCGTAGATCGTCTCCCCGAAGTGCCTCATTCCTGGAATGTCCGAGTGGCAGGTTATCGTCCGGCGGAGGTCAATGCCAGGGAGATTTCGAGGGCACAGGGGGACCGATTTTTTGACATCGCACTCAGAACACTTCCAAAATTGGTGGTGAGCGCGAAATCAGATTCGCCCCTTGCTGGCGACGTGAATGTCGTCCTCAAGAAGATCACAGAGAACGTTACGTCAGCCAACGCGTTGGAAGTAACCAGGAGGGGCTCCGAAACAATCGTCTGGCGAGGTGATCTCGCCCAAGGGAACAGTGTCGAGATACCCATCTCCGAGTCGGGGCATTACAGGGCTGAGGGAAAAGCCGCCGGCTTGTGGGCTTACGGCGAAAAAGACGTGGACGTCGCGACAGCCGAGAACCCAAGTCTCACAGTGGTGTTTGCTTCGAGAGTGGTCAGAGGGCGGGTACTTCGCGGGGACCAACCCGCAGCTGACGCCGCGATCAGAATCATCCCGTTCGCCAGAATCATGGGTCAAGAGAGTACGACGTTAGGCGAAACGATCTCGAGCGCAGATGGTAGCTACGCGTTGACTGTAGGGTGCGCATGTCATGTCTACGTTTCGGCGTCGCTTCCGGACGGAACGCGCCGAGGGGGTAGCGTTGAGGCGAAGGAACCCGAGACGCTTTTCGATATCGTTTTCAGGGGTGGAACTGTCGCAGTAACCCTCCGAGACCGCTCATCGGGCCGCCCCATTCCGGGGCTCTTGGATGCCAGCTTTGAAAGCCTGGCGGGAGAGCACCGCTCGGAAACGAAACCCACCGATGAGTTCGGGAAAGCGTCCTTCGGAGATCTCGAGGACGGGACCTTGACGATCGCCGGAAGAGCCGAGGGCCACTCGCGAAAACAACTCCTTGTCGACGCTCTTGGCACGGAGACTCGGAACCTTGAGATCGATTTGGACAAGGCGGCCCCGTTCAGAGTCGCCGTTCGAGATCTCAGGGGCGAAGGCATTCCTAATGCGCAAGTAATGGTGCCGGTCCATCCGCGTCGCATGGCGCCTCGCCTGGCTCCGCTGCGCTCGCTCGGTGTTACGGACGGGCAAGGTGAGCTTGTCCTCGAGGAGCTGGCGGGGGAAATGCTCCCCGTTTACGTATTCGCCCCTGGATTCACCGTTCAAACCGCCCTCTTACCCGCCAGCGCCGATCCGTCTGCGGATGAGAAGACAAACACGTTAACTTTAACTTTGTCGCCATTTGTTTCAGGTCCGGGCCTCAAGGTGCTCGGGAAGCTCGGGGTTCCACGTCGAGACGCTATTCTGCTTTTCGTCAGGAACGGGATGGAAATACCCATTTCCGTGCTTCGGCAGGCCGCGGCTGCTAACGGGCTGTCAATCGAATCGTTAATGCAGCCTGACATGAATTCCGAGGTACATGCCTGTGACTTGCTCTCTCCCGGATCGTACGTGGTCCTAGCGCTTTCACCGGGCGGAGATGCCGCTAACCGCTACGACCCTTACAAAGATGTCAAAGACATGATCGGAATCATTGGCGTTCCGATGACGACTGGCGTCAGCCTCGCATGGCAACAGGACCGGCCGGGCTTCGTTACTCCCGGCGGACGGTAAGGGGGACGCTTATGTTTGGACGGATCGGGTTACCTGAAGTCTTATTAATCTTGGCCGTCTTGACGATCTTTATTGTCCTCGTCAGGGTTTACGGTCGCGTGATGCGAAAACCCTGATACTAAGAATGGTCGAGTACTTAGCGGCCTTAGCCTTACCGCGCACGGCGAGCTTCTCCAGATACGCGCGGAGAATCTCTTTTCGACTTCTACAGACTCCCTCCGGGCCGCCGTAGCAGGTTAGCCTCGTTCCGCCGACTCCGCCGCAGCCGGGGGCTAGCAGTCGGGTTCGGGCTTCCGAAGGGTGACCGGAAAGCCCTCGAAGAACGTCAATGTCCTTCGTTTGGAACTAGTGATTGGATCTCTGACTGCCGCTCGGGAAACCCGAACGCCGAGCCGCAAGTGGTAGGTGTGGATTCCTCGCCGCGCGGGCGAGAGCGTTGACGGTTTCGGTCGCGGGGTGCCAGATCCGTGGCACGCGGGCACGGTCAGGAGCGCCAGAGAGAGCGCCACGGCGGTGAAGAGGCGGCCGAACCGGCTGCCGGCCCGCAAGGCATGAAAAGCGATCCGCATGGATCTCCTTCGTCGCGGATGCAATGGCGTCTCACCGCATTGTGAGGCCGGGACGATTCCGGGGGGAACCGGCCGTCGCGACGCGGACCGCGACGCCCGAAGCGGGTGATGGAGCCGACGCCCGGATTTGAACCGGGGACCTGCGGTTTACGAAACCGCTGCTCTACCAACTGAGCTACGTCGGCGGGATGACCGGACGGCGGATCTTAGCAGGGACGGTTGCGCTTGTCAGCGGCCGGAAAGGGCGCCCGGAGGAGCCTCTCTCTTCGCCCCGGCGGGACTCGGAACCGGGCTCGTCCGCGCCGTCAGTCGAACCGAACCGAGACGATCTTCGAGCAGCCGGGCTCCTCCATCGTGACCCCGTACATGACGTCCGCGGTTTCCATCGTCCGTTTGTTATGGGTGATCGCGATGAACTGCGTGTCGTCGGTCATGTCGCGGAGGAGCTTCGTGAAGCGGTCGATGTTTGCCTCGTCGAGGGGAGCGTCGACCTCGTCGAGGATGCAGAACGGGGAAGGTTTGTAGCGGAAGATCGCCATCAGCAGGGCGATCGCGGTCAGCGCCTTTTCGCCTCCGGAAAGAAGCTGAATCGACTGGTTTCGCTTTCCGGGCGGCTGCGCGATGATCTCGACCCCGGACTCGAGAAGGTCGTTGTCGTCCAGAAGGCGCATCTCGGCCGCGCCTCCCTGAAAGAGACGCGAGAACATCGCCTTGAAGTTCTCATTGACCGCCTCGAACGCCTGCCGGAAGCGTTCCGAGGACGTCGCGTTGATCTTGCGAATCGAATCCTGGAGCTCGGCCACCGATTTCAACAGGTCGTCGCGCTGCGCGGTCAGAAAGAGGAGCCGCTCCGAGCTTTCGCGATGCTCCTCGAGCGCGAGGAGGTTGACGGGTCCGAGTCTCTCGATGGACGCCGCGAGCGTCGCGACCTCTTCCTCGAGGGCCGTGAGCGCCTCGGGAGAGCGATCTTCCGGAGCATCCAGGGAGGCCGGCGGCACACCGAATTCGTCCTGTGCCTGAGCTGTCGCGTGGTCGAAGTCGGATCGAATCCGTGTCTCGCCGACCTCCGCTTCGAATCGCGCTTCGCGGGCCGCGTCGAGCGTGGCGCGCTCGACCTTCGTGCCGTCCTCGGCGGTAAGCACGCTGGTTCCCGCTTCCGTCGCTGTCGCGGACGCGGCCTCGAGCTCTTCCGACGCGGTCTCCCGCGCTCTGATGTTCTCCGCTTGCCGCGCTCGGGCTTCCGACTCCTCGCGCGCGAGCTCCTCCGCGCGTTCCGTGAGCCGCCGCCCCTCTTCGAATGCGTCTCCCATCCGCCGCTCCAGGATGCCCCGAGCTTCGACGAGCTTCTCGCGCGCGGTTTCGAGCGAACGCCTTCTTTCGGCCGCGACCTCCGCCTCCGTTCGCCGGTGGGCGAGCTCGTCGGCCGCCGCGGCGGCAAAGGAGCGCGCCTCGGGCAGCGCGCTGGCGAGCTTTTCCGCGCGCTCGCGGATCGACGCCTCCCGGGTGCCGTGAGCCCGTTCGTCGGCCTCGAGCGCGGAGCGGGCGCCCGCCAGGCGTTCGGATTCCTGGCGGAGAGCGACGGCCTCCGTTTCGAGCGTCTCTCGCTCTCGCGCCAGTCGGTCCCGTTCGGCGCGCCGCTCTTCGAAACGCGCCACGAACCCGGAAAGCCGGCCGCTGGCCTCACGCTCCCGGTCACGTCGGGCCGGCATGGCCGCCTCGCATTCGTGCCGCGCGCGGCGAAGGTCTTCGATCGACCGGTCGAGCGCGGCGACGCTTTCGCGGGCCCGGGCGGTTTCGAGCCCGAGGCGGTCGATGTCGCGGCGGAGGGCGAACAGGCCGGACGCCTCGGGAGGCGTGTGGACGACGCGAACCAGGGAGCCCCGGACGAGCTCGCGCCGGCGCGTCACGAACGTCGTCTCCGGGTGGATGCCCGAGAGCTCGAGGGCGGCGGCGAAAGTTGAAACGAGGGCAACGGGCGGGAGCGCCGCGCGCTCGGCGGGAGAGAGGCTGTTGAAGTTCTGAAGTGCAATCTCCCAGCCACCCTCGGTTCCCGCGACCCGCGAGGCGCCGCGCTCGTCCGTCCAACCGCTTCGCACGAAGGTCGCGGAGGCGAGCCCCCGGGAGGCTTCGACCGCGGCCTCGGGGTCTCCGCCGCACACGATCGCTTCGAGGTCTTCCCCCAGAAGAAGGTCGACCGCTTCCTCCCATCCGACGGCCGGCATCAGCCGGTCGGCCAGCGCTCCCGCTTCCGCGATACCGGCGGTGGCCAGCGCGCCCCGGACCGCGTGGAGGTTGCCCTGCCGGCTCTTCCAGATCTCGTTCAACGCTCCCAGGCGGTGCTCCGAGATCGAGAGGCCCTCGCGCGCCGTCTCTCGCGCGACCTCGGATTCGGCCAGCGCGCCGGCGAGGCGGGACAGCTCCGCCTCCCAGGCCTCGGTCTCAGCCCGCGCGTCCGCCGCCTCCCGGGTCAGGCGCCGCTCCTCTTCGAGAGCGGCCTCGACTTCCTTTTCCCGCAGCGCGAGCTCCGAGACCGCCCGCGCGTGCGCTTCCTCGAGCCGGGCCAGCGAAGCGGTGGCGCGAGAGGCTTCGAGGTCCACCTCGTGGCGCGCGTTGCGGGCGGTGACTCTTTCGCCGGCGGCGAGAAGCGCGTCCTCCCGTGCCCGGTCGAGCTCGCGCTCGAGCTCCGAGAAAGCGGAGGCGCCCGCTGCGGCCCGGCTGTCCGCGTCTTCGCGGGCCAGGGAGCGGGAGCGGGCCTCGGCCACCGCGCGCTCGAGCCGCTCCTCCAGCTCCGTGAGCTCCGCGGCGGACCTGGTGTGCTCGGCGGCGACATCGCGGCCTTCTCGCTCGAGCGAGGCGCGGCGGTCGGCGAGATCCGCCGCGGCGCGACGGTTGCCCTCGAGCAGCGCGTCATCGCGCTGGATCGCGTTTTCGAGCGCGGCGACCGCGTCCCGGAGACGGTCGCGTTCGGCCTGGAGGTCCGCCGCCGCGAGCCGCGCCGCCGCGAGCTCCGACTCCGCGCGACCGAGCGCGGCGGCGGCGGCGGCTTCGACGTCGCGCCGCGCGTCCCGCGTCCGCTCCGCTTCGGCGACCGCCGCCTGGAGCACGTCGTGCCGCGTTCTCGCGAGCGCCGCTTTTTTCCCGCGAAGCGCGTCGGATTGTTCGCGGTACTTCGCGGCGCGAGACGCCTGCCGCTTCAAGGACGCCACGTTCTTCTCGATCTCCGACACGATGTCCGAGATCCTCAGAAGGTTGCCGCGCGTCTCTTCGAGCTTGCCTTCCGCGAGCCGCTTCTTGAGCTTGTATCGCGTGATGCCGGACGCCTCTTCGATGAGCCGGCGCCGGTCCTGCGGCTTGGTCGAGAGCACCTGATCGATCCGTCCCTGCTCGATCACCGAATACGCGCGCACGCCGAGACCGGTGCCGAGCAGCTTGTCCTGGATGTCCTTCAACCGGACCTGCTTGTCGTTTAAGAAGTATTCGCCGGTCCCTTCGCGGTACACCCGACGCCCGATCCGCAGCAGGTCGCCGTCGGTCTCGCTTCCCCCGTTCCCGTTACCGTTCCCGGCGCCGTGGCCGTTTTCGCCGCCGCCGTCCGCCCCGTCCCCGTCGCCGTTGCTCTTCCCGTCCTGACGCGCGCTCACCCGGGCGCGGGTCGAGAGCGTCAGGATGACCTCGCACATTCCGAGCGGGCGCCGCCTGGCGGATCCGTTGAAGATGACGTCGTCCATGCGCTCGCCACGCAGCGTCTTGGCGCTCTGTTCGCCGAGCGCCCACGAGACCGCGTCACTGATGTTCGATTTGCCACACCCGTTCGGGCCCACGACCGCCGTGACGCTGCCCGGAAATGCGAGGTCGACCTTCTCGTAGAAGGACTTGAAGCCCGAGATCTGCACCCGCTCGAGTTTGAACATCGTGTTCACGAATCTAGCAAAAGCCCCCGGAGTGTTCCACAACTTATTGTGGCCATTGCGGGCGGGGATACCAGATCCGGTGCGTCCGACCCGCCGGAGGGTTTTTTGGAGGTTGGTACGGTGGCGTGCATATTTTTGTTCAGATCCCGGCATGTTTGATATACGTTATTGACGGACAAGAAGACAAAAATGCTGAACTTGGAAGTCCGCAAACGAGCGGGAGGGGCGGAATTGCACCGCGTGCTCGGCACGGCGATCACCGTCGGCGCTTCTTCCGGCAACGAAGTCGTCGTTCGAGCGCGTGGGGTTGCTGGCCGCCACATCCGTTTCGTCGAGAAGGACGGCCGCTACCAGCTCGACCTCTATAAAGGCGTCGACGCCATCACCGTGAACGGCCGCGAATTTTCGGGCGGGCCGATCGCGGCGGGCGATCGCATCACGATCGGAGAGGCGACCATCACGGTTGTCCAGGTCGGCAGCAACCCCGGGCGGCCCGCGCCGGTCCACGAGATTCCCATCAACGACGTGTCATCGTCCTCCCCTGAGGCGTCTGCCGCGCCAGCGACGGAAGTCGAATATCGCGCCCTGCGGCTTTCCGCCTACCGCCTGTGCCGGCAGCACGACAGCCCGGAGGAAGTCGCGATCGCTCTCACGGATTTTCTGGATCAGGAATTCGCCCCGCGCGAGTGGGCGGTCGGCCACGTGACGGCGGCAAACGGGTTCCGGTTTCTCGCTTCGACGTTCGTCGACCAGCCGGCGCTTCCTCCGAGCCTTCTCGAGGAGGTCCGCGGGGGCGAGCGTGTGGTTCGCTCCGAAAGCGTCGCCGGAGTGCTCACTCTGGTTGTCGAGAACGCGGCTTCGGACGGCGCCTTCGCGATCCTGGTCCGCGAGAGCCCAAGGCTTCCCGCAAGGACCATCCTTTTCCTCGAAGAGGCCGCCCAGCTGGCGGGAATCGCGGTCCGCCGCTCCGAGCGAGGGCCCGCCGAGGTGCCCTCGCCTGTCGTCGTCGAGCCTCCGAACGAGGATGAGATCGACGCCGTCCTGCGGCAGACCGACGACCTGAAGAAGATCGTCGAGACCGTCGAGCGCGAGGTCATCGACCGCGCGATGCGCCGCGTACAGGGAAATCAGAGCCGCGGCGCGGAAGTCCTGAACATCTCGCGCGGCTCGCTGATCGCGAAGCTGAAGGAGTATCAGGTCCCCGACTACCGCTACCTGCGCCGCGACCGCAACAAGCGCCCGTAGCCGGCTTTCCCGGGTTGCCCGGGACTCCTCATCTCTTCGCCTTTTTCTTCCCTCTCGCCGGACCTTTCCTGACTTCCGGATCCGCGGGCTCCCGCCAGGCGAGCGGCCACCAGATTGCAAACGGCGCTGCGAATCGTCCGGCGATCTGGTACACGTGGAAAGCGGCCGCCCACGCGTTGCGCGCAAAAGCCCCGTAGTTTGCCTCACTCCAGGCCCCGAGCCGCGTCGCGTAAAGCGATTCCACCTGGCAGCAGAGCGCGACGACGTGCACGACGTACAGCAGCGCGAACGCAAGCAGAACGCGCGAGCCCCTGGCTGGCGGAAGCGCGGCGAGCAGCGCGGCAAGGATCACCAGGTTGAAGTGGAGATCCGCGGCGGGGAGACCGGGGCGCGGGGCGGCTGGAGGAAAATCGCTCCGGTCGATCACGAACTCGCCGCCGCGAGGGGTTATCCGCGTGACCGCGGGATGCTCTCCCAGCCGCAGCAGCGCTTCCGCGGCGAAGGCGACCGCCCGCTCGTAGGGCGCGGAAAGGGCGAGCCAGAGCGCCAGACCCACGGCGAACCCGGCGGCTCCGCGCATGAGCGCGCGTCGCGCGGCGCGGGAGACCGTCACGCGTTTGCGGGAGAGGCCCCGCTCTTCTGCCGGGAGGCCCACAGGAGGAACAGCAGGACGCCGGCCAGGACGACCGCCGACTGCCAGATGACCGTGTGAGCGCTCGAGAAAAGAGCGGGGTGGTGGCGGCCGATCCAGAAGAGCGAGACCACCCGGACGAGGTTGATGCCCTGGATCGCCACGAAGCCGAGCAGGAGACCGATACCCCGCGCCTTCCAGGAAGCAGGGAAGGCGAGCACCGCCGCGCAGAACAGCAGCGCGGTCTCGACGCCGTTGCAGCCGTTCTCGATGTCGACACCGAAGCCGGACGCCCGAATCTCCGTTCCGACGACGCTGACGCGCTCCTGGAGCACGTTTAAGACCGCGGCCGATGCATGCGCGACGCCCGCGGTGAACGGCACGATGGCGTGATCGTTTACCGGGGTCCACGAGACGAGAAGCGCGAAGCCGATCAGCAGACCGAGGAAGCGGGCCAGAAAGAACCACGACCGCCGTTTTCTCGCCGCGGCGTCGGCCCCGTTGTCGGCGGGGCCCGGAGAAGCATCCTTCACGCGATCCCCCTTCACGCGATCCCCTTTCTATCCTGATCTTCCTGGTATGCGACCATCTCCGACACCAGCGTCCGGAGGTCGCGCGGAAGCGCCAGGAGGAGCTCTCCCGACGCGTTCAAGACGACCTGCTCAGTCACGGCGCTCGCGAGGAGCTCGCCTCCCGCATCGCGGATCTCGTAGTCGATCTCGAGCCGCGCGACCGCGGGGGGTCGAAGACGGGCGCAGACGCGGATGTCCGTGTCGGCGAGAGCCGGGCGGCGGTACCGGATGTCCATCCGGGTGATGGGCACGCGGTATCCGATCGACAACGCTTTCGTGGCCGTAAACCCGAAACGCCGTGTGAAGGCTTCCCTCACCTGCTCGAGGTACAGAGCGTAGTGCCCGTGCCACACGACCGCGTAGGAATCGCACTCCGCAAATCGCACCGGGATCGTGATCTCGAAGCCTTTCAGCGGAGCGGCGCCCGAGCGAACTGCGCTCACGCGGCCGCCGCCGGCGATTCCAGGACGGCCGCGAGAAAGTTTCCACCGGCGCCGAACGAGTTGACGAGGGCCCGCCGCGGCCGTCCGTCCGCCGGGAACGGCCCGTCCGGGTCCGCGATCGCTCGCGTCGCCGCCACGAGCTGCCCGCCTCCGGACGCGGCGGCTTCGCCCATCGCGTGCTTGACGGCGAGCGCGCGAGGCGGCGCTCCGAAAATCTCCCGCATCACGTCGGCCTCCGCGCGGTCCATCTCGACGACGCCGTTTGCGGAGGGGAGCCACAGCCCGACCTCTGAGGGCGCGACGCGGGCGTCGTCGAGCGCGCCCTGGATCGTCCGGCGGATCGCGGCAGGATCCGGAGCGAAGCGGTACGGGTCCGTGGGCACCCCCGCGAACCCGATTCCCGCGAGGCTCGCCAGAGGCCGGACGCCCCGGAGGCGCGCGGCCGCCTCGGTCTCGACGAGCATCGCAAAGCCGCCTTCACCCTGCACGATGCCCGAGCGCCGCTTCTCGCCGCGCAGCGCGCCGACCCGGTCGAATCCGAGGGCGTAGATTGCGTTCCATTCGTCGACCGCGCCGGCCAGCATCGCGCGCGCCCTCCCGGATTCGAGCGCCAGAACCGCGTACAGAAGCGCGTTCAATGCGGAAGGATCCTTCTGGGTGATCGTGACGTTCGGCCCGAACAGCTTCAGCTCGATGGAGACCTGCGAGGCGGGGGCGTTCGCGACCGTGTTGGGAAAATGGAACGGCGGCGCGGCCTCCGGCGATTCGAGGAACAGCACCCGCAGAAACTCCGTCAACGCGCCCGCTCCGGCCGACCCGGTTCCCATTGCGATCCCGATCTCCTCGGGAGCGTCGGCGATGTTGAAGCCGGCCTCGCGAATCGCCTCGAGACAGGACACGATCGCGAACTGGCTTCCGCGGTCGAAGCGGCGGGCCTTCATGGGGGGGATCTCCGGCTGCGGCGAAAAACCGTCGCAGCGCGCCACTTCGGTCGCCTGCAGCCCGGCGCGTTCCTCCGCCGTCATCGGGCGCACGGCCGTCTCGCCGGCGAGGAGGCGCCGATAGAACTCCTGCGAGCCGCGCCCCAGGGGCGAGACGGCGCCCGTCCCCGTGATCCACCCTCTCGACGCCAAGCTCAGTAAACGCCGGCTTCCCGCGCGAAAACCACGACGGAGCTGTTGCCGCCGAACGCAAACGAATCGGAGAGTGCGACCTCGATGTCGCCTTCCCGCGCGGCGTTCGGAACGTAATCGAGATCGCAGGCGGGATCGGGGTTGTCGTAGTGAATCGTCGGCGGAATCTTACCGTCCCGGACGGTGAGAACGGTCGCGACCGCCTCGATCGCCCCCGACGCGCAGAGGCAATGACCGATCATCGACTTGATCGAGGAGATCGGGATTTCGCGCGCCCGGCCGCCCAGTCCCATCTTCAACGCCGCCGTCTCCGCGGAGTCGTTCTGCGGCGTCGCGGTTCCATGGGCGTTGACGTAATCGACGTCTTCCGCGTTGATCCCGGCGGCCGCGAGCGCGGAGCGGACGGTGCGCCCTCCGGCGGCCCCGCTCGGGTCGGGCGCGGTCATGTGGTGCGCATCCGAGGTGACGCCGTAGCCCAGGAACTCCGCCAGGATCGGGGCGCCGCGCCGTTTCGCCCGCTCCCACTCCTCGAACACGAGGATGCCGGCCGCCTCGCCGATCGAGAGGCCCCGGCGCTCCCGGTCGAAGGGGCGGCACGGCTCGGGATCAACCGAGCGCAGCGAGTTGAACCCGCCGTAGGTGAGCCGCGCGAGGACGTCGGATCCCCCGGTGATGATGACGTCCGCCAGCCCCGCCGCGATCGCGTCGTGCGCGAATCCCATCGCGTTTGCCGACGAAGAGCAGGCCGTCGTAATCGTCGACTTGATGCCTTCGACGCGAAACCGCTGCGCCACGCGATCCGTAATGGCGTCGGGCAGGTGGTTCAGGACGTGCGAGGGCCGGCCCTTCTTTCCGTGAAGGTGCTGCTCGTAATACGCCTCAGAATCGAGGAGGCCCGACGTCCCGCCTCCCAGGATGACGCCGATGCGGGCAGGATTCTCCCGCGAGAGATCGAGGCCCGACTGCGCGATGGCCTCGCGCGCCGCCGCGAGACCCATTCGATCGGCGCGGGACGTGCGCTTTCTTTCCGAAGCGGAGAGAAACCCGTCCGGAATCTCCAGGACCTGCGCCGCGGTCTGTGTGCGGTAACCGGAAGGATCGAACAGGGAAAACGGCCGGATGCCGCACGTCCCCTCGAGGAGCGCTTTCCAGAAATCCGTCACGTTCGTGCCGATCGACGTCACGGCGCCCAGACCGGTGACGACGACGCGCCGGGGTTTGTCCATAAGACCCTCAATTCTATCGCGCCCTTGCCGGCGGAGGGCGAAGGCCGAGAGGCAAAGAGCGATGGTGACACGGCGCCCGGCGCCGAAACCCCCGGCTCGCGTACGGCGGTGTCGGAACATAATTGGCCCATGAACGAACGCGTCGGCTGGCATACGTACTTCATGAACATCGCGCGGCAGGTGGCCACGCGGGCCACGTGCGAACGGAAGCACGTGGGCGCCGTCATCGTGCGCGACCGCACGATCCTCTCGACCGGCTACAACGGCTCGATCCGCGGGCTTCCGCACTGCGAGGACGTCGGCTGCGTCGTCGAGGACGGCCACTGCGTCTCGACCGTGCACGCCGAGGCGAATGCGCTCCTCCAGGCCGCGCGGAACGGGGTGGCGATCCGCGACGCGGAGCTGTACACGACCGCCAGTCCGTGCTGGCCCTGTTTCAAGCTGATCGCGAACTCCGGGATCGCGCGGGTTTACTACGGCGAATTCTACCGGGACGAGCGGTCTCTGCAGGTCGCCCGGGAAGCGGGCATCGAGCTGATCGACCTCGGGCAGGGAACGGGGCCGGGGGAGAGGATCGTCTGACCGGCGGGGGGTTCCGTCAGCGGAAGACCCGCTAGCGCTTTCCCGCCGGCACCGGCGTCTCCAGCAGCCGCAGGCACTCCTCGAGGTGCGTCCGCGACCCCGCGGTCAGCCGGAAGAACCGGCACCCGAGTCCGCGGTCCGATTCCTGCCCGACGCGCACCACGATCGCCTCCGCGACGACCGTCCGGCCTTTCTGTCCGGGCAGCTCGAACGAGATCTCGAGCCTGGCGCCGACTGGTTGGCGCACGGGAGTCCGGATGAAGAAACCGCCGCGCGAGAGGTCGCGGAGAGTGCCCTCGTGCTGCGCGCCGTCGCGCCAGAACGTCACCGACCACTCGACCGCCGCCCGCGCCGCGTCGCGAGGCGAGAGCTGAAGGTACCGCCGCATCGTGTCGAAGACGACCGGGGTGTCGAAGGGCTTGTCGATGCACTCGTCCGCACCGGCGCGGCGGGCCGCGTCCGCCGAGATCGGCGTCGCCGCCGCGACCACGACCGGACGGTGCCCGAGGTGAGAGTCCGCCTTCAGTACCCGACACACGTCGATCCCTGTCATCCCCGACATTTCGGCGTCCAGGAAGATCAGGTCCGGCTTCTCGCGCCGCGCGGTCGCGAGCGCCTCCGTCCCGTTCCTGGCGCGCAGCGGGCGGCAGTGGGTCCGTCGCGCGATGTCGTCGGCGACAGCGTCGAAGAGGCCGGTGTCGTCGACGAGAAGGACGGAGCTCATGCCCTCGATTATAGGGGCGGGCCAATCAGCGGGCCGGGGCCGAGCGGGGCGAGGCAGGTCCGTGAAGGCGCGCCCTTCCGGCATCGAATCGCAACGCCGTCGGCACGCCGGGGTGACTAGGCCGGAACGACCCTCGGCCGCAGCACGACTTCGCCATGCAGCACGTGCGGCGGCGACGTCAGGATTCCGAGGAGCGCGGCCAACACATCTTCCGGCCGCAGTCGCTGGCTCTTCTCCGTGGTCGGACGGAAACGGTCGAAGAACTCGGTGTCGACCGACCCGGAGCAGAGCGCCGTCACGCGCACCCCCTGCGGTTTCAATTCCTGCGCGAGCGCGCGCGTGAAGCCCACGAGCCCGTGTTTCGCGGCGCAGTAGACCGAGCCCTCGGCGAACCCCTCGAGCCCCGCGATCGAGGCCACGTTCACGATGTGCGCGGGAGCGCTCTTGATCAGTGACGGCAGCGCCGCCGAGGTCAGGTAGATCGCTCCGGCAAGATCGGTCGCGAGCATCTCCTCGATCTGCGACCGCTTGAGCTCGATCAACGGAGCGCGGTAGCCGATGCCCGCGGCGTTGATCAGGATGTCGATGCGGCGATAGCGGGCGAGCACGACGTCCACGAGGTCGAAAACGGCGGGAATGGAGCGCACGTCGACGACGTGATACGCGGCCTCACCGCCCGAATCGCAAATCTCGGTGACGAGCGAGCGGAGCAGCTCTTCCCGCCGGGCGACCGCGAAGACTCTGGCGCCGGCGCGCGCGAGCCCCTCCGCGAACGCGCGGCCCTGGCCGGACGAGGCGCCCGTGACGAGCGCCACGCGATCCCGGAGCGTCTGCTCGGACTGCGGGGCCAAAACGGGCGCGAGATTATCATCCGCCGCGCATGGATACGCCGAGCCACGGCCTCGTGGGAGCGATGCTCACGCGATCAATGACGTCCCGCCCCGGGGCGCGCGCCGCGCTCTGGATCGGCTTTCTCGCCGCGATGCTGCCGGACGCGGACACGTTTTTTTTGGGCTCGCAGGTCGACTATCTCCGCAATCACAGGGGATGGAGTCACTCCTTCGTCTACCTCCCGCTGTTCGCCGTCGGGGTCGCGGCGCTCGCGCGGCTTTTTTTTCGAAAGGCGAGATTCCTCGACCTCTGGATGTTCGCGGCCGTCGGGATCGCGTCCCACATCCTCTTCGACTGGATCACGTCATTCGGGACGATGTTCTTCACGCCGTTCAGCAGGACCCGCTACTCGCTCGATCTCCTCTTCATCATCGACCTCTTCTTTTCCGGAATTGGTTTCGTGACGCTTCTCCTGACACTCGTCCGTCCGGCGAGCGGCCGCAAGATCGCGGCGTGGGGCTGCGGGGCGCTCGCCTCTTACATCGCCTTCTGCGCCGTGCTGCACGGCGGGGCGCTCGAAGCGTGGCGCCGCATCGACCGGCCGCCGCCGGGCGCCGTCGTCGCCGTCATGCCCCAGCTTTTTTCCCCCTTCCGCTGGCTCGCGCTCTCGGAGCACGCCGGGTCGGTCCACGCCTGCTTTTTCGACATCGGACCGTTCGCCCGGTCGGTGCCCATGCCGCACGTTCCGGATCGGCTGTCCGAGGCGCTTCGCCGCCTGCCCGACTTCTATCCGCCGCCCGAGAGAGCGCGAATCCGCAGCTTCGACCGGCCTCCCGACTCCGTCCCGCTTCGTCGCGCGCGAGCGCTGCCGGACGTGCAGACGTACCTGGCGTTCGCCCGCTTTCCTCTCGAGACGGTGACGGCCTCGCCCGACGGCGGCGCGGTGGTGACGTTCGAGGACCTCCGGTTCCTGCCGTTTTTCACGGGGCCGTGGTCGCGCGGAAAAAACGGCGAGTACACCCGCCAGCCCTTCGTCTACCGCGTGCGGCTAGACGGCGCCGGCCTGGTTCTCGAGAGCGGGTTCGTCGTTGCCGGCCGGGCGCGGTGACGGGGGAGGCGGCGGCGCAGCGACGTACGAGTATTCGGGGGACGGGGTGCGCGTCAGCGCCTCCGAGATCCCCGCGTAATACCCGACCTTGATCAACAGCCGAAGAAAGACGAAGACCTGCTGCGTCAGGATCAGCGGGACGAGCGCGAATCTCGCCTCTCCGCCCGCCGACGGATCGGCGACGATCCAGATCGCGTAGAGCGTCAGGATGGCGACGAGCGCCGAGAGGAGCACGCCGAAGAGCCGCAGCGGACGCGAAAGCGCTCCCGCGATGCCGGCAAAGAACCGCGAGATCGGCGGGAGATCGGGCCGCGCCACCCAGACGGTGCGCACCGAGTCGGCCACCAGCTTGATCGTCGCGAGGACGAGCGCGAGCAGGATGAGCCGCGCCAGCGTGATCGCGAGCGCCTGCCGCTCGCTCTGCAGGTCTCGCATACGGTCGTGCAGGGCGACTCCGCTCTCGATCCACACCCAGCGGTAGGCGAACAGAGCGGCCGCAAGCGCCGCCAGCGTGAACGCCAGGAACGCCGGAAAGCGCCGCATCCCCTCCCGGCCGAACGTCACGAGAGATCCGTGCGGCTCCCGGAGCGTCCCCAGGACGCCGCCGAGCGCGAACGCGTGGAGCACGATCGCGAGGAGCCCCAGGGAGACGGCCGTCGCGCCGATGCCATGCAGCCCGCCGAGCTTGGAAGCCGTGACGCCCTCGGGAGTCAGGAGCCCGGTGAGCAAGTCCGGAAAACTGCCGAGGAGATCGGGATGCGTCCGCAGAAGCGTTTCCCACCATCCCAGATCCGGGTTCGCCACCATCCGGCTGGCCGCCGGGGAGTCGTCGAGCAGGTCGTGCAGAGTGTTCGAGACCGGCAGGATCAGCACCGACGCGAGGAGGAGCTGGATGAGCCACAGGGAAACGGCGAGATAGGGCTTCGAAAGGGAGAGCCTCAGTCCTCTGCCGAAGCAGGCGAGCGCGCCGGAGCTGCGGGCCGGGCTCACCAGGCCACCGTCCACCAGGCGACCGTCCTCACCATGCCACCGTCAGGGTGTCGAGGAAGTTCTGCATCCAGAAGACACTGCGGGCGGTCCACCGCGCCGCGGCGCGGGGATCCGGGACGACGCGTTTGCCGTTGTTCGTGCGGTCCTCGTCGAGGAGCAGCTTTTCGTCCGGATCGACGATGGCCTCCAGAAGCCGCGGTCCGCCTCGAATCCGAAAGCGTTTCCACCTCGCCTCTCCGTCCCAGGCGGAGCGATAAGTCTTTCCTCCGTCGAAGCGCAGGAGCACCTCGACCGGGAGCGCGGTCTCGCCGCGCCGCGTGACGAGGGCCTCGCTGTCATACCCCTTGACGCGGGCGAGCTCGGGCGGAGGCCCCTCTGACAACTTGCCGTCGCGTTCGAAGAGCCCTTTCGGAGGCTTTGCCGGCAAAGATGTCGCCTTCTCGACGGCATAGTCGACGTCGCCGGACGAATGAAAGGTACGGTCGAAGAACCACGTCCAATCGCGGCCGGACACCTGGTTCACGCAGGCGATGAAGTCCGCGAGAGTCGGGTGCCGGAAGCGCCAGCGGTCCGCGTAGAGGCGGAGCGCGCGGTCCATCGCGCTCAATCCCAGCAGGTTCTCCAGTGTCGAGAGCGCCAGGGCGGTGTGGGAGTACGTGTCGGATCCGTAGTTCTTGACGTCGCGAAACTTCCAGCTCGGCTGAGCGTGCACGTCCTGGGTGGCGACCTCGAAGTACCGGCGGTTGACGTCCACCGGATAGTTCTGGTCGATGCCGAGAGGGATCCGGTAGCCGAACACGTTCACGACCGGGTGGGTCGGCCCGTACGTGGCGCGCAGTACGCGAGACGTCATGTACTGGTTGAAGCCCTCGTCGAGGTAGGGCTCCTCGAACTCGTTCGATGCGAGCAACCCGTAGAAGAACTGGTGTCCGAACTCGTGCACGGTGACTTCCTCCGGCTTGTGCACGCTCGCCGGCGCGATCAGGCTCGTGCCGCAGGTGATGAGCGTCGGATACTCCATTCCCCCGGCGCCGGACGCGCCCCACGGCGGGTCGACGACGGTCAACGTCTGGTACGGGTAAGCGCCCAGGACGCGTCCCATCTGCGACAGTCCCGCCTTCACCGCCCGGAAGTGGCGCGCCGCCTGCGACGCGTGCTCCGGCTGCACGAAGAGGAGGATCTCGACGTCGCCGAGGCCGGCCTCCCGGAAGAAGTCCTTGACGACGACGTAGTCGGGGTCGGCCGTCCACGCGAAGTCGTGCACGCTCTCCTGTCGGAACCGGTACAGCACCCGGTCGCCCGTTCCCGTCCGCTCTTCGACGCGTTTTCCCGTCGCGCCCACTTTTCCGCGGTACCGGGCCGGCACGTCGATCGACACGTCGTAGTCGCCGAAATCCGAAAAAAACTCGCTGTTCGCGTGGAACTGGTGGCAATTCCACCCGCTTTCCTGCAGCACTCCGATCTTCGGAAACCACTGCGCGACCATGAAGAAATCGCCCTTCCAGCCGGTCCGGCGATACACCCGCGGAAGCCGCGAGCGAAAGTCGAGTGAGAGCCGCGCGGTCTCGCCGGGCGCGACCGGCCGCGGAAGCGTGATCTCCGCGACAGTCCGGTCGTCCGGGTTGCCGTCGGCGGGCGACAGATATGCGAGCGCGGGACGAAGGTCCGTGCCGTCGGCGAAAGTCATGCGGAGGATCTCGACCGAGCCCCACGACCCTTCCGGGATCGGAGCGCCGCCGCGCGCGATGCATCCGGCATCCCGGCGGAACGTCGAGCGCGTGTTCAAGAACGCATTCAGGTAGAGATGGAACTGGAGAGTCGCCGCCGGACGACTCGTCGTGTTCGTCCACGTGAGCAACTCCGTCCCCTCGATCAGTTTTTTCTCGGCGTCCAGGCGGCAGGAGATTTCATAGGAGGCGATCGGCGGAGTGAGCGGAGCGGCCCGAACCGGGACGGCGGAAGCGGCGAGCGCGCCCGCGAGAGCGAGAAGGAGGACTCTCGCTTTTGCCGAACCCATTGGCGAGACTGTAGCATGCCGCGCGTGGCGAAAAAGCGTCTGCCGGACGACGTCGTGCCGGCTGCGCCGGGGGCGATCGCGCCTGCCGCGGCGGCGAGCCGCGCGAGCGAGTTGCGCGAGGATCTGACGCGGCACGAACGGCTCTACTACGTCGACAACCGGCCGGAGATCTCCGACACCCAGTTCGACCTTCTCATGCGGGAGCTCGTCGCCCTCGAGGAGCGCTATCCGGAGCTCGCGGTCCCGGACTCGCCGGCTCGCCGGGTCGGAGGGCGGCCCGCCGAAGGATTCCCGACGGTCGAGCACGCCACCCCGATGCTGTCGCTCGAGAACGCGTACGACTGGGAAGAAGCCGAGGCGTGGCTTGCCCGCGCGCGGCGAATCCTGGGCGAAGACCCGCCCGCGTATGTAGCGGAGCTGAAGATCGACGGCCTCTCGATCGCCTTGCGCTACGAGAACGGCCGACTCGTGCGCGGCGCGACGCGAGGCGACGGCCTGCGGGGAGAGGACGTGACCGAAAACGTTCGCACGATCCGGTCGATCCCGCTGCGCATCCCGGAGACGGGGGCGATCGAGGTGCGCGGCGAGGTCTTTTACACCAGGAAGGCCTTCGAAAAAGTAAATGCCGAGCGCGAGGCGGAGGGCGACGCTCTGTTCGCGAATCCGCGCAACGCCGCCGCCGGCACGATGCGGCTGCTCGATTCCCGGGTCACCGCGCGCCGCCGCCTCGAGGCGTGGCTGTACGGGATCGGCGCGGCGCCGCGGATGCCGGACACTCAGATGGGAGTCCTGGACCATCTGCGCGAGCTCGGATTCCGCGTCAACCCGAACTCGCGCCGGTGCTCGTCGTTCGAGGAGGTGCGCTTCTTTCTGGAAGAGTGGAAGACGCGCCGGCAGGAGCTCGACTTCGAGACCGACGGGGCCGTGATCAAGGTGGACGGGCGGGCGCTTCAGGAACGGCTGGGGACGACCGCGAAGTCGCCTCGGTGGGCGCTGGCGTTCAAATACCCCGCGGAGGAAAAGAGGACCACGGTGCGCGACATCACGGTCCAGGTCGGCCGCACCGGGGCGCTCACTCCCGTGGCGCATCTCGATCCCGTGCTCCTCGCGGGCACCACCGTCAAGCGCGCGACGCTCCACAACTACGAGGACCTCGCGCGCAAGGACGTGCGCGTCGGCGACACGGTCATCGTCGAGAAGGGCGGGGACGTCATCCCGAAGGTCGTGCGCGTGCTGCTCGAGGAGCGCCCTCCCGAAGCAGTCCCGTACGCGATGCCGTCGCGCTGTCCGGTCTGCGGAGACCCGGTTGTTCGGGACGCGGAAGAGGTCGCGACACGGTGCGTGAATCCCGCCTGCCCGGCGGTCGTCCGCGAGGCGCTGCGGCACTTCTGCTCGCGTCGGGCCATGGACATCGAAGGGCTCGGAGAGAAGCTCGTGGACCAGCTCGTCACGGCGGGACTCCTCACGGACGTCGCGTCGATCTACGCGCTGCGGGCGGAAGATCTCGCGCTCCTCGAGCGCTGGGGCGAGAAGTCGGCCGGGAACCTGATGGGGGAGATCCAGGCGAGCAAGAGAAATGACCTTTCCCGGCTCCTCTTCGCGCTCGGCATCCGGCACGTCGGCGAGAAAGCCGCCAGGATCCTCGCCCGCCGGTTCCGGACGCTGGACGGGATCGGCGCGGCGTCGGGGGAAGCGCTCCAGCGGGCGGAAGAGGTCGGACCGAACACCGCGGCGGCGGTGACCGGGTGGTTCGCGCACCCTCGCCACCGCGAATTGGTCGAGCGGCTGCGGACCAGCGGAGTGAGTTTCGAGTCGAGGGAGGAGGCACCGCCGGCCGACGGCGCCCTGGTGGGGAAGACGGTGGTTCTGACCGGCGCGCTCGAGGGAGTGACCCGCGAGGAAGCACAGGCGCGGCTGGAGGGCGCAGGCGCGAAGGTGTCGGGCTCGGTCTCGAAGAAGACGAGCTACGTCGTCGCGGGCGAGGCCGCGGGGTCAAAGCTCGAAAAAGCGACGAGTCTCGGCGTGCCGGTGGTGACGTGGGCCGAGATGCTTGACATAATGGGGGGTGACAAACTCGTTTCAGACACCTGAGGGCATCCGAAACCCTCCGCAACCTGGAGAGGGAGAGACCGCTTGGAGTTACCCGCCAAAGTCGTGATTTTCTGTCCGACGCTGGAGCTGAAGAACAAGCCCGGCCGTCTCATGGCCATCTCGACCAACGGCTTCTACGAGATCTGGCTCGACTTCGCCGAGCGCAACCACACCGTTCTCCTTCCGGTCCAGGGAACCGCCCTCGTGTTCTCGGAGCCGAACTCGACGGGGGAGCCGGTGGCAGGTATCGAACGGAACTCCTGACCAGGGGTCGTGGGAGTCGTGAGGGGTAAGGGGTAAGGCGTCAGGGCGGGACGGGCGCCGAATCGGAACCCGACGGTTTGGACCGTTTCCCCCTAACCCCTAACCCCTAACCCCTGACCCGTCAACCCACCCTTTCAAACTTCGTCAACAGCTCGGGCAGAGTCAGCACCCTTTCCACCGGGTCCTCTGCCGCTCCCGTTCCTATCAGGATCGCGCGCATTCCGGCCCTGCGCGCTCCGAGGACGTCGATCGAGTAGATGTCGCCGACGTAGACGCAGTCCGCCGGAGCCACCCCCAGGCGATCCGTGGCGGCCAGGAAGATTCGCGGGTCCGGCTTTTCGAGGCCGACCTCGAACGAGTCGACGACCACTTCTAAAAACGGCGACAGCCCGGCGGTCTCGAGGAGCGCCCGGACTCGGCCGTCCGCGTTCGACACGACCGCGATCCGATATCCGCGCTCCCTGAGGGTCGAGAGCGTCTCGATGGCGCCTTCGCCGGCGCGCGACCACAGGTTGGAGCGCGCGTGCTCCGCCCCGACGGCCGCGGCCGCGGCGCGCCTCGCTGCCTCGTCCTCGATGCCCAGTCCCCGGAGGATCTCGTTTAAGAAGTACGGAACGCGCTCCGCGTCGGTCGAAGCGGGGTTGCGCGCGATCCAGGCTCCCAGGGCCGACGCCCCCGCCGCCGCGGCGCGGTCGAATCCACTCGCGGCGTGCGGCACGCCCGCGGCCCGGGCAATCCGGTCGCCATCCAGATGGATGAGCGTCCCGCCGGCGTCGAAGAGGATGGCTTTCGGCGGAGGTCGTTCGCTCAAGCCGGATGGAGGCAGCAGCGGAGCCGCGGAGCCCTAAGTCAGCTCGGCGCGGACGGCGGCTTCGAGCTCGCCCGCGATCTGAAAGACCTCACCGGCGTCCGGCCCTTCCACCAGGATGCGTAGAAGCGGCTCGGTCCCGGAGTAGCGCAGGAAAACGCGGCCCCGGCCGTCAAACTGCCGGCGCGCCCGGGCGACCGCGAGGGTGACGGAGGGAAGGTCGTCGATCTCCACGCGCCTCGCCACGCGCACGTTGCGCAGCGCCTGCGGGGTCTTCTCCAAAGTCGCCAGTTTCGAGAGCGGCCGTCCGCTTTCGACCAGGATCGAGGCCAGGAGGAGCGTGGTCAGGATCCCATCGCCCGCGGGCGAGAAAGGGAGAAGGACATGCCCCGACGTCTCGCCGCCGAGAGTCGCTCCCGTCTCTTCCATCAGGCGCGCGACGTTGCGGTCGCCCACCGCGGACCGGCAGAACGGGATCTCCTCGCGCGCGAACGCGGTTTCGAGCGCGAAATTGGACATCACGGTCCCGACGACGCCCGCCGG
>JBBROA010000001.1:0-140036 GCA_038229875.1 Thermoanaerobaculia bacterium | reverse complement strand
TGGCTTCACTACTACAATTTCCATCGTCGACACTCCGCACTCGGTGATAAACCACCCGCGTCAAGGGTGAACAACCTCCTTAGCCGCGACACCTAGAGGAGAGAGAACCATAGGGACCCAGCCGGGTGCCGGCGCTGACGGTCATCTCACCTCACTTGACAATTCCCGGACACCGTCGGCTACCTTAGCCCTTCCACGATGAAGAGATCCGAGAACGAGCGCTGGTAACCGTAGACGTAGGATTTTCCGTCGGGAGTCGGGATCACCTCCATGAGACCCGTTCCGATGTCCGAGACGGAGAACTCTTTCCACGGCTCCATGTGCCCCGACGTCAGATCCAGCCGGAAGAGCTTCAGCGGGTGAAGTCCGCGCGTGCGCGCGAAGACGGAACGACCATCGGAGCACCACGCGATGACGTAGAAGCCCTTCGGGAGCCCGGGCACGGCCTGGGGAGCGCCCCCCTCGACGTCGTAGATGAAGCCTTCTTCATCGTCCATCGACGAAATCACCCGCCGGCCATCGGGTGAGATCGCGAGCTGCGACTGCAGGGGAATCCCCTCCGGCGTAAACGGGCGCGCCTTGCCGGTCTCGATGTCCAGTATGAAGAGGCGAGCGCGATGGCCAGCCTCGGCGATGCGAGCGAGAACGCGTTTTCCGTCCGGGAAGAAGCGGGCCGCCCCGGGGCCAGACAGACTCCCCGGCAGAGTCAGCGTGCGCGGCTGACCGGCGCCCGTGGGCAAGAGGACCAGACGAGCCGCCGCGTCGCGGGAAGCGCACAGAGCCCACGCCCCGTCGGGAGACAGGTCGAGGGCCCTTCCCTCCCCCAGTCTCACGGCAGGTGAGCCGTCGGTCTTCCGCTTGTAGACGGCCGGACCCCCCTGCCGTGTCTCCGAAAAGAGAAGAGTCTTCCCATCACCGGAGAGGGCCGCAGGAACCGACCCATCGAGCCACGACAGGTTGCGTTCGCCCGGATCCCCCGGGGATCGCCCTAGGATCTCGAATTCGTCGATGATTCGCTCTAAGAGCAGGCGCCCGTCCCGGGACACGTCGTGCAGAGCGAAGTCGCCGGGAAATGCGGCCAGCAGGCGCTTTTTCCCCGAGAGCGTCACGGCCCAGACCGAAGTCGTGCCCCCCCGGATCTCCGGGAACCAGATCTCGTCTCCGCCGGACGACCACAAGAACTCCGCGGACGGAACGTTCGGAATCTTCCGCCTCTTGCCGGCAAGATCCATCACCGTGAGCTCCCCGGGACTCCCAGCCCCGGGAACCCAGTGTGCGCGGTGGTCTGAGAAAGCAATGAGATTCCCTTTTGGAGAGAACTGGAGGCCACTGATCCACCCCGGCGGCTCGTAAAGAACTTTCCCGATCGGAAACTCGAGGCGGTACACGCCCTTCACGGCGTGAACGACGGCGAGGCTCTTTCCATCGGGCGCCCACGCCGCGCGCCGCACGTTCTCCAGGAGCTCGCGCGGCGCCCCGCCGGCGAGATCCACCGTGGCCAGCGTCCCCTGCCGCGGCGCGCCTCCCACGAGGATCGCCATCTCGCCCAGAGGCGAAATCGACAGGATGTTCGCCGGGGGGAGGCCCAGGGACCGGGGCTCGAAGGCACCGGGACGCGTCGAGAGGAGCTCTCCCAGGTCTCCTTCCGACTGCTCAGACGGTAACGCCCCGTACACGATCTGCCCGTCCGGAGCGAATCGGGCATCCTGAATTCCGTTCCGCCGGAAGGTGACCTGCCGGATCGTCGGCCGCGAGGCGAGGCGCGCCTTCCAGACAGGCCGGCCAGCGAAGAAGCCAGCCAGGAGAACCGCGAGCGCTCCGAGCGCCAGAAGACCGGCGGGAACGTGATGGCGCCGCCCCGGAGCGGCCACAGGAATCGACGCTCCCGACGAAGTTTCGGACAAGCGGTCCCGCAACATCGCCAGATCGCGCGCGAGATCGTCGGTCGAGGCATAGCGCCCTCGCGGCTCCTTCGCCAGGCATCGCTCGACGATCCATCGCAGGGGCGCCGGCACCTGAGGGTTGACCTCGGCGATCGATTTAGGCTCCTCGTGCAGGATCGCCGAGAGCGTGTCGATCGCGGTGCCCTTCTGGAAAGCGCGCTTGCCCGTCGCCATCTCGTAGAGGATCGATCCGAGAGCGAACTGGTCCGATCGAAAATCGATCGTCTGGCCGCTCGCCTGTTCGGGCGACATATACCCGACCGTCCCGAGAATCAGGCCCGGGCTCGTTCCCGTTTCCGTCGGCAGGTGCGAGCCCTCGTCGCTCCCGGAACCGGTACTCGTGTGCTTGGCCAGGCCGAAATCCAGGACCTTCACGAGTCCGTCCCGCGTCACCATCACGTTCTCTGGCTTCAAGTCCCGGTGCACGATGCCTGCCTCATGGGCTCGCGCGAGCCCGTCCGAGATCTGCGCCGCGATCGCCAGGGTCTTCTTCAGAGCCATGGGACGCGCGATCAGCATGTCTCGAAGCGTCTTTCCGTCGACCTCCTCCATCGCGATCCAGGAGATCGCCTGGGACGACCCGATCTCGTAAATCGTGACGATGTTGGGGTGATTCAACGCCGACGCCGCGCGCGCTTCCTTCTCGAAACGGCGCAGCCGGCCCGGGTCGGTCGCGAATTCCTCCGGAATAACCTTGACGGCCACGTCACGCCCCAACCGAGTGTCGCGGGCGCGAAAGACCTCGCCCATGCCGCCCGTCCCGAGACGGTCAAGGATCTCGTACGGCCCGAGGCGGGTCCCGGCGGAGACGCCCAGCTCCCCTCCCCGCCAGCTCGCAGAAGGCCATCCCGGGAGGGATTCCCCCGGCGTTTGAATTCTTGCGATGCGGCTAATTGAGACGAATTATCGATGAAGCGCCCGCGGGCGGTCGACGACCGGGCTTTGCAATTCTATCCGAGACGCTGGCGGCTATCGCCTGGCGGTCCTCGATCTCGCGCGCCGATCCGGCGGCGCGGTCTGAGTGGATCCCGACAGAGGAAAGAGCCGGTACGTCATCTCGACCGATCCCACGCGAAAAGCGTCGCCGTCACGAAGAGGATAGGGCGCGGTAATCCTCCGTTCGCCGACCGACGTCCCATTCTTGCTCTCGAGGTCCTCGATCGTCGCGGAGTCTCCCGTGATGCGGATGCGCGCGTGGCGCCGGGAGACGCTGACGTCGTCCAGAAACACCGCGGATTCGGGATCGCGTCCGACGACCGACTCCCCTTCTATCAGGGCGATCTCCCGCCCGAGTCGGGCGAAGACCCTGTAGGCAAATCGAGGGTTCCCCCCGGTATTGGCGGTTGGAGACTCCGCGTCGCCCGAAAAAGCGTATCCGAACCGGTGAACGGTTCGAATGAGCCGGCTGTCCTCTGTGTCTCCGATGGCGCCACGCACTTCGGCGACGAGGCTCGTCAGCGTTCCGTCCGAGACGAAGGTCCCGGGCCAGAGCCGCTCGTGCACCTCCGCCTTCGGCACCGCCTTCGGCCGCCGCTCGAGCAGCAGACCGAGAAGTTCGAACCCTTTGGGTGAGAGGTGAACGGGCACGCTCGAGCGCAGGAGCTCCCGCGTGTCCGAGTCGAGGACGCAATCGCCGAACCGGATCCGCATCCAACCTCCCGGGAAAATCCCGGAAATCGGCCGGGTTTCCCCGACGACTTCCCCTCTCTCGAAGCAGATCTTGATTATCGCGCAACGCGATCGCTTCGGGCGATCGGGCGCTCCGGAAGGAGCCGCTCATGGACTGCCGCGATATCGCCTCGCCGAATCGCCTCGTCATCCGGTACGCCGCTCGGCACTCTCTCCTTGCCGCGGTCCTCGTCCTTATCCGGGCCGGGTGGCTCCCCGCCGAGGAGGCGCCGGCTCTCCGCAGCCGGTCGCAGATCCGATACGAACCGATCGCGCTGGTGTCCCAATGGGGGCCGCCCATTCTGAAGGCCGACCTCGGGCGGATCCGGGTGCCGGAGAACCGCTCCTCGGCCTCGTCGTCTTCGAGGGAGATCGAGCTCGCTTTCGTGCGCCTTTCCACGACCGCGGCTCGTCCCGGCCCCCCGATCGTGTGGCTTTCGGGCGGTCCGGGCGACTCGGGCACCGCGGACCTTGGGACTCCCCTGCTCCAGCTCTTTCTTGAACTGCGAACTCTCGGCGACGTGATCCTGCTCGACCAGCGCGGGACTGGATCCTCCGTTCCGCGCCTGGACTGCCCGGGGTCGCTTCAATTCCCCCGGGACGTTCCCGTCGACCGGGCGATGGCGCTGCGGACGCTCGAAGGCGCCGCTCGCGCCTGTGCGGACGCATGGCGGTCAGCGGGCGTGGATCTCTCCGCTTTCAACACACGGGAGAGCGCCGAGGACGTCGAGGATCTGCGGCTCGCTCTCGGCGCCGCGAAGCTCCGCGTTCTCGCGGGCAGCTACGGCACCCACCTGGCACTCGCCGCCATCCGAGCGCACCCCGGGTCGTTCGACCGGGCCGCGCTCATGGGTGTCGTCGGGCCCGATCACCTGCGGCGATCTCCCGCGGATACGGAGGAGCAGCTGCAGCGCATCGCGCGACTCGCGGAGGGCGACTCCCGGCCGACATCTCGGACACCCGATCTCGTCGCACTGATTCGCCGAGTGCGGGATCGACTCGCCGAGCGGCCAGCCCACGTCGACATCGAGACGGCGGGCGAGCGCCGGACGGTCACAGTGAGCTCCTTCGACCTCGTGTGGTACACCCGGGCGCTTCTCACCACGAGGGGCGCGATCCAGCACCTACCCGCGTTCTTCCGCACGATGGACGACGGTAACTTTACCGAGCTCGGCAGGATCGCGGACGGCTGGCGCACCGCGTCGGCACCCAATGCGACGGTCTTCACGCAGCGGTGCAGCTCGGCCGCTTCGGCGGACAGAGAGCTGCGGATCGAGCGGGAGCGCCCGTCCGCCGCGCTCGGCGACGCAACGGACTTCGCAGACGCGAACGTCTGCCGTGCCTGGGGCATCGCCCCGCTGCCGGAGGGTTTTCGGGAGTCGGTCCGGTCCACCCTGCCCGTCCTCTTCGTGAGCGGAACTCTGGACGGCGATGCCCCCGAATCGAATGCGGACGAGGTGATCCAGGGGTTCCCGAACGGCGTGCATCTCCATGTCGAGGGAGCGGCCCACGTGTTCCTGGGGCTCAACGCTGCCACGACCCGCGAGAGCATCGTGCGATTCCTCGGCAGCGAAAAGCTCGCGAAGACTCGAATCTCCCTTCCCGCACTCGCGTTCGAACGCCGCGAAACGGGCGGGGCTGCGCCGTTAGTCGCCCGGGGGACGATACCCGCGCCTTCGCTGTTCGGGATGGCTCGCTGAGGTCGAACGGAAACGACGGCCGGAATTCGAAGGACCGGCATCCTGACCGTTCAGCAGTCTTTTCCGCCGCATCCGAACTGCCCGATCCGGAAGATCACGAATTCGGCTGGCTTCACGGGCGCGATGCCGATCTCGATGATCAGGCGTCCGTTGTCTATGTCGTCCCGGGTCATCGTTTCGCGTCCGCACTTGACGAACCAGGCCTCGCGGGGCGTCGATCCCTGGAAGGCGCCCGCGACGAAAAGGCCGTGCAGAAACGCACCCACGGAGGCGCGTACGTTCGCCCAGAGCGGCTCGTCATTGGGCTCGAAGACCGCCCAGGCGGTCCCGCGAAAGATGCTCTCCTCGAGAAAGAGCGTTAACCGCCGGACCGGGACGTACTTGTATTCGTCATTCGGCGCGTCCGCGCCCCCGAGGGTGCGAGCGCCCCAGAGGACCGTGGCTCCGGAGGGAAGCGAGCGCAGCGCATTCAGACCCTGCGACTGGAGCGCCTGCGTGTCCGCGTTTCGGAGGGAGACGACGGGACCCGTGGCGTCGAGGATGGCCGCGTGCTCCCCCGCCGGCGTCGTCCAGACTCCTCGCGACGCGTCGTTGCGCGCGTAGATCCCGGCGGCGGAGCCGCTCGTCGCAAAGACCCCGGGCGCTCCCGTTCCGGGGTCTTTCGCGCGAACGCGCGGGAACCACGCGGCCGCATCGCGACTGCGCAGGAGCGGGTTGGCGGCGAGCCAGGCCTGCGCCCCCGCGGGAGTGACGATCGACTCCGGAAGGTCGACGATCAGGAATGCGCGGCGAGCTCGGCAGAAAGCCAGCGCTTCTGAGAGGACGGCCGGGTTGTCGGAATCGGGAAGGCAAAGGAAGTTGAACACGTCGGCGTCTCCCAGGGCATGCAGCCCGGTTTTCGCAGACGGATCTCCGAGGAATTCCGCGGGCGTCGGCGCCGCCCCGTCGGCGCGGGCGATCCGCACGACGAGGGCCCGGGCGCCGCCGTTGCGGAAGAATTGAAAGACCGCGTGGCTCACGGGACGATTCTGCGCGAGCCCTCCGAACTCCCTCTCGAACGCGGCGAAGCTCGAGATCCCGCGCGCCTGGTTCACGGGTCCCCTCAGGGTCTCTCCGACGAACGCGGAGACCGACGTGGGAACACCGGCGATCGGAGGCATCGGTTCGGGCACGAGGTCATCCATTTTCAACCGGAAGCGCTGAGAATACTCGTCACGAGGTGCCGCCTTCCGTCCTGGACGGAACCTCGGAGACCGTGCCGGGGATCGACTCGACGAAGCTCGCGCCGAACGCCTGCGACGGTGTCCACGTGCCCGGTCCGGCGTCTCCCGCCAGAACCCGCCGGGCGCATGCGACCGCGGACTCCGCCGTGAACGCATAGCCCTCGAGCGTCGTGATCCTGCCTTCGACCGCCCGTCCGTCCGGAGCGTCCACTCGGCCCCAGATCTGTGAGCGCTCGCGCCGGCGCTCATCCCCGGTCGGGCCCGAGACCCGCGCCTCGATCAATTTTTCGAGGAGCCTGCGAAGGGGTGTCCAGGAGAGAAGGGGTGCCAGCCGGCGGGTGCGGCGGGCGGACGCGATCGCGCCGGGCGAAGCGGCCGCATAGGTTTCGATGTTTGGAATCCCCGTGCTCCGCCACGCGGTCGAAAGATCGCCCCACGGAATCGTCATGGCGGACCGCGTGCGGTCGGCGAACGGGACCTCCCGCGTTTTCCAGGCGGAAGGGACGGAAACGAGCTCGCCGCCGATCCGGACGAGTCCTCCCCGTCCCGCGCCTTCGAGCATGGTCTTCGCGGTTCCACGCGACGGACGAAATCCGCGGAACGCCAGAGTCAGCCGGTCCGCGCCGGGGAGCCTGGCCGCCAGGAGGGCCGCGAGGCAGTCCGTGGGCACGACGTCGAATCCGACCCCGGGCACGATCGCGATCCCGGCGGCCTTCGCCCGTTCGCTCGCGGCGAACAAGGCTTCGAAGACGGCGACCTCGCCGGTGATGTCCAGATACGAAGTCCGCGCCGCGAGGCACGCTTCGAGGGCGGGCGCACTGGTGCGGGAAAACGGCCCGGCAGCGAGAAGCAGCGCGTCGAACGGCTCGAGTGCCCGCGCCGCCTCGCGCGGGTCGTCCAGGGAAAAGACGCGAAAATCGACACCGGCCGCTTTTGCGAGCGGCTCGATCGCTTCCCGCCGGCGCCCCGCGATGACGGGCGAGAGCCCCGCGCGCGAGGCCGCCTCGAGGATGAGGCGCCCGGTGTACCCGTTCGCGCCGTACAGGAGAACGCCACCCGTCATCGAATATCCGCGCGCGGGAACTGCTCGAGAAACGTCGACAGCGTCTTCGAGAAGAGAGCCGGATCCTCTTCCTGCGGCAGGTGACCCACCCCGGGAAGCATGACGAACTGCGCGCCCTCGATTACGGACGCGAGCGCGAGCCCTTCCGACGGGCCCGTCAGACGGTCCTCCTTCCCCCAGACGACGAGAGTCGCCGCGCGGATCCTCGCCAGAAGCGCCTCCGTTCCGGTGAATCGACTGCGGACCGCTTCGAGAGCGGCGCGGCGCGTCCCCGGCACCCGGATCGGATCCCACCATTCGTCGATCGTCGCTTCCGTGACCCGGTCCGCGCGGGCGTAGAGGCGCCGCCGCAGCGAGTACTCGATCACCGGGCGGACGAGAAGCTCGATCTGGATCTCTCCGACGAACGGAGAGCGCAGGAGGCGGAAGCCCGCGGGGATCGACATCTTCGGAAACGCCGCACTTACGAGCACGAGAGCGGCAACGCGCTCGGGATGCGCCGCCGCCAGCGCCTCGCACACGGCGCCGCCGAGCGAATTTCCGACGAGTACGACGCGCGAAAAACTTCGAGCGTCGAGATACCGGAGAAGATGCTCTGCCTGGCCCTGCACGGTGTAGTCGAACGGCCACGGACGGTCGGAGAAACCGGCTCCCGGAAGATCCACGGCGACGGCCGGACGGTCCGCTGAAAAATCGGCGAGAACGCGCCTCCACGTCGTCGAGCTCGAAAGGAATCCATGCACGAAGATCACGGGCTCCCCCGAGCGGCGAAGCCCCGGCGCTTCGCGGGACCGCCACCGTACGCCCCCGACGACCACGTCGCGGGTGTCGGCCGAGACGGGAGGTATCTCCGCGGGCCGTTCGGTTGCGCGGCGCAATCCGATGGCGAGGGCGAGAAGAAGAATCAGCGAGCCAACGGTCCGGACGAGACAGCCCAGTGCGAACCTCCCGGCCTTGCGCGCCGGACCTTCCGGCGGGGACGGGCCCTCATCGATTGTATGGCCGACTGGCGGCGTCCACACTTGGCACGCGCCGTGCTTTTCGTCGGATTGAAATGGAGAAAGCGGCTGCTTCGACATTGCGAAAAACACGGGCGACCTCGCTCGTTGCGGCGTTTCTCTCCGCCTCTTTCGCCGTCGGATGCGCCGGTGCAGCCCACAAGGCGGCGACCGCCGCCGACCGGGAGTTGTCCCGGCAGGCAAACGCCGCCCTGTCGGAGGCCGGGGTCGACACGCAGCGTGTCGAGGCCAGTTCGTACCACGGCGTCGTCGCGCTACTCGGAGAGGCGGACGCCGATCAGTCCCGGGAAGCGCAGCGCGCGGTGCTGTCCGTTCCCGGCGTGGTTCGTGTCAACAATCTGGTTTTGAGTGGGGGCTCATCAACGAGTTCGGGATATGCCCGGGCGCAGAGGGCTCCGATGGTTGCCCGGGTCCAAGCGGCCCAGTAGAAAAGCCGGGCCGAGCGGCCCACTAGAAAAGAGGAGGATTTGTCATGGTGAAACGCTTCAAAGGTTTGATGGGTGTCGCGGCCCTCGTGGTCCTCGCGTCGTTCGTGGCGGGTTGCAAGACCAGCACCTCGGCGGGGACGCAGGTCGATGACGCGGCGATCAAGACGTCGGTCAAAGCAAAGCTCGCGGCGGACGTGAAGCTTTCGACGCTGACGAACGTCGAGGTGAACTCGACGAACGGTATCGTCACTCTCGCCGGTCAGGTCGATAACCCGGATCAGAAGCGGATGGCGGCGGACGTCGCGCGCTCCGTAGACGGCGTCGTGCGGGTAAATAACAACCTGCAGGTCAAGGGCTCGAGCACGAAGTAGCTTTTTCGAAGACGTTCCGGCCGGGGGCCTGCGCGGACTTCCCGCAGGCACCCGGCTTTTTTTGTTCAGGGATCGACGGGACGGGACGGGCTAAGCTCCCCCGGTGCCGACCTGGAAGCTCACGATCGAGTACGACGGCACCCGATACCACGGGTGGCAGTCGCAGAAGAACGCGGATCGCACCGTGCAGGGAGTTCTCGGCCGCGCGGCCCGCGAGCTCCTCGGCGAGGACGCCACGGTCGGAGGGGCGGGACGCACGGATGCGGGCGTTCACGCGCTGGCGCAGATCGCCCACATCAAAGCGCGTCGGGACCTGTCGCCCGTCGAGCTCGAACACGGGCTGAACGACCGGTTGCCGTTCGACGTCAACGTCGTCACCGTCGATACCGCCGCTCCCGATTTCCACGCCCGGCACGACGCGGCGTCCCGCCGGTATCTCTACCGGCTCTCCCGGCGGCGGACCGCATTCGAAAAACGGCTTGTCTGGTGGGTCAAGGACCGCCTGGACGCCGACGCGATGCGGGAGGCGGCTCGGCTTTTCGTCGGCCGCCACGATTTTTCCGCCTTCTGCGAGAACGCCGCCGGCCTCGACTCGACGGAAGTGGTGGTCGCGACGAGCGAGGTCACGGAAGTCGGTCAGGAAATCCATTACCGCGTCGAGGCGTCCCATTTCCTCTGGAAGATGGTGCGCCGCCTCGTCGGAACGCTCGTCGAAGTGGGTCGCGGGAACCTGTCGCTCCAGGAAGCCCGGCGACTGCTCGAGGAGCGGCTGCCGGGCTCCACCGCGGTGTGGACCGCGCCTCCCTCCGGTCTCTTTCTAGAAGAGGTGCGTTACGGACGGCAGACCGCGGGCGCACTCGTCTCCCGGCGCGAGCGGCTCGACGCACCGGCGTTCCGGCCCCGCACGGCCGGACCCGGGGCACCGCCCCGCCCGGCCGGACCGGTGGGAAAGGGGCGCCCCGCGGCACCGCTCGGACCGCGAGGCCCGGCCGCGCCCGCCGAGCGTGCGCGCGTGTTTCCCGGACCCCCGGGGCGGCGTGCCCCGCTCCCCGCGTTTCCCGGGGGGCTCGACCCGGGAGGGATACCGGCGCGGCGCCCGATGGGACCGGCAGGGCCTCGCCGCGATCCTCGCTCGCCGGGACGGCCGAAAGGGCCGCGCAAGCCGGCCTGACCGCGCCGAAGAACCCGGAAGCGGGGACGTTCAGAGCAAGTCGGCGGACTCGATCGACCGGCGAAAGGCGCGGCGCCAGATTCCGGTCGTTTCGACGAGGTCCGCGTCGAGAACCACCCGGCCCTGCTGGCGGATCACCAATGCGACGTCGCCGACGGTTCCGATCGATTCGAACGACACGGAAGATTTTTTCGCCGCCTGAACGATCGCCGGCTCCTCGTCGGGGCGGAAGGAGATCAGAGCGCGGCCCGTGCTCTCGCCGAACAGCAGCGCGGACGTCCGCAGAGACCCCGAAAGCTCCAGGGCGGCGCCAAAGCCTGAGATCATCGCGCATTCCGCGGCCGCGACGGCCAGACCCCCATCGGAGAGGTCGTGCGCGGAGGCCAGGAGGCCCGCTTCCGCGAGATCGGCCAGAAGGGATGAAAGCCGCCGCTCGGCGCCGAGATCGAGATCCGGGCACGGCCCTTCGTCTCTTCCCCGCACGACGCGGAGAAACTCGCTGCCGCCGAGCTCGTCGCGGGTGACGCCCAGGAGGGCGACGCGGTCGCCGGCCGCCCGGAAGCCCATCTGCACCCGCCGCTCGACGTCTTCGAGAAGCCCGACCATCCCGACGGTCGGCGTCGGCGGAATCGCGCGCCCGTCGGTCTCGTTGTAGAAGGAGACGTTCCCGGAGACGACAGGAATGTCGAAGGCGCGGCAGGCGTCCGAGATGCCGCGCACCGCCGCCTCGAACTGCGCCATGACCTCCGGCTTCTCGGGATTGCCGAAGTTCAGGCAGTCCGTGATCGCGAGCGGCCGTCCGCCGGCGCACGCGATCGATCGCGCGGCTTCCGCCACGGCGATCGCGGCCCCGCGGTAAGGGTCGAGCGCGCAGAAAAAGGGATTCACGTCCGACTTCAAAACGAGCGCCTTGCGGGTGCCCTTCACCCGCACCACGGCGGCGTCGCCACCGGGCCGCTCGACGGTATTCGTGCCGACCATGTGGTCGTACTGCGTCCAGATCCAAGACTTCTCGGCGACGTTCGGGGATGAGAGGATCCCGCGAAGGCACCCGGTGTAGTCCGCGGGCTCCGGCTCCCCCGGCCAGAGCGGCGGAGGAGGGGCCGGCGCGGGACGCCGCGGCCGGTCGTAGACGGGGGCCTCGTCGGCCAGAGGCGCCGCTGGTAGGTCGGCAACTTTCTCTCCGGCGAAGAAGAGGACGACCCGGCCGGTGTCCGTCACCATTCCGATCTCGACCGCGTCGAGCTCCCACTTGCGGAAGATCGCGAGGACCTGCGGGAGGCGGTCGCGATGGCAGACGAGGAGCATCCGTTCCTGCGACTCCGACAGCATGATCTCGTAAGGCGTCATTCCCGTTTCGCGCACTGGAACCTTCGACAGATCGATCTCGACGCCGCTGCCGGCGCGGCCCGCCATCTCGAAGGTGGAGGACGTCAGCCCCGCGGCTCCCATGTCCTGGATGCCGACGACCGCGTCGGTGGCGAAGAGCTCGAGGCACGCCTCGAGGAGAAGCTTCTCGGTAAACGGATCGCCCACCTGGACGTTCGGCCGCTTCTGTTTCGTCTCGTCGCCCGCGAACTCCTCGGACGCCATCGTCGCGCCATGGATCCCGTCGCGTCCCGTCTTCGAGCCCACGTAAACGACCGGATTTCCGGCTCCCTCCGCCCGACCCAGGAAGATCCGGTCCGCGCGCACGATCCCGGCGTTGAAGACGTTCACGAGAATGTTGCCGTTGTAGGCCGGGTGAAACGTCGTCTCGCCGCCCACCGTCGGGACGCCCATGCAGTTTCCGTATCCCGCGATTCCACGGACGACCCCGTCGACGATGTGCTTCATCCGGGGCGCGTCCAGGGAACCGAACCGCAGCGAGTTCAAGGACGCGATCGGCCGCGCCCCCATGGTGAAGATGTCCCGAAGGATCCCCCCGACCCCCGTCGCGGCACCCTGGTACGGCTCGATGAACGACGGGTGGTTGTGCGACTCCATCTTGAATGCCACGGCCAGCCCGTCGCCGATGTCGACGATCCCCGCGTTCTCGCCCGGCCCCTGTATGACGCGTGGCCCCTTCGTCGGGAAGGTCTTCAAGTGCACGCGGGAGGACTTGTAGGAGCAGTGCTCGCTCCACATGGCCGAAAAGATGCCGAGCTCGACGTAGTTAGGCTCACGCCCCAGGATCACGATGATCCGCCCGTACTCCTCGGCAGAAAGGTTGTGCTCGGCGACGAGCTCGGGGGTGATCGTCATGCGGCGGTTCGGCGCTGGAGTATACGGCTCCGATACGCACTCGACGCGGCGTGACTTTTTGACATAATCGCCCTCCAACATGCAGCTCTCGACACGCGAAGACGGGCCGGTCACGATCCTGATCGTCGACGGGGATCTCGTGATCGGCGAACCCGAGACCCTCTTCAAGAAGACCGTTGCGCGCCTGCTCGAGCAGGGGCGCTCCAGGATCGTCGTCGACCTCTCCGCCGTCCGGTTTCTCGACAGCTCGGGACTCGGCGCCCTCGTTCGCGCGATGACTACGTCGCAGAACGAAGGTGGTCAGACGAAGCTCGTCGGCGTCGAGCCGCAGGTCAAGAAGCTGCTGGAGATGACCCGGCTCGATTCCGTATTCGAGATCTACGAAAACCTGGAGACGGCGGCGGCGAGCTTCTAGGAAAAATGGCGGAAGAACCGGGGAGCTCCGCCGGGAAGCCGATCGACTCGGCGGTTTCCGAGCTCGCGGAATGCGAAAACCTGGCGCAGACCTCGTCATGGGCGGCGCGCTGGGTGTCTCGAGCCAGCGGAGCCCCTACGGTTCTCGTCTGGACGCCTGACCCGACGCACCCGCTCTTCGTGTGCACCGGCGGGACGGGCGAAGGTGCGCGGCCGAACCTCAAGAGAAGCGTCGCGCGTGAGGACCCGATCGCCGGCGAGCTCCTCCGGGACCGGGCTCCCCTCCTGCTGTCCCGCGCGGACATGGAATCGCGAGGCGCAGCCTGGCTGCCGGCCTCGCCCGCCGGCGTCGAATGGGTGCTGTTCGTCGCGGCGGAGGCGGAGGGCGCCGTCCCCGCGATCCTGACGCTTCTCTTCACCGAGCCCCCGCAGGCGCACACCGTGGCCGAACGGCTGGAGGGGCTCCTCGTGCAGGCGGCGAAGGCCCTCGGGCGCGCGGTCAAGTCCGAGCGGAAGACCGCGGGCATGCGCCAGGCCATCGAGCGCCTGACCGCTCTCTACGATCTTTCGAAAGCGTTCGGATCGACCCTCGAGTGGTCCGAGCTGAATGAAATCATCGTCCGCAAGGCGGTCGACTTCGCCGGCGCGGAGGCCGGTTCTCTCTGGCTGCTCGACGCGCACGCGGATTCGGTCGAGCTCGCCGCCACCGCCATCAACGAGAGCTACGACGTCGTCAATCCGCCGCCCTCAGTCGGCGGCGGCCTGGTGGGCGACCTGCTCGCCGAAGGCGCGGCGCTCCGGCGGAATCGCATCTCCTCCGACGACCCGATGTCGGCTCCGGAGTTTCCCGTGCGGTCGGCCCTGGGGGTCGCGCTCATCGAGCAGGACGTCCCCTTGGGCGCGCTCGTTCTCGTCAACAAACGCGGCCGGGTTCCGGATTTCTCGGAAGAAGACCAGGAGCTTCTCGAAGACCTCGCCCGGCAGGCAGTGCGGGCCCTCCGCAACGCGCGCCAATTCGAAGCCGAAAAGAAAGTCGAAGAGCTCGACGCGCTCCTCGCCGTCAGCCGCGAGATCACTGCCACGCTCGACCTCGACCGCGTGATGCAGACCGTCGTCAACGCCTCGGCCGCCCTCATCCGGTACGACCGCTGCGCCATGGCGATCCAGCAGGGAGGACGGCTGCGGCTCGGAGCGGTGTCGGGCACCACGGAAATCGACCGGCGCAGTCCGGAGATCCGGCGAACCGAGGAGTTCCTCCAGTGGGTGTTCCTCTCGGGGTCCGACGTCAACGTCACCGAGCGCGAAGACGGAACCCTGACCTCCGATCGGCCGGAGACCGAAGAAAAGTTCCGGACGCTGTTCAACGAGCAGGGGCTCAAGGCGTTCTATGCCGTCACCCTGAAGGACGAGGAGGGAAAGCTCGGGGTCCTCGCTTTCGAGTCACGGGAGCCGATCGTCTTCGACGCGGAAACGCGCGACCTCCTGCAGATACTCGTCAACCAGGCGACGGTGGCGGTTCGCAACGCCCAGCTTTACCAGCAGGTCCCTCTCGCGGGCTTCTGGAAACCCCTCCTCGCCCGCCGGACCCGCCTGATGGCGATCCCGCGCCGGCGCCGGCTTGCGTGGGCGGCGGGGGCGATCGCGCTCGCGGCGATCCTCTTCCTGGTCCCGTGGCGGCTGCGGGTCGGCGGAGCGGCACGCGTGCTGCCAGGCCGCCGCAGCGTGGTGACGGCGGGAGCGGAGGGCATCGTCGCCTCGGTGATGCACCGAGAGGGTGAGGTCGTCCCGAAGGGAGAAGTCATCGCGACGGTGAACGACGAGAGCTACCGGTCCGCGCTGGCGGACGCACAGTCCGCTCATGCGATCGCGGCGAGAGACGTCGCGACGCAGCGAGGGACGGGAAACGCCGGGGGCCTGTTCGACGCTCAGTCCCGCGTCGACGAGCTCGAAGCCCGGATCGCCATGGAGCAGGAGCGGTTCGATGCGACGCGGTTGCGGGCACCCGCCGCCGGAGTCATCGTGACACCGCGCCTCGAGGAGCGCATCGGGCAGAACCTTCCCCGCGGCGCCGAGTTCTGCGTGATCGCGGACGTGGGCTCGGTGACCGTCGAGGTCGCCGTGCCGGAAGAGGACTCCTCCCTGTTGAAGGCGGGGCAGCGGGTGGACGTCAAACTGAACCCTTATCCGACCCGCACCTTCCGCGGAGAGATCTCCCGCGTCGGCGCGCGTATCCGCGAAGAGGGGAAGGAACGCTTCGTGGTGGCCGAACTGACCCTGCCGAACCCCGACGGTTCTCTGAAGACCGGGATGCTCGGTCGCGCGAAGATCAGCGCCGGAGACCGCAAGATTGCGACGTTGCTTCTGCGGAAGCCGTCGCGATGGCTCTACGCAAAGCTCTGGCCCCTGCTCCCATGACCGCGCCGGGCGCGCGCTCACCGGCGGTCCCGCTCCTTTCGGCGACCGCACCGGAGAGAGGCGCCGAGCTCCTCGCCGCGCGGCACGGGCAAGCTTCGGACCGTCCGGCGCTCGCGAAGCAGCTGGTCATTCGCCGCGTCGTCCGGATGGGCGAGGTGACGTGGGTGGTCAAGAACCAGGAGCGCGACGCGTACTACACGTTCAGCGACTCCGAATGGGGAATCATCGAGCTCTTCGACGGGACCCGCACGACCGAGGAGATCGCCGCGGAATACAACCGAATTTTTCCCAGAGCGAGCATCGACACCGTCTTTGCCCTCGAGTACGAAGAAATGCTCCGCAACACCGAGCTTCTCGAGCGCTCCTCTGCCGAACGCAGCCTCCTGCTCTTGAGCCGCTCGAGGACGGACCGCAAACGCGCCGCCGACGCGAAAGCCGAGGGCTTCAATCCCTTTTTCATGAAGTTCCACGTCTTCGACCCCGACCGGTTCCTGGACCGCACAGTCCGCTACGTGCGGTGGCTCTGGACGCCGCCCGTCGTCGTTCTCTGGATCATCGCCGTCGCCTGGACGATCGGAGTCTTCGTTCTTCACTGGGCACCGATCTGGACCGGGACGTACGAGCTCTACGCGTTTCTGCACAAGCCGCTCATCGACGTGCTGCAATTCTTCATCATCCTGTGCGTGATCGGCGGCATTCACGAATTCGGCCACGCGTTCGCGACGAAAGTTTACGGAGGAGAGGTCCACGACATCGGCCTGGCGCTCCTTTATTTCACCCCGGCGTTTTACTGCGACACGACCGACGCGATCATGTTCCAGAACAAGTGGCATCGCCTCTGGACGACGACGGCCGGCATCTACGTGGAAGGCTTCATCTGCGCCGGCGCGACGGCCATGTGGGTCGCGTCGTACCCCGACACGCTCCTCCACGAGCTCGCCTACAAGACGATGCTCTTCACCGGGGTCTCGACGATCTTCTTCAATATCAACCCGCTCATCAAGATCGACGGCTATTACGCGCTGACGAGCCTTGTCGAGATGCCGGAGCTTCGCGAGGAAGCGTTCCAGTACCTCGGAGCGCAGTTTCAGAGCCGGATCTTGAGACTCCCGGTCCCGCGGCCGGCGGTCTCGCGCCGCAAGCGGCGGATCTACTGGATCTATGGAACGCTCGCGCTCGCTTACACGACGGTGATCATGCGATTCATCGCCGGTCTCTTCTACAACTTCTATTCGAAGTATTTCCCCGGGGTCGCCGTCGTTCTTCTGCTCCTGACCCTCTATCGAGTCTTTCGCAAGCGGGTCCGTCTCGTGACCCGCACGGCGCGGCTCTTTTACCTGGACAAGAAGGAGTTCCTCATGTCCTCCCGAAGCCGCCGGCCTCTAGCGATCGCCGGAGCCATCCTGCTGCTCGTCCTTCTCGTGCCGTGGAGCCGCCGAACGATCTCCGCCGAAGCGGTGCTGCGGCCCGCGAAGGTCGTGCGTCTTCAGGCGCCCGAGGACGCATCGGTTGCGGAAGTTCTGGTCCGAGAGGGCGACAACGTGCCCGCGGGACGCGAGCTCTTTCGACTCAAAAACATGGCGGCTCAGGCGCGCGTCTCTCATTTTGCGGAGCAGTCGGGGCGGCTGCGATTTGCCGCGAACCTTGCCCGAGAGAGGGGAGGCGCGAGCGCGGTGTACGAGGCGGAGCGGCGGTCTGACGCTTCGCAGGAAGGGCTGCGCGGCGCCCGCGCCACCGAGGAACGCCTCGACGTCCGTTCTCCGATCGCCGGAAGGGTTCTGACGCCGGATGTGCAGGACCTCGCGGCCCGGATGGTCGCGGCGGGGACCGTGCTCGCGGAGGTCGGAGACTGCACGCGTCTCATCGCCGAGCTGCCCGTTTCCGAGAGGCTGCTCGACTCTCTCGAGAAGGGCGCGCGCGTGAAGGCGTTGTCCCCCCAGCGGCCGCTCGAGCCGGTCATCGGAAAGATCGTCAGCATCTCCGCGGCGACCGTCGATCAGCCCGTGACGGGGGCGGGGCTCGCGGAGCCACCGCTTCCCTCCGGCACACCCGAGCGGTTCGTGGCGGTCGCGATGTTCGACAACGCGGACGGCCGTCTGCGTCCCGGGTCCGTCGTGCGGGCCCGGATCTATTCGCGCCGGTCCTCCTATGCGGGCCGCGCCCTCGTGGTTTTGACGCGCTGGGTCCGCACGCTGGTTTGGTGAGGGTCCGGAAGCCTCGCCCCTTCCCGCAATAAAAAAGCCCCGCTCGCGCGGGGCATGAAAAGGAGCGGGGCTCGTGTCTTACAGGTTCTCGGAATCCGCGCGGGAGGTCTGCGCCCTCGAAGTCTGCGCGCGCGCGGTCTCCGCCCTGGCCGTCTGCGCGCGGGCCGTCTCAGCCCGAGCGGTCTGCGCGCGCGCGGTCTGCGAGCGGGCGGTCTCGGCGCGGGCAGTCTGTGACCGGGCCGTCTCCGCGCGGGTCGTCTGAGCGCGAGCGGTCTCGGCGCGAGCGGTCTGGGAACGAGCGGTCTCGGCGCGAGCCGTCTGAGCGCGGGCGGTCTCGGAACGAGCGGTCTGGGCGCGAGCCGTTTCGGAGCGCGCGGTCTGGGCGCGGGCCGTCTCTGAGCGAGCGGTCTGCGCGCGGGCCGTTTCCGCCCGGGCGGTCTGCGCGCGCGCGGTCTGGGCGCGAGCAGTCATCGTTTTCTTGGCGGGCGTCGCGGAAGGACCGCTGCTCAGGTTGCCGAGGCGGATCTCGTTCATCTCCCTGCCGGTCGCCGACTTGATCTTCGCCTTCTGGGCGTCTGTGAGCTTGATCCTGACTTCATTTGCCATGGTGGCCTCCTCTTTCCCTCTCTCCATCGCAAGGTCGGGGCCAGCGCGTCAGCGGCTTAAAACATTGAAATAAAAGCACTTGCTATTTGACAAGCAAGCTCGGTCGGGTGAATTTCTCAACCTCGGATGGTTTTGTCAACCGTTCCCAACCTCAGAGGCCGTGCTTGCGGCAGAGGTATTTGATCTGGTTCGCGTCGAGTCCGAGCTGTCGGGCCGCCTCCGCCTTCACGCCGCCGGCGCGCTCGATCGCGTCCGCGAGGAGCCGCCGTTGGTGCTCGCGGACCGCGTCGGAAAACCGGACCGACGGCTCGTTTCCGGGCCTCGCCGGCTCAGACCGAAAGACGCGAGGCAGGTCTTCTTCCTCGATGGCGTCCGACTCGGAAAAAAGAACCAGCATCTCGATCACGTGCTCGAGCTCCCGCACGTTTCCCTTCCAAGGGTGACGCTGGAGCTTTTCGAGCGCGGACGGGGAAAGCGTTTTCTGACCGCGGCCGTGTTTGGCGGAGAAACGCGCGAGAAAGTGCTCTGCGAGGAGTTGGAGGTCCCTGCCCCGATCGCGCAGCGGGGGGATGCGGATGGGGACCGTGTTGATCCTGTAGAAAAGGTCCTCGCGAAACGCGCCGGAGGCCACCCGAGCCTCGAGATCTTCGTTGGTCGCCGTCACCAGGCGGAAATCAACCGGCACGGTGCGGCGCCCGCCGACGCGCTCGAGCTCCCGCGTTTCGAGCACCCGGAGCAGCTTCGCCTGCACCGCGGGGGACAGGGTCCCGATTTCGTCTAAGAACAGCGTGCCGCCGTGAGCGAGCTCGAAGCGGCCCGGCCGCGACGTGACGGCGCCCGTGAAGGCTCCCCGCTCGTGTCCGAAGAGCTCGGATTCCGCGAGCGTGTCTGGAAAACCGGAGGCGTTGATCGCGACGAACGCCCGGGCCGCTCTCGGGCTTCGCTCGTGGATCGAGTGGGCGACGAGCTCCTTGCCGGTGCCGCTCTCGCCCTGGATCATGACGGTCGCGTCCGACGGTGCAACCTGCTCGATCTCCCGGAACAGCCGCTTCATTTCCGGGCTCTCGCCGATCAGGCGGTCGAACGATTTCTGGTCCCGCGCCTGCTCGCGCAGCTCCTGATTCTCGACGACCAGGCGGCGGCGCTCGAGAGCCCGCTTCAGGATGATCTTCACCTCCGCCGGGTCGAGCGGCTTCCGGAAAAAGTCGAAGGCGCCGAGCTCGATCGCGTGCAGGGCCGCGCTCCGGTCGGCCTCTCCCGACATCACGACGACCGTCGCGTCGGGATTTCGGCGTCGCGCCTCCTGGAGCAGGGCGAACCCCTCCTCGACGCGGCCGCTCGGCGGGAGCCGCAGGTCGAAGAGGAAGAGATCCAGCTCGGAATTGAAGAGAGCGCGTCCCGCGTCGGCGTCCGACGCCGAGATCACGTCGAAGGACCCCTTGAGCGCCCAGGTGAGCTGGTCTAAGAGGATCGGATCGTCCTCGACCACCAGGAGGCGCCCGAGCGGACGGTTCGCGGCGCTCACGACGCCGGGGACGCGGCCGAAAACGAGAGGCGCACGACGGTGCCCTCGCCGGCCTGGCTGCGCACGCGGATCTTTCCGCCGTGGTGCTTGACGATCTGCGCCGCCGTGAAGACGCCGAGCCCTACGCCGTCGGGCTTGGTGGTCTGGAAGGGGCGGAACAGCCGGTCCGTCACGAACTCGCGCGACATGCCCTCGCCGTTGTCGATGATCTCGAGGATCGCCCGTTCTCCGCCGCCCGAGCGCGCGGGGAAGCTCCGGATGAGCACCTTGCCCGCCGGCGCCGCCGCTTCGAGCGCATTCTCGATCAGGCTCGCGAGCGCGTCGCGGAGAAAGTACAGGTCCCCCCAGACGGGCGGTATCTCGGAAAGGGCGAGGGAAAGGACCGGAAGGCGCGACGACTCCCCCGCGGGCAGTCGGCCGCCGCGCCGGGTGGCGCCGCCCGCGATCTCGCGCAGGATCGCGTTCAAGTCGAGCTCGACCTTGATCAGAAGCTCGGTTTCCTCGCCGGACCACCGCCGGACGATCCCGTCCAGCCGCCCGATGGTCGAGCTCAAGAGCTCCTCGATCGACTGCTTGAAGTCCGGGTGGCCGTAGTGCTCGTCGAGGTTCGACCTCAGCATCTCCAACCGAAAACCGAGGTTCCGGATGTCGTGGATCAGGACGCGGTCGAGCGCGGACCTCAACGGCGTCGGAGGTCTTCTCGACCCGGACGTCACGGGCGGCGCGAAGCCGGCAGACGGACTTCGACGGCGACTCCCGGCCGGAGCGTCGCCGGCGACGGATTGTGCCCCACCCGCACGATCACCTCGACCGTCGCGCTGCCGGCGTCGACCGTCGGGCTGATGTACTCGACGCGCGCGGAGGCGCGCACGGCGGGCGCATTGGCCGCCACGATCTCCACCGAGTCGCCGCGCTTCAAGCCTCCGAGGTCCCTGTCGGGCACGTAGATCCGCGCGAGCAGCGGTTCGAGGGCGGTCACCTTGAAGAGCGGCTGGTTCTGGATGTCGACCACCTTCTGCCCGACGCGCGCCAGCTTGTCCGTCACGACGCCGTTGAAGGGGGCGCGGATCACGGTGTAGTCCCGCAGCGTCCTGGCCTTGTCGAAGGCCGCGGAAGCCACCGCGTGCCGCGCCCGCGCCGTGTCGAGGTCCGCGACGGACCCGAGGTTCAGCCCGGAGAGCGTTTTCTGCCGTTCGAACTCCGCCCGGCGCAGTTCCATGTCTTCCTTCGCCTGCCGGACCTCGCTCTCCGCCTCCCGCTGATCCAGAGTCGCGAGCGGCTGCCCCTTGACGACCTGGGTTCCCCGATCGACCGAGATCGTCGAAATGATCCCGGTGATGCGGGAAGACACGAGGACTTCCTGGTCGACCATGAGATGCGACGAGTAGACGGCGCCGCCGGAGGAGATAGCGCCCGGATCCGGTGGGGAAACGGCCGCAAGCAGGGCAAGCGTGAAAAATGCTGGGATCATCAGAGTCGGTGAAGGGATGGTACCGCACGGCGCTCGCCAGGCCCGGCCGTCAGAAGAAACGGCGCCGGTGTCGTCGCCGAGCTTCTCCAGTCCTGACCAAATCGGGCAGACGGTCGAAGACTCCCCCCCCGACCCCGGGCGTGGGCTCCGCCGCGGGGGCTCGCTCGCCGGAGCCGCTCGAAGCCGGGGGCGGGCAGCTCCACTCGCGAGATTCCGACTGGCGACAATCAGAGGGCATGAAAGGCATCTTCGAGCTCGCGCAGTCGTCGCCGCGCCGCATGGCAGGTTTCCTCCTCGCGCTCGTCTCCTTCGGGTCGCTCGTCCTGCTGGTTCTCTTCGGACGCGATGTCCGGGGCGCCCGACCGGCCTCGTTCCCGAGATCCGCGCCGGATTTCGTTCTCAGCTTAGACGACGGCGTGCGAATCTCTTCGAAGGACCTCCTCGGAAAACCGACGCTCCTGCTGTTCGCGGATCCTGATTGCTCGAGCTGTGTGGAGGTGCTCCCCGGCCTGCAACGCGAGCTCGAGGGAACCTCCGGCGCGGCGCTGTTCCTGGTCACGCGGACCCCGGCGCTCGGACTTCTCGGCGTTTCCGGGCGAATCCGTCACGCGAGGACCGCGCTCCCCTGGTCAGATCTCGGTGTCACCCGGGTGCCCGCCGTCGCATGGATCGACCGTCAAGGAAAGCTCGCTTCCGTCTGGACGGGCCCGGGGGCGGCGCGGGAGGCGGCGGCGCATCTGCGCTCCCGAAGGGAGCCACTATAAAACTCGTACGCCGATCCATTGTCGCAATTGCCGCGGTGGGAGCGCTTTTCGGACTCTGGAACGCCTCCGTGCGGCTCCTCACGCCGAGCGCCCGGGCGGTAATTTTGGGAGCGCGGCTCGTCGGAAGGGATGACCTCGTGCTCCAGGATTCGAAAAACAACTGCGGCGCCGCAGCTCTCTGCAATCTGCTTCGATCGTCCGGCAGGGGCGACCTCTGCGCCGCCATCCCCGCGCTGATTCCGATCGACAGTCGGGCGTCCATGAGAGCGCTTCGCGATGCGGCCCGCGCGCTCGGAGTCGATCTCGCCGGCGTCCGCTCGACGTCGAAAACTCCGCCGTCCTCGATACCCTGGCTGGCGCACCTCGCCTATTCGCATTTCGTAGTTGTCATCCCCTCGCCGGCCGGAGACTTCGGATTTCACGTTCTCGATTCTGCAATCGGGCATCTGCGTTTCTCTCGCGCGGCCTTCGAGAGGCACTGGACCGGCGACGCGCTGATCCTTGCAGACTCGGAGGGATTCCCTTTGCGGAAAACGGCTCGGGACGTCGAGCCGTTTTTCCTGCCACGTCCGGCAGGAACGCTCCGAGCGGTATCTCAATCGAAGGGAGGTGACATATGAATAGAATCATTGGACTCTGCGTCCTCGCATCGTTCCTTGCACTGACATCGTCCGCTTCGGCGGGCTCGGCCCCCGTCTCGCAAACGCGCCTGGCGGCTCAGACTTCGCTGAGCTCTGCGCAGCTCGAGTCGATTCAGGGCGGATCGTTCTGGGCTTGCGCGTTCACGTTCGCGGCGGCATCCGCTCTCGTGGTCGGCGTTGGCGTTCTCACGGCAGGAACGGGCGCCATCTTCGTCGGAGCGGTCGTCGGGGCGGGAGGCTTGGGCCTCACGGCGGAACTCCATACTTGCGTTTCGTAAGTCTCTTGCGGTTGGCCGCGCGCGCAGCCAACCGCAACTTTTATGGAGGGTGGAAGTGAGCGCTGCCGTCCGAACCGTCGGGATCTCAAAGAGCTTCGGATCGACGAAAGTGCTCGAGAAGCTCGACCTGGAGGTGGAGCGGGGCGCCTGCTACGGTCTTCTCGGAGCCAACGGCGCCGGCAAGACGACCACGGCGAGGCTTCTCACCGGGGTTGCCGCGGCATCTGCCGGAGAAATCTTCCTGTTCGGAACTCAGCTCAGGGGAAACGACAGGAACCTCCTGCGGCGTATCGGATACCTCTCGGAGGAGCTCGCACTCTTCGAGTACCTGACGGGTTCGGAGCAGATCTCCTTCGCGGCGCGTCTCTACGGCATCGATCCCGCGATCGAGGATGGACGCAGAAAGGAGCTTCTCGAAATCCTGGATCTCGAGACCGCGGCTGACCGGCTCGTCGCGGGCTATTCGTACGGCATGAGAAAGAAGACCGCCCTCGCCGCGGCCCTGATCGCCGATCCCGAGCTTCTCGTGCTCGACGAGCCCCTCGAAGGCGTCGATACCCGCTCCCGCATCGTCATCGAGCGCCTCCTGGCCGACCTTCGCGCGCGAGGCGTGACGATCTTTCTGACCTCGAATTCCGTCCGGCTGGCGGAAGCGATCTGCACGGACATCGGAATCCTTGATGGCGGCACGCTCGTGGCGCAGGGATCTCTCACGACCCTGCTCGAACGGGGGACGGATCGGGAGCGACCCCTCGAGGCCGTGGTTCTCGAGAGCCTCCGGATCGACGGCGACCGCCTGCCGAAATTGAGCTGGGCGTGACCTCCGCCTTGTGCCCTCCAATCCCCCGCCGCCCGGTCTCCGGAGTCGGGTCGGGGGCGTTGCGAGCGGTAGCGTGGGCGTCCGCCCGTATCGCCGCGAACACGTGGAGGTCTCGCAGACCGGCCGACCGTTTTGCAATCGCCGCCGGCCTGCTCCTTCTGGGGTGCCTGGCGTTGCTGGCCACTGCGGCCGCCGCGGGGATGGCGACGGTCGCCTCTCGAGATCCAGCTCTCGGTATTCCCCTCGTCAGCCGAGTGATCTGCTCCATCTTTTTCCTGGGCTGCCTGCTCTCCGCCGCGGTCTCCGCCGGAAGAGGTTCTCACTTTATTGGGACGCTGCGGGATCTGCCGTTCACTTCCGCCGAGATCTGGCTCGTTACCCTGGGCAAGATCGTATCCTCGCCCGGCGTCCTTCTGCTCTCGGCGCTGTACGCGGGTTACGCGGCTGGCCTCGCCTCTCTTCCGGGGCTCCCTTTGCGTCACCGCGCCTTCATCGCCATAGGGGCTTGCGCGTTCTTCACATTTTCTCTCGTGGCGGCCGCCCTTCTCCATACGGGACTGATGGGACGGTTCGCAAGTCGAGTGCAGTTTGCCGCGGCGGCAATGATCCTTCTCGAAGCCGTCGGGATCCAGTGGCCGATTGTTGCCGGCAGTCTGCTGCCGGATCGTAGGACGGCGGATCTCCTGTCCCGCCTCGCCGCCGGTCGCTTCGCACCCGTCGACTGTGTGGCAGTCATGCTCCTGATTGTCATTTGTGCCGGACTCTTCAGCGTGGGCTGGCGCGTGGCGCGACGCATGATCGAGCCCCGAGCGCATTCCGCAGGCTTTCGGTCCAACGCGACCCTTGCACGAGGCGGTCTCAACCGGGCGCTCGCTGCAAAGGAGTGGCGTTCGCTTGTTCGGACAGGCGTGGGCCGGCTGACCCTCGGAATGCTGATCGCGTTCGTGGCCGCCGCACCGTTCAGCCGTTCGGTGTGGTTTAACGACACGCGCGGGCTCCTCAGGGCGCTCGAAAAACCGCGTGAGCAGGCCTTGGCCCTGACGATCCTCTGGACGCTCTCGATTCTCGGACTCGCGGCGAACTCGTTCGGTCCCGACGGCCGGGGCGTGCGCCTGTATCGTGCGAGCGGCCTCTCCATTGTTCGTGTGCTCCGGGTCAAGAACACCGTCCTCCTGGTTCTGATCCACGCGGGCGCCTTCGCCGGTCTTCTATTCGCGGGTCTTGTCCGGACGCTCCTCGACGGCATGTTCTGGATCTTTCTCGAGACGTTTTTCGCACTGGTATTCGCGCTGTTCAACTGGAGCTCTGCACGATTTCCGCAGCCGAGTGTCCTCCGAAAAACTTCCTCCAGCGGAAACTCGGCCCCAGCCTACGCAGCCACGTTGCTCTTCCTGATCGGCGCGCCCGGTTTTCTCTTTCTGGTGCGAGCTGTGGATCGTCTGGAGAGAGTCCCGCGCCCGGTCTCGCTCGGCGCGATGGCTCTCGCGGCAGCCTCGCTCTATTGGGCCTCGCTTCGAGCCGCCGACCGCCGAATTTCCGGATCGTTCGAGCTCTTCGAGGCGCGCCTTCTCGGACGCCCGGACCCGGGTACGGCGGGCGGCGCGTGAGCGAGAACAGATTGTCCGGCGCCTCCTTCGTTTTTCGGAGGCTGGCGTGCGCCGGGCGGTCGGACAAACACCCGGTCGGTTCGCCCTCCCTGGTGCTTCCTCTCGTTCTTCTTCTGATGGGAACCGCCTCCGTCCAGATTCTTCAGCGGCCGTTCCTGCGCGCTGCGCTGGTCTTGAGCCTTCCCGCCGGCTTCACCGCGGAGGAGGTCTCGGCGGCTCTTGAGCGCTTTTCGCTGGCGCAAAGCGTCGGGCTCCTCGGGGGCTCGTTGGCGATCGTTGGCAAAGTTTTGCTGCTGGGCGCTCTCCTCTATCTGGGCGTGCTCGTCTTGACCGGGACGGCGCGCTACCGGGAGGCTCTGTCGCTCATGTCCACGGCGATGCTGACGACGCTTTTCGCGTCCTGGTTCGTCCTGCTCATTCTGGCGATCCGGACTCCCGGAGCCGTCCGGGAGATGGCGGACCTGCAGCCCGCAATCGGGCTCGCACTTTTCTTTCCCCATGCGCCTCTGCTCGTCTTCACGCTCCTAAACGACATCAACCTGTTCGATCTCTGGTTCGTGATCGTTGTGGCGCGCGGTCTCTCAAGCCAGGGCATGCTCCGGCCGGGCGGAGCGCTCTGCCTGAGCTTCGGGGTGTGGGCGTTCTGCGTCGCCGCCCAGCTCTCCTTTCTCGCCGTGCTCAACCCCCGAACCTGAACAAGGGAGTTCTTCGTCCAGAGTTCCCGGCTTCGCAGATGGACCAACGGGTCAATGACTGACGGCGAGGCTCTCGACGGCGGACTGAAACATCTTCAGGCCCGTGTCGTTGCCGAGAAGGCCTTCGGCGCACCGGTCCGGGTGCGGCATCAGGCCGAGGACGTTGCGTTCCCGGCTACAGATGCCGGCGATCCCGCGATCCGCGCCATTCGGATTCGCGGCGTCGGTGATGCCGCCGAGCTCGTCGCTGTAACGGAAGATCACCCGGCCTTCCCGCTCGAGCTCGTCGAGCACCGAGAGCGGAGCCGTGTAGTTGCCTTCCATGTGTCCGATCGGCATGCGGACGACGGACCCCTCCTCGTACAGCCGCGTGAACGGTGTGTCGGAGCTCTGGACCCGCATGTGCACGTCGCGGCAGACATAGCGAAGGCCGCGGTTCACCCGCATCGCGCCGGGGAGAAGCCCGGCTTCGAGAAGCACCTGGAACCCGTTGCAGATCCCGAGCACCGGCCCCCCCGCCTTCGCGAAGCGGCCGACGCTCTCCATGACGGGAGAGAACCGGGCGAGCGCCCCGGCGCGCAGGTAATCGCCGTATGCGAACCCACCCGGGATGATTACCACGTCCGCGCCCTTCAGGTCTGTCTCCGCGTGCCACACGTATTCGGCCTCGCAGCCGAGGAGCTCGCGGGCGACGTGCTCGCAGTCCTGGTCGCAGTTGGAGCCGGGGAAGACGACAATAGAGAATTTCATTTCTTTTCAAAAAGGCTGACGGCGAGGCCGCCGCTCACAGGACCCTCACGTCGTAGCCCTCGATGACGGTGTTCGCGAGGAGCTCCTCCGCCATGCGGCGCGCCTCGGCCTCTACTTTCGTCCGGTCGTCCCCTGCCACATCCAGGAAGAACACTTTCCCCGCTCGGACGCTTTCCACCGAAGCGTGCCCGAGCCTCACGAGGGCGGCGGCGATCGCTTTGCCCTGCGGGTCGAGAATCCCCTCCCGCGGATAGACCCGGACTTCTACTTTCACGCGTTGAACGGCACTCTCACGCGTTGAACGGGACTTTCACGCGTCGAAGGGGGCGTATCCGCGGATCTGGTCGGCGACGTCGAACGCCGCGGAGCACTCGGCGCGGTCGAGCGCCTGGGCGAGCACCGCCAGGACGACCCCCGGGGTGTTGTTGGTCCGGGAAAGGTGAGTCGCGACGACCCGCCGGAGCCTCGGCCCCGCGGAGGCGCGGACCGCGTCGGCGGACTGGCGGTTCGAGAGGTGACCCCACCCGCCCGAGATCCGCTTCTTCAGGAACCACGTGTACGGGCCGTCGCGGAGCATGTCCTCGTCGTGGTTGAACTCGAGAAGGAGCGTGGTCGAGCCGCGGAGAAAATCCACGAACTCGGGCTCGGCGCGGCCGAGGTCCGACGCGACCACGAGCCGCGCGTCGTCGGCCTCGAACGCGTAGACGACGGAGTCCTTCGCATCGTGGGGTGTTGCGAACGCGCGGAAGCCGATGGCCCCCACGCGCCCGTCGCGGCCCGGATCGACCCGCACGAAGGGCGAGAAGAGGTCGCCTTCGAGCCCGAGTGCCAGCGCGGTCCCGGCGCTCGTGAAAACCGGGCAGCCCCAGCGCGTCGAGAACGAGAGCGCGCCCGACGAATGGTCGCTGTGCTCGTGAGTCACGAAAACGCCGGCGATCGTCTCCGGCTCGATCGCACGCGCGCGCAGGCGCCGCTCGATCTCTCGGCCGGAGAGCCCGGCGTCGACGAGGACGCGCGTGGCGCCGCTCTCGACGACGCAGGAATTGCCGCCCGAGCCCGACGCGAGGACGCTGACGCGCATGTGCGACCAGAGTAGCAGAGGCGATCGGAAATTCGATTCAGAGATACGGCCGCAGAGTTCCCATCGCGAGAATCTTCGTCGTCCCCGCCCGGGTGCTCGCCTCGATCCGGAGCACGGCGTCGGAGGATACCCCCAGCAGCTCGACGTCGAAGCTCCACGAGCGGCGGGTCTCGCCGTCTTCGGGTCGCGAAACCGCGAGCGGCCGGTTCTCGAGGAAGAAGGTCACGATGCTTTCGCGCTCCGCCTCGATCCAACCTTCGACCGCGATCCGCTCGCCCCCGTCCCGGATCTGCAGGGTGTGGAGCTCGCCGCGCGGGACGCGGGGGACGGAGGGCGGGCGGAGAGGCAGGTGCGGCGGCCGCGCCAGCAGAAAGAGGTCCTGGTGGCCGCAGAGGCCGAACGGGACGTAGTGAAGCGCCGCCTCCCCTCCCGAGACTCGGGCCGCCGCGGCCTCGACGAACTCGGGCCGCACGTACGACGTTCCGTAGTCGGAGGGATCGAGCCGCTCGGTCTCGCTCTGCCCGCGAAAGACGAGGCCGGTGGACCAGTCCGCTTCTTCCGTCAGCAACGACGGGCCGTGGGTGCTGAAGACGAGGACTCCCCCGGGGTTCACGAGATCGTAGAAGCGCGCGAGCCAGTCCTCGAACGGACCCGCCGGCACGTGGCTGAAGAACGACGAGGCCGCGATCGCGTCGAAGCGCCGGCGGGGATTAAATTCCGCGGCTGTCTTACTCGAGACGACCCCGGAGACCGAAAAACGCGACTCCTGGAACGCGACCGCGGCGGCGTCGATCTCGGACACCCAGAGCGATCCGGGCGGCACGGTGAGGGTCAGAAACCGGGTCGCGCGGCCGAAACCGCTCGCGAAATCCAGCAGGACACCCGGGTCGCGGTTCTCGAAGCGCCACCGCCGGGCGGCGAGAACAGTGTCCGCGATCTGGCGCCCTGTCAGGAAATAAAGAATCGCCGCGGCGTCGGGGTTTCCCCGCAGGGAGTGAAGGCCGTACGAATACATCTCGTCCCGGGAGTCGATCTCGGGAACGAACCGCGGATCGCCCTCGGTGAGCGCCGAGACGTATTCCCGGACGAACGGCGCAAACGCCATTCGGAGTTACGAGCCGGTCGAGCCGAACCCGCCCGAGGCGCGACCGGTCGGCGGCAGTTCCGCTGCGGGCTCGAATCGCGCCTGCACCACTGGCGAGAAAACCAGCTGCGCGATCCGGTCCCCCCGTTCGATCGTCACGGGAACATTGCCGAGGTTCGCGATGATCACCTTGATCTCACCACGATAGTCGCTGTCGATCGTCCCGGGCGCGTTCAAGGCGGCGAGACCTTGCTTCAAGGCGAGCCCGCTGCGCATCCGGACCTGCCCCTCGAAACCCTCCGGGATGGCGACCGCGATCCCCGTCTCGACGGCGGCGCGCTCTCCGGGCGCGAGCGTCCGGGGAAACGTCACCGCGGCGCGGAGATCGCATCCCGCGGACCCCGGCGTTGCATAGGCGGGCAGGGCGAGCCCCTCGCCGTGTGGCAGGACGGAGATCGGGACAAGCAGCGAGGACATGGAAGCGATGAGATTAATCCAGGAACTCGATTTCCGGTGACCGATTCCCGATTTCCGCTTCCCGGGCGTCTTCCTAGAGCGCGCCTGCCAGGTCCGGCACCGACACCGGCAGCCTGCCCACGTTGCCCACGACCGCCAGAGACAGGACCCGGCCATCGAACAGTCGCTGAGCTTCCTCGCCGACGTCGTCCGCCGAGACGCATTCGACACGCGAGATCCATTCCTCGGTCGGCATAATTCGGTCGAAATAGAACTGCTCGCGCGCGTGGGACGACATTCGGGAGACCGTGGACTCCAGGGCAATGATCATGTTGCCCTTCAGGTTTTCCTTCGCCCAGGAGAGTTCGCGGGGTCGGACGCCGTCCCGCTTCAACTTCTTCAGCTCCTTCAGGGTCACCTCGAGCACGCGCGAGAGGTTTTTGGGGGCGCAGGCCGAATAGATCGTCTCGTAGCCGCCGAGGCGATAGGAATTGAGAGAAGACGCGACCGAATACGCGAGGCCGCGCTTTTCCCGAACCTCCTGGAAGAGGCGCGAGGACATCCCGCCCCCGAGCACGATGTCGAGGAGGTTGGCGGCGAACCGCCGGTCGGATGCCTGGCCGGGCCCTTCGACGCCGAGGCAGACATGCGCCTGCTCGAGACCCCGCCGCGATTTCAACTCCAGGTGCTGGTGGCCCCGGGGCCGCCCCGCGACGCGCGAGCGGCGCGGCGCCGAAGCGCGCGTCGGCCGCCGCCGGAAGAGCTTCTCGATGGCCTCGACGCATTCCGAAGCCCGGACGTGCCCGGCGACGGAAACGATCATGTTGTCGGGCGTGTAGTGGGACCGATAATACCGATACAGGTCCGCGAGGCCGATGCTCTTGACGGTCTCGGCGGTGCCGAGGATCGGGGCGCCCAGGGGGTGGGTCCGCCAGAACGAGCGGACGAACATCTCGTGGACGAGATCGTCCGGGTTGTCGTTCGCTTCCCCGATCTCTTCTAAGATGACCCCCCGCTCGGTCTCGATGTCGATCGCCTCGAATGCCGGGGAAAGAACGATGTCGCCTAAGAGATCCAGGGCCTCTCCGAAGCGGGAGTCCAGGGTGTGCGCGTAGAAGCCCGTGTACTCCTTGGTCGTGAACGCGTCGACGTCCCCGCCGAGGCGGTCGATCGCCCGGGCGATCTGGACGCTCGAGCGGCGGTCCGTCCTCTTGAAAAGCACATGCTCCAGGAAATGGGAGACGCCCTGGCGCGCGGGGGTCTCCTGGCCGGACCCGGCTCCGACGAAGATCCCGAGGGCGAGCGACCGCACGTCCTGCATCTCGTCGACGAGGACAGTCGCACCGTTATCGAGCGTGAATTTCTGGACCATGAGAGAGCTCCCGGCAGGCGGCGCCATTCTATCGCGGCGGACCTCCGGTCGAGCCCTTCGTCTGGGAGGAATCAAACCCTTTGGATTCTGCGACTTACTACCTCGGCGGGGGGGCCGGCTGGGGGGCTCCAGGCAGTCGGAGCGTGTTCGGATCGAAAGCCCCCCCCGCGCCCCGGTCCGCGTCGCCCACGATGAATCGCCACTCGTCATAGAACTTCTTGCCCCGCCACTCCCCGACGGCCTCCTTGTGGACCTTCGAGCGGACGCCCACGATCGGGCCGGCGGTCTGGGGCGTGCCGAACGCGGACGGGGGCGGGGGCGGAGTCGGCGTCGGCACCGCGCGGAAGGGGCCCGGGGTGATAAAGGGAACCGGTCCACCGCCGGGGCCTCCCCCCTGCGGGAGCGCGTCCGGCGTGTTCAGGATGAGGAGATACCAGTCGGAACAGTTGCACATCGGATCCTTCCAGAGCTGCCGGATCGTCCGCGGGTTGTTCTCGAGCATTTCCTTCAGGCTGTTCGGGTAACGCCCGTACCGCCGCTGGAAGAGGCCGATGGCCCGAGCGTACTGCTTGCCGCGGAAGATCAGCTCCTTTTCTCGCTCCCGCTTCCCGATGGTCCCGAGCGCCGGGCCGACACCGGCGATCACGATCGTCAGGATCAGGATCCCGATCACGACCGCCACCATGGTGAAGCCGCGCTCGTTGGGGCTCCGCGGCGGGCCAAAGGCGGAGGGCGAAGGGCGAAAGGCGGAGAGACGGAACGTTCGAGGCGAGGGCAGGATCCGCGGTGAAGCTCCCCGACGGAGGTCCCGCTCGCCGGCTGTTCTCACCACTCCTTGTAGAGGGTCCCGTCCAGGGCCTTCCCTGGAGACCCGCTGTGCACGTCGATGACGCCGGGGGTCGCAGGGGCGGCCGTCCCGCTCGCATCGGTGGCGGCCTGTTCGCTCGCCTCCTCAAAGGCGACGAGCCAGGTGTCCGCGGATTTCGTCATGGGATCGAGCGGGATCTTGCGAATGTAGCCGTCGGTCACCAGCGTCTGGAGATCGGCGGGATAGTTTCCCTTGTCGCCATGGTACTGGTCGATCACGCTCCGGAGCGTGAAGAGGTCCTCCTTGAGCGTCGCCTCACGGGCCCGCTGCGGCGAGTCGCGCAGCGCCGGGACCGCGATGGCCGCCAGGATCCCGATGATCGTCATGACGACGAGAAGCTCCAGGAGGGTGAAGCCGGACTCGCGGGGCGCAAGCGTTGACGGGTGAGCCGCGAGTGGTGAGACGTGGGGCGCAAAAGGAAACGCGCCCGCATCCTGCGGCGCCTGACCCCTGACCCCTGACCCCTGACAATTTTGCATCACCAATCCTTGTAATACGAGCCGTCGATGGCGCGGCCGTTCGCGAGCGAGTACACGTCGTAAACGTTCTGACTGCCCCAGGACGTGGTCTTGGGGTCGTCCTGATACGAGCGCAGACCCCACTCGGGCTTTTTCGTCATTGGGTCGACCGGCACGCGGCGGAGAAACTTCTGCTTCTTGTCGATCTGACCGACGAGCTTGGCGCCGTTCACCAGGACGTCCAGGTCGGGGGGATACCCCTCGGTCCCGAGCTGCGGCGGGATCAGGCCGGCGTCTGAGGACTGCTTGTACTTGTCGATCGCGTCGCGCATCAAGCGCAGCTGGAAGCGCAGCTCAATCTCTTCCTGCCGCTTGACCGTGTAGCGGACGACGGGGACCACCATCCCCGTGAGGATCGCGATCATGGCCGCGACCACCGCGAGCTCGACGACGGTGAATCCGCCCTGGCGGCGGCGGAAGGTGTCTCTCACCGGACCTCCACCGTGGCGTCCGCAAAGTTCGCGGAGGAGGTGCCTCGGTCGAACGTCAGCTTCGAGGTTCCCTTCTTGACGCCCTGGACCACGATCTCGGCGAGGGCCTTCGTCCCCGAGAGGGGGATCGGGTTCGGAAGGTTCAGGACGACGCGGCCGGGCTCGACGTGCGAGTCCGCGACTCCTCCTTCGGGCAGAATCGCGCGCACCCCGACGACGGACAGGATGGCCGGGTCGAACCGGACCATGACGGATCCGTTCACGGAGGCGTCCTGGCCGGTCACCCGCAGGACGATCGAGCTCTGCTGCCCCGTTCCGACCGAGGCGGACGAGGGGACGATTTCGAACAGGAGCCCGCTCTGGGTGGGAGAGCTCTGCGCAGCGGTGGTCGTGGCGCCGGAGGTGCTCTCGATGCCGAGGGCCGTGGCCCCGGACGGATTCAGAACCACCCCCTGCCCGAACGGAGGCCGGGGCTCCTGCGGCTGCGGCGGAACCGCGTCCCTCGGCGAGGGTCGGAACGGGTCGCTGGGAGGCACGGCGGGAGCCAGATTCTGAGGAGCCGGACCCGACGGCGGAGCCGGCGCCGGGTTGGAGCGCGACGCCGGCTGATCGCGGCGGAAGTCGAACGGGCCGGAGCCGCCCGGCGACTCGATGCGCGGGGAGCCCTGGAAGGAGATGTTCGCGTCGGTCCCGACGTACACGGGAACCAGGTCATCCTCGGTCACGTCCGGAATCCGGATGATGTGCGGGGTCAGGGTTAGCACGAGGTCCGTCGTCGTGCCCGCGCGCTTCTTGTTCGAGAACAGCCGGCCTAGGATCGGAATGTCTCCCAGGAACGGGACGGTCGTGTTCGAGCCGGTCTTGTCCGTGCGGAAGAGCCCCGCGAGGAAGTTCGTCTCGCCGTCGCGCAGGCGGATGTTCGAGGAGATCGTCCGGGTTCCGATGATCGGCTGCCCCTGTGCATTCGACTCCCCGAGCTGCGAGACTTCGAGCACCAGTTTCAGGGTCACTTCCTTGTTGTGGTGCACGCGCGGCTCGACCTCGATCTTGATCCCGACGTCCTGGTACTGGAAGGACGTGATCGGGACGATGCTTCCGCCGACGGTGTTCGAGGTGTTGAACGTCGTCGTAGGGATCGGCACCTTGTCGCCGATGACGAGCTGCGCCTTCTGACCCTCCGAGATACGCAGCTGCGGCTTGGCGAGGAGCTCGGAGTCGGAGTTGTTCTTGATGAAGTTGTAGGTAGCGGACGGGATGTTGAACCCGAGGGACCGGATCGAAAGCTGCTTCAGCTGGTCCCACGTGAACGAGCCGGCGGTCGTCCCCCCCGCGGGAAGCGTGCTTCCCAGGTCGGTGGTGCCGCCGGGCGCCGGCGCGGAGGTACCGATCGAGTATCCCGAAAGGAGGAGGCCGATCTCCGTCGTCCGCGACGTGTTGATCTGCAGCAGCTCGACGTCGATCACGACCTCGGCGAGCTGCTTGTCATTCTGCTCGATGATCTTCTCCGCGATCGCCACCTTGTCGGCGGTGTCGCGCAGGGTGATCGAGTTCTCCGCCTTGTTGATGGAGATCCGGGTCGTCTGCAGGAGCTGCCGCAGGGCGTTGGACACGTCGGTGACGTCGCCGTTTGAGAGATAGAACGTCCGGATGACGAGGTCTTCGTAGGTCTTCCGGTTCTGCGGCGTGTCCGCCGCGATCAGCATCGTCTTTTCGTCGATGACCTTGTAGAAGTGGTTCTCCTGCCGCATCAGGGTCTCGAGCGCGTTCTGGAAGCTGATGTTCGTCAGCACGATCGCGACGTTCTCGTCTTTCAACTGCGGGTCGAAAATGACGTTGATCCCGGCCGCGAGCGCGAGCGACTGGTAGATCTGCTTGATCGATTTCGGCTGCGGAAAGTTCAGGTTGATCGCCCGTTCGCTGGTGGGCTCGAGAAGCGGCGTGCGGGCGCGGGCGCCACGGGTCCTCCGCTTCGCCCCCTGTATCCGCGTCTCGCCGTCGCGCTCGGCTGCCTGTCGCGTCGCTTCTTCCCTCGCCTTGACGAGCTCGAGCTCCGCGTAGTGGTTCGTGGGGTCCAGCGCCAGCGTCTGCTGCAGCTCGACGACCGCGAGGTCCGCGTGTCCCGAGCTCCGATAGATCTTGCCGCGCTCGAAGTGCGCCTGCGAAGCCTTCCGGCGCGCGTTCAACAGGGAGATCTTGTAGCGGCTGTTCGTCGGCTCGGCCTCGAGCGCCTGGCCGTACTTCATGACCGCGATGTCCCAGTGGGAGGCGTCCTCCTGCTCTTTCGCCTCACGAAACGCACGCGAGCTGGCGCACGCCGTCGCGAGGGAGATGAGAACGAGGAATCCGAACTTCTGTGCAAACTTCATCGGGCCACCTTTCGAGAGTTCCAGATACCGGTCCGGGTCATGGCGCGATTCCGATGCGCCGGGTCTGCGAGGGCGCGAATCCGACGAAGCCGACGTCCACCGACTCGTACCCGACTCGCCGCACGATGAAACGGTCGAACACAACCTCGCCTGCCCGGGCATTGACGATCTGGTCTCCGGCGACCAGAACCGCAAAGGGTCGATCCTTAGGACCGAACGTCCCGATGAACTTGAACGAGATCTCCGGGGGCGCCGGGGTCGGCGTCGGCGGCGGAGGCGGGAGCGGGCCGACGAACGCGGCGCTCCCCGGCGGAGGCGGGGGCGGAGGCGCCGGCGTTGGCGTGGGCGGCGGAATCGGAGTCGGCGCCCGCAGGTCGAAAAGATTGCGTGATCCCTGGGCGTCGCGCCGCCCGCGCTGCGGGTCGAGGTCTTTCGTCGTGATGATCGGCACGTCTTCGGGGGTCGCCGCCTTCGCCTCCTTGCCGCGGGTCCGCGCTCCCGGCGCGGGCGCCGCGGATCCCGTCGGCCGGTCCTCGTCCGGCGATCCGGCCGAGGGGGACTTGCCCGTCGCGCGGGGAGCCGCCGGGGTCGGCGTATCGGGTGCGGAAGGCGCGGAAGGCGCGGACCGCCAGCGTACGACGCCGATCAGAAAAACCGCGGCGAGCGCGAGCACGATCAGCTGCTTCCAGTTTCCGAAGGAGAAGCTCACGGGCGCATCCTCGCGGCCCCGGAGATCGCCCGCGCGGCGACCGCCGGAGGAGCCTCGGGAACGGCGTCTTCGCCGGCAAAGTAGGTGGCGAGCGCCATGTGGACCAGAACGCCGCCCGGCAGTTCCGGATCCCGCAAAAGCCCGACCTCGCGGATGACGATCCAGCGGCGGTCCGTCTCGATCGAGCCGAGGAGCTGCTTGAAGCGCGCGTAGTCGTTGCGGAACGAAAAGGTGACGATCATCTGGGACAGCGGCAGCTCCGCCATCTTCTGGGTCATGTAGGACATCTCGGTCGGAAGTATTCCGGCGCGCTGAAGCAGGAGATGGATCTCGGCGACGACCGGCGCCAGCGTGTCGCGGCTCGGGCCGATGCGCTTCCCGTAGAACTCGTCGATCGCGGAGGACACCGAGGACAGGCGGTCCCTCTGCGCGCCGAGCCTCCTGGCTTCCTGCTCCCGAGCGTCCACCTCGCGCGTCAGCGCGGTGCGGCGCGCTTCCATGGCGTCCTTGCGGTCCTGCGCCGTGGCGCGGTACCAGAGGTAGAACCCGAGGTTTCCGGCCAGGAGCAGGATCGCGACGATCAGTATCTGCGCGCGGCGGCTCGACAACGTCATGGCGCCTCTCCCGGGGTGCCGTACTTCAGGTAGAGCTGAAATCCGTAACCCTCCGGCGCGCCCGCGTCCTTGCCCGGCGGGGCTTCGCTGCGCAGCTCGACCGCGGCAAAGCCGGGATCCCGCGCGAGCGCGGTCAGGGTCCGGACGACAGCGTCCGGGCTCTTGCCGAGCATCGAGCAGTCGAGCGTCGTCTCGCCCGTCTCAGAGAACCTCGGAGTGAGCCTCGTCAGCCGCACGTCCGGGGGCAGCACGCGCTCGAGGCGCGCGAGAAGAGCGCTCCAGGAGAACCGCCGCTCCGACACGAGCTTCAGGAGCCCGCGGCTTTCGCGCGCCAGGTTCGAGACCTTGAAGTTGTTGAGCGCGGCGCGGGAAGCGGCGGTGTCGCGGTCTGCCCGGTCGCGGCGTGCCTCCAGCGACTGGATCTGCCGGGCGGTCCCCTCGCTCGATCGGTGGAACTCCGCGTACTGGCGGACGTTCGCGATGAGCAGGATGGCGGCGAGTCCGAAGGCGAGCGCGGCGCCAAAGAGAAACGGGCGTTCGTCGCGGAACGGGCGGCGGGCGAAATCGAGGTGCCGGGGCATCAGCTTCTCCCGTATACGGCCGCGAAGGCGGCGAGAAGCTCGGGACGCGCGGCGAGCCGCTCGTCGAACGTCGCGTCGCCGCCGAGGAGGCGCCCGCGGAGGAACTGCACCGGAACCGGCAGCGACTCCGCTTTCAGGGGCTCTCCTCCCCGCGCGTCGTGGACGTAAACTGCCGACAGGCCCTTTCCCTTGAGCTTTTCGGCGTAGTAGGAGAGCGAGAGGCGCACCTCCTGCTCGTGCTCGCCGTCTTCCTCGTCGGCCGGCCGCTGACGGAAGAAAATCGGCGCGCCGTCGCTCGCTACGAGGAACACGAACGAGTCCGCGGTGCGGTGCAGGAGCGCGTAGTCCCCCGCCGCGCGCGAGGAAAGAAACGGCGACAGGCCCTCGAAGAGCGCGAGTGAGGCGGGGGCCAGCGCCCCGACGCGCACGCCCGCCGCCTCGAACGCCTGCTCGATTGAACGGAGTGTCTCGGCGGGCGCGGCCGCGACGAGAAGGCGCCTCGCTGTTCCGACGGGCGTCATCTCCCGGAACACGATGTGGAGGTCGGTCGTCACGCCGGGGAGCAGCTTGCGGATCTTCCACAGGACCATCTCCCGCGCGGCGGCGGGCGACTCCGGCACGGACTCCACTTCGATCGCGAGCATGCGGGCCCACGAATCCGGGAAGAGCACCGACGCGCGGGTCAGCCGGTCCGACAGCCGCCGGCCCGCGTCGACCGCCTGCGCGATCGCCTCCCGTGAAAAGAGCGGCGTGCCCGCCGCGGACGCGCCGAGCGTGTTCGGAGGGTAGGGGAAATGCCGCGACTGCGCGAATCCGCGCGGAGGGTCCCTGCGGACGCTGGCATAGGTGACCCCGTCCGCCAGCAGGCAGAACACGTGCGGGGGCACGACGGGGCGGACGAACGGAATTCGCATCAGTCGACGAACGTGACCTTGTTGATCTCTTTCAAGGTCGTCCAGCCTTCGAGAACCTTCGCGAGCGCGGCGTCGCGCAAGAACGCCATCCCTTCGTCCTTCGCCGCCTTCTTGATCTCCGCCGCGGGCCGCCGCTCGAGGATCAGCCCGCGGATCCGGTCCGACAGGTCGAGGAGCTCTGCGATCGCCATGCGGCCGTGGAACCCGGTGCCGTCGCACTCGAGACATCCCCGTCCCTGGTAGAACGTGTGCCCCGCCGCGACAGCGGGATCGATCCCCGCCTCGCGGATGTCGTCCGCCGTGATCGTGGCGACCTCGCGGCAGTGGACGCAGATCTTCCGGACGAGTCGCTGCGCCAGGATGCAGTTCAGCGCCGAGACGAAGTTGTAGAGGTCGACCTTCATGTTGAGAAAACGGCCGAGCACGTCCACGACGTTGTTCGCGTGGACCGTCGTGAAGACCAGGTGTCCCGTCAGGGCGGACTGCACCGCAATCTGCGCCGTCTCTTCGTCGCGGATCTCCCCGACCATGATCTTGTCCGGGTCGTGGCGGAGGATCGAGCGCAGCCCGCGCGCGAAAGTCAGCCCCTTCTTCTCGTTGACGGGGATCTGCGTGATGCCGCGGAGCTGGTACTCGACGGGGTCCTCGATTGTTACGATCTTGTCCTCGACGGTCTGGATCTCGGAGAGACAGGCATACAGGGTCGTCGTCTTGCCCGAGCCCGTCGGGCCCGTGACGAGCACCATGCCGTAAGGCTCGCGAATGAATTTGCGAAGTTTCTTCTTCGTCTCCGCGTCGAACCCGAGGACCTCGAGATTGAGGCTCTTGAACTCGGCGTTGGCCGACTCCTTGTCCAGGATCCGGATGACGGCGTCCTCGCCGTGAACCGTCGGCATGATCGAGACGCGGAAGTCGATCGTCCGACCGCGAACCCGCAGCTTGAACCGGCCGTCCTGCGGAATGCGCTTCTCCGCGATGTCGAGCTCGGACATGACCTTGATGCGCGAAATGATCGTGCCGTGGTGGCGCTTGTCGATCGGGTCCATCGCCTGGTACAGCACGCCGTCGATGCGGTACTTGATCAGAACCACGTTTTCCTGCGTCTCGATGTGAATGTCCGAAGCGCGCCGCTGGATCGCGTTGAACAGGATCGAGTCGACGAGCTTGATGATCGGAGACGCGTCCTGCGTGATCCGGTCGATCGTGAGCGTCTCTTCTCCGTCCTCGTCCTCGGACACGAGCTGCATCCGGAAGTCTTCCGTCGCCTCGTCGAGCACCCGCTGCGACGACTCGCTCTTCTGGAGGATGTCGTGGATCGCGGTCCGGCTCCCGACCTTGAGACGCACCGGAACGCCGATCAAGAGCTCGAGCTCGTCCAGACGCACGACGTCGGTCGGATCCGCGCAGATGATCGTCATCGACTTTTCCGTGCGCGACTCGGGGACGAACTCGTACCGGAGCATCCACTCGACCGGGATGGACCGGAAGAGGTCCGGGTCCACCCGGAAGAGGGCGAGGTTCACATAAGACAGGCCGAGGCGCTCCGCGAGGGCCGCCGAATCGGTCTCCGGCGCCGCGACCACCGTCCCGTTCGAGTATTGCTTGGCCATGCTCACCCCTTGATCTGCGACATGATCCGGAAGATCGGCAGGTACACCGACAGGAGGATCGTCATGATGACGAGCCCCATGCCGACTAAGATCGCCGGCTCGACGAAGGAAACGACCCTCGCGAGCAGCATGTCGATCTCCTCGTCGTAGAAGTCCGAAACCGACGTCAACATTTCCTCGAGCGCCCCCGATTCCTCGCCGACCTTGATCATCTCCAGGGTCAGGTTGGTGAAGATGCCGGTCAGCTCGAGGCTGCGCCAGAGCTGGCCCCCCTCGCGGACCCGCGCGACGACGTCGTGGACTCGCCGCGACACGAATCGGTTGCCGATCGCGTCGGAGGAGTTCTCGAGCGCGGGGACGAGAGGCGTCCCGCCTCCGAGCAGCGTGGCGAGGCTGCGGGTGAACTGGCTGATCGCGAAGCGACGCATAATTCCGCCGACCACCGGGACCCGGAGAAACAGCGCATCCCGGATCTCCCGCCCCGATGCGGACTTCAACCAGCGGAAGACGAAGAAGCCGCCGACGACGAGCCCGCCGGTGATGAACAGGACGTTGCGCCGGAGGAACGTGGCGATCCCGATCACGACCTGGGTCAAAAGGGGCAGCTCGGCCCCGAAGTCGCCGAAGAACTCCGAGAACCGCGGGATCACGAACGTCATCAGGATCCCGATCAGCACGACCGAAAGGACGATCAGGATCGCGGGATAGACGAGGGTCGAGACCACCTTCCGCGCGAGGCCCATCACCGTCTTCTGGTACTGGAGGTAGCGGCGCAGGACCGTCTCGATCTCGCCGCTCTTCTCCCCCGCTTTCAGCGACGTCCAGTAGAGCCTCGGAAAGGTGTCGCCCTGCGCGGCGAAGGCGTCCGAGAGCGAGGCGCCGGAGTTCACGCGGTCTCGCACGTCGGTCAGGACGCGGCGCAGCGTCGGGCTTTCCTGGCGCTCTAAAAGGACCTCGAACGAGCGCACGACCGGAAGTCCGGCTTTCAAGAGCGCGATCATTTCCTGGTTGAAGAGGAGAAAGTCGCGCATCTTGACCCTGCCGCGGGACTTGCGCGCGGTGCGGCTCGCGAGCGAAAGGCCGCCCTGTCGGGTGACTTCGAACACGTGGCCGCCGCGGCGTTCGATCTCAGATCGCGCCGCCCCCGCGTCCGCCGCGAGGACCGCCTCGTCTCCGACGCTCCCGTCCGGCCACCCGGCCTTGATCGAAAACTGCGGCATTACCTGCTCACCTCTTCACCCCTTTACCTCTTCACCGCTTCTCGACGGTCTTGCCGCCGGTCGAGCCCGGGTGGGCGGCCTCCTGGACGAGCAGGATCAGGATCAGGGCGTTCTTCGACGCTTCGTCTCTCGAGGCGCCGAGCACGAGGGTCTGGTTGAGCGAGACGGGCACCGAGGCGCGGTACAGCGGCACGGGCACCGTGCGCCCCTGCTCGTTCTTCTTCAGGCGCGAAAGAGAGATCGGCGACAGCAGGAGCTCGTCACCGGTGCCGACGGGTCCGATCGAGAAGGTCAACACGTATTCCTCTCCGAGCCGGTAGGACACGGGCCGTCCTTCGGTGCCGCGGATGAGCGCGGAGTCGATCAGGGTGTAGTCGTTGAACTGGAACATCGACTTCAATTTCGCGCCGAGGCCGCCGATCTCCGCCGCCATCGACCCCGCGGGAACGTCGGCGCGGGCCCGTACGAGCTTCACCGCGAAGTTGAAGCCGCGCGGAGGCGAGTCGAATTCCGCCAGGACTTTCCCGACGGTCTTGAGGTTCGACTCGCGATCCGTAATCGTCATTGCGTTCAAACGGGACGTCAGAGTGATCGACGCCGCTTCGGAGAGATGCGGACGGATCAGGAGCGCGGCTTCCTCGACGCGCTTGTACTTCAGGACGAACACGCGGACAGAGGCTTCTTCCGCCGCGAGGAGCGGAAACGCGACGAGCGCGAAGGCCACGAGGGCCGCGAAGGAGGCAGTCTTTTTTCTCACGCAAGAAAACCCGGCTTCCGCCCGGTGGCGGAACGACGGGGCCGCAAAGGTCGGGAGGCTTTATGGCTTCCGGTACATTCCCCGGGGAGACCTCGCCGCCCGCCGTCCCGTTTCCGTCAAATCAAATGTCGAGCGACCGGTCCACGATCCAGACCACGCGCGGCTGTCCGCCGCCCGGGTTCCAGTCATAGATGGTCGCGTCGGCAGGAACCTTCTGTCGACCGGGCGCGCTGGCCTCCGCGAACGGAGAGAAAGGACGCGCGGTTGCCGCCGGACCCCCAATTGCGGCGGCTGAATCTTCTGCACCGCCCGCCCCGGCGTTCGCCGCGCTTGCGCTTGCGCTTGCGCTTGCGTTTGTCGGGAGCGACCTTCCCTGCGGGCCGGCCGCGCGCGACGGCGCCGGCGCCGGCGCTGGGAAGGCCGCTCCGCGCGCGAGCTCGAGGCGCCGCGGAGAGGGGCTCGAAAGCGTCAACGCAATCAACACGGCCGCCGCGACCGCGGCCGCCGTCGCCCCAATCCGCTTTCCGTGCCGTGGCGCGGGCCGGACGCGGCGCTCCGCCGTTTTCAGCGCGATCCCGGCGCGAACGCCGTCTAAGATCCGCGCGGCGTCGGCGTCCGAGACGCGCTCGGCCGGGAGAGTCGCGAAGAGGAGCGCCGGATCGAGCTCCGACGCTTCCCGCCGGCAGGCTGCGCATCCGGCGAGGTGCTCGCGGACGGCGGACCGCTCCTCGCGCGAGAGCGATTCGTCGAGATACCCGTCGAACCCGGTGCGGGTCCGCTCGCAGACCGCGGTCATGGCTTTCCCTTTTTCTTCGGGCCTGTCCCGCGGCGGGCGCGAAGAAACCCGGGGCAGATCTTCTCGATCTCCTTGCGGAGGATGCGGCGCGCGTTGAAGAGGTGATTGCGGACGGTGGATTCGCCGCACCCGAGGATGCGGGCAATTTCGTCGGTGTCCTTGTCTTCCATTTCCCGGAGCACGAACGCGGCCTTCTGCTTGCCGGTCAGCCGCTCGCTCGCCTCCCGGAAGAGCCGCGCCATCTCGTCGTGTTCGGCCGCGCGGGACGTTTCTGTACCCGTGGCCTCTTCCCGCTGGCGGACCAGGTGGAGGGTCGCCCCGTGCGCCTTCTCGCGGCTGCGGGAGCTGCGCAGAAAGTCGATCGAGAGGTTCGTGGTGATGCGGTAGATCCAGGTGTTGAAGGAGTAAGTCGCGTCATAGCGCTCGAGCTGCTCCCAGACGCGGAGAAAGACCATCTGGGCGACGTCGCGGGCGTCCTCGGGGTCGGAGACGATCCTCCGCGCGACGGAGACCACGGCCGGGGTCTTCCGGGTGACGAGCGCCTCGAAAGACACCATGTCGCCCGACCGGGCGGCCAGCGCCAGATCGCGGTCGGACAGCTCCGCCGATTCCTGCCGGAGGCGCACTTCGCTGTAGACGAGCTCCATCGGCGGTTTATACGGATCGCCGCCGCCGCCCGTTGGGAGTTTTCTCCAGGACATAACTCGTTGGAGTGTAAGGGAAATCATGACCGCGCGATAGCCGGGAACGCATATCGACGGTCCCCCGGCTGCCGCGGGGCTTCCATCACGAGCCGGAGGATCGGGTCTCGGGGCCGTCTTTCTCTCGAACTTCGACGGGCACGGCTTGACGGCTTGTTCCACCTGCGACCCTGACTCGAACCTCTCCCTGTCCCTACACTCCCCGCGCCCGGGGCGAGGGAGCAGAGCTGCGCCTCCGCCACGCGGTGGCTGCGCTAATCTCCTAGCCCTTGCTCCTCTACCGCGCGCTGTCTGTCCTCGCCCTCGTCGTTTACGCTCCCTGGGCCCTCCTGCGCTCCGCCCTGGGGATCCGGAAAATGGGAGACCTGCCGGGGCGTCTCGGGTTCGGAACCCCGCCGGATCTCGATGGGGGCATCTGGGTCCACGCGGTTTCCGTCGGCGAGGTCGGGGTCGCCCGCAACCTGCTGGCGGAGCTCGCCAGAAAGACGCCCGGCCGGCGTCTCGGGCTATCCGTAACGACCGCCGCGGGCGCGGAAATGGCCCGGAGGTCGCTTCCGGCCGACGTGGCCTCCTTCGCCTTTCCGCTGGACCTCGCCGGTCCGGTCGAGCGGGCACTCGCGGCCGTTCGGCCCGGGCTCATCCTGCTGACCGAGACGGAGATCTGGCCCCTGTTTCTGGATCGCGCGGCGCGCCGCAACATCCCGGTGGCGCTCGTCAACGGCCGCCTCTCGGAGCGCTCCTTTTCCCGTTACCGACTGGCCGGCCGCGCCTTCTCACGCGTGCTCTCCCGGGTGGCGCTCTTCGCGATGCAGACCCGCGAAGACGCCGCGCGAGTCGAACGGCTCGGCGCGCGCGCGGACCGGGTGTTCGTGACGGGCAACGTCAAATACGACCTCCCTGCCGCGCCTCCGTTTGCCGACGCCCTCCGGCTCTCTTCCGCCGCAGGCGGACGGCCCGTGTTCGTCGCCGCGTCGACCGGCCCGGGCGAGGAGGAAATCGTTCTCGCCGCGTGGCGGAGCATCGCCCCCGAGCGCCGCCCGCTCTTAGTCCTCGCGCCCCGCCGGCCGGAGCGGTTCGAGGCCGTCGCGGCGCTCGTGTCCACCTCCGGTCACACGTTGCTCCGCCGCTCCGTTCCAGCCGGCCCGGCCTCCGCTCCCGATGGCGCGGGCGCCGTCTATCTGCTGGATTCGATCGGCGAGCTCTCCTCGCTCTACCGCGAAGCCCGTCTCGCGTTCATCGGCGGGAGCCTCGTTGCCACCGGCGGACACAATCCGATCGAAGCGTGGGCCGCAGGAGTCCCCGTGATCGTCGGCCCGCACACGGGCAACTTCGCAGATGTCGTCCGTGACGGAATCGCGCTCGGGATCCTAGAGGTTGTTCCCGACGCCGCGGGGCTGTCGCAGGTGATCACGGCGGCGCTCTCGGACCCGGACGGGCTCGCCCGCCGGGGCGAAGCGGCCAGCCGGGCCGTGGTCGCCAGCCGCGGGGCGGTCGCCCGGACGGCGGACCTCGTCCTCCCGCTCCTCGGACCGGCCGCGCGGCAGGCGATTTCGCCATGAGGCCGCTGTCCGCGCTCTACGACGGGATCCTCGAAGCGCGAGCGCGGCGCTACGCGTCGGGCCGCTCGTCCTCGGTCCGGCTCTCGAGGCCGGTCGTCTCGGTGGGCAACCTGACGGTCGGCGGTACCGGGAAGACCCCATTCGTGCTGCACCTGGCCGCGCGATTTCTTTCCGAGGGGCGGCGCCCCGCGATTCTCTCGAGGGGATACGGCAGGCGCTCGCGCGAGGTCGTCGTCGTGTCATCAGGCGCGGGCCCCCTCGTCGCGCCCGACGAGGGAGGCGACGAGCCGGTCCTGCTCGCTCGGCGGCTCCCGGGCGCGATCGTCGTCGTGGCGCCGCGCCGGGCGGACGCCGCCCGCGCCGCGGAAGAGTTCGCGCCGGACGTGTTCATCCTGGACGACGGGTTCCAGCACCTCTCCGTACGGCGGGACCTCGACCTTCTGCTGCTCGACGCCGCCGATCCGTTCGGCGGCGGCAAATACCCGCCTCTCGGCCGGCTCCGGGAGCCGCTGTCGGCGCTCGGACGCGCCGACGCCATCGTGTTCACGAGGGACTCGGCCGGCCGACCCACTTCCGACGTTCTCTCCCTCGTCGCGCGCGCGAACCCGGACGCGCCCGTGTTCACCGCGGGGATTCTCCCCGACGGTCTGACCGGAGATTCCGGAGAGCCGGCCGCAAATCCGGGGCGCTGCCTCGCCGTCTGCGGCATCGCACGGCCCGCTTCGTTTCTCGAAAGCCTGGCGGCGATCGGGATCGAGCCGTCGGACTGGCTCGTGTTCTCCGACCACCACCACTACACGGACGCGGACGTCCGGCGCATCGAGTCCGCCGCGCTCCGGACGGGAAGCGCCGCGGTCGTCACGACCGAGAAGGACGCGGTGAAGCTTGCGGGGAGGCTTTCTCTCCCGATTCTGAGGGTGCGGCTCGAGGTCCACGTGAATGAGCCCGCCTTCGATTCGTGGGTGGAGACGCGGCTCTTTGGCGGCAGGTCAGAGACCGCCCGGAGCGGGATCCAACCGTGAGCTCGACGCCGCGCGACGCCCCTCCACCCGGGGGGACCTCCGAAAGTCCGCCGCCGGTCGCGACGCGACGCCGCGGCCGGTCGGCCGCGCGCGACCGCCTCGAGCACACGGTGTTCGCGGCAGCGGCGCGGTGGCTCTCCCGCCGCGGGCCCGAGACCGCTTCGCGCGCCGGCGCCCGCCTCGCTCGCCTCTACGTCTCTCTCGCGCCGTCCCGCCGGCGGATTCTCGAGGCGAACCTGTCGTTCGCGTTCCCGGATCTGCCCGCCGGAGAGATCGCTTCTCTCGCAAGGCGGAGTGTCGAGAACTTCGGGACGGTGTTCCTCGAGTTCCTCGACTCGCTGAGGTTTTCCCGGGAAGAGATCGAGGAGCGCATCGCCGTTGACGGTCGCGAGCACCTCGAAGCCGCGCGGGCGCGCGGCAAGGGCGTCTTCCTCCTGTCGGCGCACTTCGGAAGCTGGGAGCTCGGCGCTCTGCGTGCCGGGATGCTCGGCGAGCCGATTTCCTCTATCGCGCGCCCGCTCGACAACGCTCTGCTCGAAGGGGAGCTCGCGAGCCGACGCACCCGGTTCGGAAACCGGATCATCCGGAAGAAGGAGGCGGCGCGCGAAATCCTGCGGGCGCTGCGCGAAAGACGCACGGTCGCCATCCTGATCGACCAGAACGTCCTTCCCGGCGAGGGAGTCTTCGTCCCGTTTTTCGGGAGGCTCGCCGCGACGTCTCCTTCCCTCGCTCTCCTCCAGATGAAGACCGACGCCGCGATCGTGCCGGCCTTTGCATGGCCGCTCGGGTCGGGACGTTACCGTCTCGAGTTTCAGGCCCCCGTCCTCGCGTCCGAGTTCGAAACAGCGCCGACGCGGGAGGAGCGCGTCCGCCTCGCCACGGCCCGTTACATGGCCATCACCGAGGCCGCCGTCCGCCGCGCGCCCGAGGCATGGCTGTGGATCCACAACCGGTGGCGCACCCGTCCGGCCGGCGAGGGCGAAGCCGGATGACTCCGGGGTCCGTCCTGATCGTCGCGCCGAACTGGCTCGGCGACGCGGTGATGGCGATCCCGTTCGTGCGCGCGCTCCAGGCCGCGCAGCCCGGCGGGCGCGTCACCGCTCTCGCGAGGCGCGGCCCGGGTGCGATTCTCGGCGCCCTGACGGGGGTGGAGGTGCTCGAGCGACGTTCGAGCGTCCTCGCGGACGCGGTTGCCCTGCGGCGGCGGCGGCTCGCTTCGGCCTGGCTTCTCCCGAATTCCTTCCGGTCCGCGCTCGCGCCCTTTCTCGCCGCGATTCCGGACAGGATCGGGTTTGCGACCGACGCGCGCGGCGCACTGTTGACGCGCGCGCTCGCGCCGCCGCCCGGGACGTCGCACCAGCTGCGGGATTACGACTCGCTCCTCGAGGCCGCCGGGATCGCTCCCGATTTCTCCGCGCCCCGGCTTCCCCTGCCGGAAGCTGCCGTCACTCTCGCGGACGCGGCGCTTTCCGCCGCCGGTCTGCCGCGCGAGGGCGCCGTCCTGATGGCGCCGGGCGCCGCGTTCTCCTGGACCAAGAGATGGCCGCCCGCCCACTGGGGACGCCTCGCCGCCCTCCTGCGCGATTCGGGCGCCGCCTCAGGAATCGTGATCGGGCCGGGAGAAGAGGCGATTGCCGCGGAAGCGGTCCTTGCCGCGGGATTCGCCGTACCGGTGCTCGGCGCGGACCTCGATCCTCTCGCGCTCGCGGCGCTTCTCGCCCGCGCTCGAGTCGCCGTCGCGAACGATTCCGGGCCGATGCACCTTGCGGCCGCCGTCGGAACTCCGGTCGTCGCCCTCTTCGGACCGACGGATCCGGGACGCACCGGACCGACGGGCTCTCCCTCCCGCGTGCTCGACCGCTACGTCTTTTGCTCGCCCTGTTTCCTGAAGGAGTGTCCGTATGCGCACGAGTGCCTGCGGCTGATCCCTCCCGAAACGGTGCTCCGCGCCGTGGAGGGGTTAGGGGTTAGGGGTTAGGGGTTAGGGGTTAGGGGTGAACCCCGGGGTCTCCGAATTTCTTTTCGTACCTTACCTCTCACGCCTCACGGCCTCGCCGAGAGCTACTTCAGCTCCATGTTCCAGTAAGCCACATCCAGAAAGTTCCTCCACGCGGGATGGAACTTGCTCGCGCCGAAGTGGCCGACCGGGTGCCACCGGGGCTTGCGCGGCGTCTGGATCAGCTTGATACCGGCCTCGTGCGGCGTGCGGTTTCCCTTCCGGACGTTGCAGGCGAGGCAGGCGCAGACGACGTTCTCCCAGCTCGACATCCCGCCGCGCGAGAGGGGAACGACGTGATCGAGAGAGAGCTCCGCGGAAGGAAACTTGTGGCCGCAGTACTGGCAGCGGCTCCCGTCGCGGAGGTAGATGTTGTGGCGGGAAAACTTCACGTCCTGTCGCGGCAGCCGGTCGAAATCCTTGAGCGCGACGACGCGCGGCACCCGGATCCTCGAGGAGGGAGTCAGGACGACCTCGTCGTGCGGCTGCACGGGGACGTCGCACCAGTTGTGGAATTCCCAGGTGCTGTAATCCGGCAGCACCGCGCGCACGTGCCCCTTGTAGAAGAGGGAGAACGCTTTCCGGACGGTGGTGACCTGCACCGCCTGGAAAACGCGATTCAAGACCAGCACCTGAGAGTCGAGCATGGGCCTCCTGGAACCGCGGTAATTATAATCCTAGCGAATTGAAGACTTTGCGAATCGAGCGGCCGTGGCGGTGACTCCGCGCGTGTCCCGCGAGCGGTTGGAGAGCGTGCTCGCCGGATTCTCCGGACGGCGCCTCGCGGTCGCCGGAGACTACGTCCTCGACCGCTTCGTCTACGGTCATCCGAAGCGGGTCAGCCGCGAAGCCCCCGTGCTCATCCTGCGTTTCTCGAAAGAGGAGAACCTGCCGGGCGGCGCCGGCAACACCGCGGCGAATGTGCGCGCTCTCGGCGGAGTGCCTGTCCCCGTTGGGGTGGTGGGAGAGGACGAGGAGGGACGGACACTCAAGCGGATCCTCGAAGACCGCGGCATCGACACCGCGGGCCTCCTCGAGGCCGCCGGTTACACGACTCCTACCAAGACGAGGATCCTCGGCGGCGCCCCGCATGCGATCAAGCAGCAGATCGTCCGCTACGACCGCGAAGGATTTCTCCCACCGGGCTCGCCGGCAACCCGGGCTCTCCTCGACCGCCTTCCGGCTCTCGCCGCAACGGCCGATGCGGCGATCCTTTCCGACTACGGCTACGGGGCGATCTCGCCCGCGGCGGTCGGCGTCCTGCGAGCCGCGCTCGCGGCGGGCGCACCGATCCTGGTCGACTCACGGCACGCCCTCTCGCAGTACTCGGACGTGGATGCCGTCACCCCGAACGAGGAGGAGATCGAAGAATGCGTCGGGTTCGAGCTCGGGGATTCCGCGGAGACCCTGGCGCGGGCGGGCGCGGCGCTGCGGCGGACGATCGCGTGCCGGACGATTCTCGTGACGCGCGGCTCGCGCGGGATGGCGCTCTTTGCGGGTGACGCGTCTCCTTCGATCATTCCGGTTCACGGGACCGACCAGGTCGCGGACGTCACCGGCGCGGGCGACACGGTCCTCGCGACCTTCTCGCTGGCGCTCGCGGCAGGCGCGACGCCGCTCGAGGCGGCCGTGCTCGCGAATTTTGCCGGAGGCGTGGTTGTGATGAAGATGGGAACCGCGACCGTGACGCGGGAGGAGATCTCGCGGGCGATGGCGAGCGACCGGGAGATCCTCGGATGACGGACGGAGACGCGGGAGCCGAGCGACCGGCGGAAGCGAGACGGTCGCGGTACTCCGCGGTCCACTAAATGAAAAGTTGGAATCCGGAACTGGGAATCGATTCGGGGCCGTCCCGAATCGTCTCCGCTCCGATTCTGTCCCGCGAGGAACTTTCCGCGCGCATCGACGCGCATCGGAAAGCGGGCCGGCGGATCGTGTTCGCAAACGGCGCCTTCGACCTCCTGCACGCGGGACACGTGCGCTACCTGCAGGGGGCTCGGGAAGAAGGCGACGTGCTCGTCGTCGCCGTCAACTCGGATGCGTCCGTGCGCCGGACAAAAGGCGCGGGACGGCCGATCGTCCCCGAGAACGAGCGCACGGAAATCGTCGCCGCGCTCCGTTCCGTCGACGCCGTCATCCTCTTCGACGAGGACTCGCCAGCGGACCTGATAGCGGCGCTTCGTCCCGAAGTTCACGCGAAGGGGACCGACTACACGCCGGAAACGGTGCCCGAGCGGCAGGTGGTCGCCGCGTACGGGGGAAGGACGGTCGTCGTCGGCGATCCGAAGGACCACGCGACGACAGCTCTGCTCGATCGGATCCGCGCGGCCGAGGACTCGTGACGGGTCCCGTCGATTCCCGGTTCGCGATTCTGGTTGGCCGCGGAGTACCGCCGTCGTCTCGCTCCCGTCGATCGCTCGGCTCCCGCGCCCCGATGCCCGATTCCCCGACGCCCGACTCCCCGCCGCCGCCCCGCCGAATCCTGATCGTCCGGCTCTCCGCCCTCGGAGACATCATCCACGCGTTGCCGCTCGCCGAGAACGCGCATCGGGCGGGCGTCTCGGTCGGATGGGTCGTCGAGCGCGCCTACGCCGGACTCCTCGAACCGCACCCCGGAATCTCGGCGGTCTTCCCCGCTGAAACGAAGAAGTGGCGGCGCGCTCCCCTCTCCGTTCAGAGCCGCACGGAGATCCGGCGGCTTCGCGCCGCGCTGCGGGGATTTTCGGCGGAATCGGTCGTGGACGCGCAGGGGCTCTGGAAGTCGGCGCTCGTGGCGCGCCTCGCCGGCGCCCCGATCGTGAGCCTCGCCGCAGGCGATCGCCGGGAGAGGACGTCCTCCATCCTCGTCGATCGTCCGGTCTCGCTCGATCCGGCCGTAGAGCACGTCGTGGACCAGAATCTCTCGCTGCTCGCGCCGCTCGGAATCCCGGTCGCGGCACGCGCGCCCGACGCGCGCTACCTGCTCGCGGTCCCGCGGGAAGAGGCGGACCGGTTCGTCTCGTCTCTTCCCTCTCCCTTCGCGCTCATTCATCCGGGCGCGAGCCGGGCGGAGAAATCCTGGGGCGAGGAGGAGTATGCCGGCCTCGCGCGCCGGCTCCTCGACCGCGCCGGCATTTCTCCCGTCATTTCCTGGGGGCCCGGCGACGAGGTCCGCGCCGGCCGGCTCGCGAGCCTGCTTCCGCAGGCCGCCCGATTGCCGCCGCTCGACTTCGCCGGGCTCGCGCACGTGGCCGCCCGCGCCGCTCTCTTCGTGGGAGGCGACACCGGGCCGGTGCACCTCGCGGACGCGCTCGGGACGCCGACCCTCGCGCTCTTCTCCCCCTCGTCGCGGCGCAACATCCCGGCCCGGAATCGGCCCTATGGCGGCGCGTGGTTGAGCTACGATCAGGCGTCCGAGATCGATGCCGTCGTGACGATGGCGATGAGCGCGGCCCGGTGCCCGACACGCTGACGGCACCCTGACGGAACAGAGGCGGTTCGGCTGGCTTTTCAGGCACTCAAGCGGTATCGAATCCTGGTGTGCGCGCTCCTCCTCGCGACGCGCGCCCCTGCCTTTGCTCAGGAGAAGACTCCGCCCCCGGCCTTCATCGGCGAGACGCTCCGGTACGCGATGACGATCCTGGGAGTCGCCGGCGGCGAGCTGACGCTCTCCGCGCAGGCAACCGAGCTCGGCGGCCGCCCGGCGTGGAAGTTCGAGCTCTCCGCCGTATCGAACGATTTCCTCTCGAAGCTGTTCCTCGTGCGCGACTACATGGTCTCCTGGGTAGACCCCCGGGCCTTTCGCTCGATGCGATTCGAGAAGCACACGGTCGAGGGCAAGCGCGTGCGCGACGAGCTCACGGAGTTCGACTACGAGGCCGGCGTGGCGCGCCACGAGGGCAAGTCGATCCCGTTGAAGGACGCGACCCTCGATACGCTCTCATCGGTTTATTTTCTCCGGACGCTTTCCCTGGATAAGGAAACGCCGGCCGAGCTCCAGGTCTTTTCGGGAGAGACTCACGTGCTGAAGGTCGAGGTGCAGGGGCGCGAGCGCCTCGTCACCCCGGCCGGGACCTTCTCCACGATCCGCGTCGAGCCGAAGAGCTCCGGCGGAAGCCTGATCGGGAAAGGGAAGAACCTGGTGCTGTGGCTGACCGACGACGAGCGCCGTATCCCCGTCCAGATCCGCTCGAAGCTGAAGGTCGGGACGCTGATCGGCCGGCTGCGCGCGATCGAAAGGTAAGAGAGCGCTCGCGAGCGTTTTTCGATCCGGATTCGCGCCCGAAAAAATCCGGAAACGGCAAGCGGCGTCGGAGAACTCTCTTTGACTCCTGACGCTGAAGGACTTACGATCGTCGGGTTCACCACATGGCAGTCAAACTCGGGGATCTCCTCCTCAAAGCGAAGCTGATCTCTGCGGAGCAGCTGGAAGCCGCGCTCAAGTCCCAGAGGGAAGAGGGCGGCAAGCTCGGCGAAGCGCTCGTGCGCGTGGGCGCGGTCACCGAAACGCAGATCACCGAGACCCTGTCTCAGCAGTTCGGCGTTCCTTCTATCGATCTCGCGAGCTTCGAGATCGACCCGAACGTCATCAAGGTCGTTCCGGCCGAGGTCGCGCGCAAGTACGGCGTCCTGCCCGTCAACAAGACTGGCGCGACTCTGACGATCGCGATGGGCGACCCGACGAACGTGTTCGCCATGGACGACATCAAGTTCATGACGGGGTACAACGTCGAGCCCGTCGTCGCGTCCGAGGTCGCCCTCCGAAAGGCGATCGAGAAGCACTACGGCACCCCGCGTTCGGTCGTGCTGAAGGAAAAGGCCAAGCCGAGCTCGAGCGCGTTCTCCACTGGCGGAAATCTCGACGATGTCATGCAGACCTCCGCATTGACCGCCGACGACATGGCCGGAGTCGGCCTCGGCGAGATCAACATGGACGAGATCACGGGCCTCGACGAGGGCGCCGACGTCGACGTGGTCAAGGACGAGGGTCAGGAGATCGACCTCAGCGACCTCGCAAAGTCGACCGAGTCCGCGCCAATCATCAAGGTGTCCAACCTGATCCTGATCGAAGCCCTGAAAGCGGGCGCCTCCGACATCCACGTCGAGCCGTACGAGAAGGAATTCCGCGTGCGGTTCCGCGTCGACGGCGTCCTTCACAACATCATGGCGCTCCCGATGCGCACGCGCGACCCGCTCATCTCGCGCCTGAAGATCATGGCGAAGCTCGACATCTCGGAGAAGCGGCTGCCGCAGGACGGCCGAATCAAGATCCGCCTCCGCGTCGAGGAGCGCTCCCGCGACCTCGACCTGCGCGTTTCGACGGTCCCCGCGCAGTTCGGCGAAAAAGTCGTCATGCGGCTGCTCGACAAAACGAAGCTGCAGCTCGACATGACGATGCTCGGCTTCGACCCGGAGCCGCTGCGCCGGTTCAAGGACGCGATCGACCGCCCCTACGGGATCGTCCTCGTCACGGGTCCGACGGGGTCCGGGAAGACCAACACGCTCTACTCCGCGATCGCCGCGTTGAACGACCCGACCGTCAACATCATGACCGCCGAGGACCCGATCGAATTCAACCTCGCCGGCATCAACCAGGTGCAGATGAAGGAGCAGATCGGCCTGACGTTCGCGTCCGCGCTGCGCTCCTTCCTGCGCCAGGACCCGGACATCATCCTGGTTGGCGAGATCCGGGACTTCGAAACGGCCGAGATCGCGGTCAAAGCCGCGCTGACGGGGCACCTCGTGCTCTCGACTCTCCACACGAACGATGCCCCGTCCACCATCAACCGCCTGATGAACATGGGGATCGAGCCGTTCTTGGTCGCCACGTCGATCAACTCCATCTGCGCCCAGCGGCTCGTGCGGCGCATCTGCACGAACTGCGTCGAAGAGGTCGAGACGCCGCCGCAGATGTTGATTCAGGTGGGCTTTGCCCCCGACGAGGTGAAAAACCTCAAGATCAAGCGGGGCCGTGGCTGCGAGCGCTGCAACAACGGCGGGTACAAGGGGCGATCGGGACTCTACGAGGTCCTGAGCTTCACGGACGAGATCCGCGACATGATTCTCTCCGGAGCCTCGTCGATCGAATTGAAGCGCAAGGCGATCGAGGAGGGGATGGTGAGCCTCCGGATGGCCGGGCTCCAGAAGATCCGCGACGGCATGACGACACTGGAAGAGGTCCTCCGGGAGACCGTCCTCTAGAGGGAAGTCCCACCAAAACAGCTCGTTTCCGGCCGGTCCCGCCCCCGGCCTCCCGCTCCGCGCGGCTCGTTTCGGCCGCCCCGCCGGGCTAACGTTCACAATCTAAACACTTCGAGCTTGGCCGCCCGCCTCTTTCGGTTTACACTAGGAAGACACTCTCAACGTCGAAAACTTTCGGTGGAGGCAACTTGGCCGGCGATACCACACTGCACCAGCTCTTGAAGCAGATGGTCGAGATGGGGGCGTCCGATCTCCACCTCACGACAAATTCTCCGCCAATGGTGCGCCTCGACGGCCGCCTGATCCCCCTCCCGTATCCGCCGCTGACGGTCGCCGAGACCAAGCAGCTCGCGTACTCGGTCTTAACCGACACCCAGAAGCACCGTTTCGAGGAAAACCTCGAGCTCGACTTCTCTTTCGGCGTCAAGGGTCTCGCCCGCTTTCGCGCGAACAACTTCTTTCAGCGCGGCGCGGTCGGCGGCGTCTACCGGCAGATTCCTTACGAGATCCTGGGGTTCCGCGAGCTCGGCCTTCCTCCGGTCGTCGAGCTCCTGTGCGACAAGCCGCGCGGGCTGATCCTCGTCACGGGCCCGACGGGCTCCGGAAAGACGACGACTCTCGCCGCGATGCTCGACCGGATCAACCGCGAGAAGCAGCTCCACATCGTCACGATCGAAGACCCGATCGAATTCCTGCACTCGCACAAGAAGTGCATCGTCAACCAGCGCGAGCTGCACGCCGACACGCATTCCTTCCCGAACGCGCTGAAGTCCGTTCTCCGCGAAGACCCCGACGTGGTGCTGGTCGGCGAAATGCGCGACCTCGAAACGATCGAGTCGGCCCTTCGCATCGCGGAGACGGGCCATCTGACGCTCGCGACCCTGCATACGAACTCCGCGACGTCCTCGATCAACCGCATCATCGACGTCTTCCCGGCGCACCAGCAGACCCAGATCCGGACCCAACTCTCGTTCGTGCTAGAGGGCATTCTCTGCCAGTCGCTCCTGGAGCGCGCGAGCGGCAAGGGCCGCGCGATGGCCATGGAGATCCTCATCCCGAACGCCGCGATCCGAAACCTGATCCGCGAAGACAAGATTCACCAGGTTTATTCGATGATGCAGACCGGACAGTCGAAGTTCGGAATGCAGACGTTCAACCAGTCGCTTGCGACTCTCTTCCACCGCAAGCTGATCACTCTGGAGATCGCTCTCTCGCGCTCGTCAAACCCGGACGAGCTTCAGGAGCTGATCAATCGTGGATCCGGGCTGAACGTCGCTCCGCCGGCCGCGACCGCCGGCAAGCGCGCTTGAGCAGGTAGGCAAGGAGCCGATCATGCCGAATTACGTCTGGAAGGGCCGAAACCGCACCGGGCTGGTCCAGGAGGGCGTGCTCGCCGCCGATACGAAGGACGTCGCGCTCGCCTCGCTGCGGCGCCAGAACATCGTCGTCACCGGCATCCGGGAGCGCGGCAAGGAGATCTCTCTCACCAAGGTCGGCCGCAAGGTCCCGCCGAAAACGCTCGCGGTTTTCACCCGCCAGTTCTCGGTCATGATCGACGCCGGTCTTCCGCTGGTGCAGTGCATCGAGATCCTCGCGAACCAGCAGGAGCACAAGAATTTCCAGCGCATCCTCCTGCAGGTCCGGCAGGACGTCGAGGCCGGGTCGACGCTCGCCGACGCGATGCGCCGTCACCCGAAGGCGTTCAACAACCTGTACGTGAACATGATCGCCGCCGGCGAGGCGGGCGGTATTCTCGACACGATCCTGCAGCGCCTCTCGGTCTACATCGAAAAGTCGGTCAAGCTCTCCTCGCAGGTCAAGTCGGCGCTGATCTACCCGGTCGCCGTCATCGTGATCGCGATGATCGTGGTCGCCGTCATCCTGCTGAAGGTCATTCCGACGTTCGCCGCCCTTTTCACGAGCCTCGGGGCCGAGCTCCCGTTCCCGACCCGCATGGTCATACTCGCCTCGAACTTTCTGGCCCGCTACTTCATCTTCTTCCTGATCGGCATCGCCGCCTTCATCTACCTCTTCAAGCGGTACTACGCGACCCACCGGGGGCGGCGCGTCATTGACGGGTTCGTCCTGAAGCTGCCGGTGCTCGGCATGATCATGAAGAAAATCGCCGTCGCACGTTTCTGCCGGACGCTCGCGACGCTGACCTCTTCGGGCGTTCCGATCCTGGAAGCACTCGACATCACCGCCCGGACCTCGGGCAACGCGATCGTCGAGGACGCGATCCAGGAAGTCCGGAAGGCCGTTGAGGGCGGCAAGACAATCGTCGAGCCGCTGCGCGACGCGGGGATCTTCCCGAACATGGTCGTCCAGATGATCGGAGTCGGCGAGCAGACCGGCGCCCTCGACCAGATGCTGAACAAGATCGGCGACTTCTACGAGGACGAGGTGGATGCCGCGGTCGCCGGGCTCGTCAAGCTCCTCGAGCCCGTCATGATTTTCATCCTCGGGATCATCATCGGCGGCATCGTCATCGCGATGTACCTGCCGATGTTCACCCTCATCAACAAGATCGGGTGAAGAGCTCCCGGTTCCGTCGAATGGCGTGAGGCGAAGGGCGAAAGGCGCAGGCAGAATCTCACCCGCCCTCGCCATTCGCCGTTTGCCCGTCCCCGGCTAACGCGTGCCTGATTCCCTCAGGAGGTCCACCGGCTGGCTGACGACGATCCGGATCGTCGTTCTCTGCCTGATCCTGCTCTCCGCGATCCTGGTCCAGGCCGGCGCCGGGATCCACATCGAGATCACGTTCCTTTACGCGCTCACGGCGGCGTCCGTACTGCTCGCGCTCTTTCACTGGACGCTCGGAAGGCGCCTCCCGCCCCGGGTTTCCGCTTACATCCAGCTCCTTGCCGACGTCGCCATCGCGACCGTCCTCGTCTACTCCTCGGGCGGCCCCGACTCCGTTTTCAACTTCCTCTATCTCGTCGTCATCGGCGCGTGCGGCTTTCTCCTGTACCGGAAGGGCGCCGTCACCATCGCGACCGTAGCCGCGATCCTCTACGGCGGGATGGTGCAGCTCATGGCCTACGGGGTGCTCCCTCCCCCGCCGCTCGCCCCCGTTTCGGAGTGGAGCACGGCCCGCATCCGCTTCAACCTCGCCATCACGGTCGCGGGCTTTTACGGCGTCGCGTTCATGGTTTCCTACCTGTCCGAGAAGCTCCTCGCGGCGAAAGTCGAGCTCGAGCTGCGGCAACGCGCGTTGCAGCGCCTTCAGAGCCTTCACGGAAACGTGATCGCGACCATGTCCTCCGGGCTCATGACCACGGACGCCGACCAGCGCATCACGTTTTTGAACCGCGCGGGAGGCGACCTGCTCGGGATCGACCCGGCGGCGGCCCCGGGGATGCCCATCTCCGACTTCGGATTCGTCTTTCCGGACGAATGGACGGAGATCCGCAGCCGCGCCCGCGGGCGCGAGACGTACCGCGGAGAAGTCGAGATCGACCGGCAGAACGCGCGCCGCGTCGTCGGGTTCTCGCTGCGCGTGCTGAAGGAATCCGCAGGCGAGGAAGAGGGAACTTTGATCCTCTTCCAGGACCTGACCGAGATCAAGAAGCTCGAGCGGCGCGCTCGCTTCAACGAGCAGCTCGCGGCCGTCGGCGAGCTTGCGGCGGGCATCGCGCACGAGATCCGCAACCCGCTGGCGTCGATCTCCGGCTCCGTGCAGGTGCTCTCGAAGGACCTCTCCGTCGGTTCCGCCGAGAAGCGGCTGATGGAGATCATCGTTTCGGAGTCGAACCGCCTCTCCAAGATCCTGGAAGACTTTCTGCGCTTCGTGCGCCCTCAGGAGCGGCGTGTCGCCGAGTTCGACATTGCGGTGAATCTGGCCGAAGTCATGGACCTGTTCCGGCTCTCGGACGAGGTCTCCGACGGCCATCGGATCGAGGTGGAAGTCTTCCCCGCGTCCTCGCAGCTCTCGGGCGACCGCGATCAGATCCGGCAAATCGTGTACAACGTCGCGAAGAACGCGGTGCGCGCGATGGCCGCGGGCGGCAGCCTGCGCGTCGTCGGTCGGGAAGAAGATGCCTGGTATAGCATCCGATTCATCGACACCGGCCGGGGTATGAGTGAAGAAGAGCTCGCCCGTCTGTTCACGCCGTTTTCGACGGCGTTTGACGGAGGGACGGGCCTTGGAATGGCGATTGTCCGAAGAATCGTGGAAGACCATGGAGGCGCCATTGATGCCGAATCGATCCCCGGGGAAGGCACGACCGTGACCGTGCTCCTGCCGCGTCGCGCCACCGCAACCCCGCCTGCCGACCGGCCTTCCATCGCCGCTCCGCTCATCGACCCGTGGCCCGCACGCGACGGCCGCACGGGAACCGCATGAGCGGTCCGCGCCTTCTGATCGTCGACGACGAGTCCTCGATCCGCGACATGCTGGCGATCTTCTTCCACAAGCGGGGCTTCGAGGTGATCACCGCGTCCTCCTTCGCGGAGGGCACCGCGGGCGCCGCGCGCTCGAATCCGGACCTGATCCTCTCCGACATCAAGATGCCCGATGGCAACGGGCTCGACCTGCTGCGGAAGGTCAAGGCGGAGAACCCGAAGACTCCGGTCATCATGATCACGGCCCACACCTCCACCTCGGACGCGATCGAAGCGATGAAGGCCGGCGCCGTCGACTACATCGCCAAGCCGTTCAACGTCGAAGAGCTCGCGATGATCGTGGATCGCGCGCTCGGAGAAAAGGCGCTCCACGACGAAAACGTGTATCTCAAGCAGGAGCTCGCCGCCAAGTACACCTTCGCGAACATCATCGGGAAGGGCTCGCGAATGCAGGAGATCTTCCGGACCGTCGAACGGATCGGAAAAGTCTCCTCGACGGTGCTCTTAACCGGCGAGAGCGGGACCGGAAAAGAGCTCATCGCGCGGGCGATCCATTACACGTCGATCCGGAAGGAGAGGAAATTCGTTTCCATTAACTGCGGTGCGCTGCCCGAAACACTCCTCGAATCCGAGCTGTTCGGGCACGAGCGCGGCGCCTTTACGGGCGCGGTGAAGGAGAAGCGCGGGTTGTTCACCGAAGCGGACAACGGGACGCTCTTCTTGGACGAGATCTCCGAGACCACTCCGACGATGCAGGTGAAGCTCCTGCGCGCGATCCAGGAGAAGGTCATCCGCAAAGTCGGCGGCAACGAGGAAACGAGCGTCGACGTGCGAATCATCGCGGCGACGAACAAGGACCTGACCGAGCTCGTCAGCGAAGGGAAGTTCCGCGAGGACCTCTTCTACCGGATCAACGTGATCCCGATCGTCCTTCCGTCGCTGCGGTCGCGCGTCGAGGACATCGCTCCCCTGACCTCACATTTCATCGTGAAGGTCTGCAAGGAGCAGAAGATCCCGGAGAAAAAGATCTCGACCGAAGCGATGCGGCTGCTCGAAGCGTACCCGTGGCCGGGAAACGTCCGGGAGCTCGAGAACACGCTCGAGCGAACGGTCGCTCTCGAGGCCGGGCCCGTGATCACCGCGTCGAGCCTGCCCGAGTCGATCGCACTCGGAGTGCGCACCCGCGTCCCCGATTTCGAGAGCCTGCCCGCCGAGGGGATCAATCTCGAGGCGTATCTCGAGGCCGTTGGAAAACGCCTGATGCGGGAGGCGCTCGACCGCTCGGAAGGCGTGCAGACCAAGGCGGCCGAGCTCCTGCGAATGTCCTTCCGCTCTTTCCGCTACTACGCGAAGAAGTACAACCTGGTCCGCAAGGAAGACCTCTACGAAGAGGGAGGAGAGCCGGCGGAAGTCGAAGCGCCATGAGAGCGGGCGCCACACCCGCCCTCCTCCTGGCGCTGGCGTCTTCGATCGCCGGCGCCGCCGCCGTCGTCGGGTGCCAGCGCGCGGGCGGGCCCGCGGCTTCCGCCGGGTCCGTCTCTCCCTCCCCGGTCTCGGTCGCCGCGGGCCCTCGCGTCCAGTTCCCGTCCGGCTCGGTCTATCGGCTGGAGCTCGCGAAGACTCCCGAGGAGCAGGCGCAGGGCCTCATGTACCGGGAGAGCCTGCCCGAAAAGAGCGGGATGCTTTTTCTGTTTCCCGACGCGGGCGTGCACAAGTTCTGGATGAAGAACACCATGATCCCGCTCGACATGATCTGGCTCGACGCGAACGGAAAGGTGCTCTTCGTCAACGCCGGCACGCCGCCCTGCAAGGCCGACCCTTGTGACAACTATGGGCCCGAAGCTCCGGCCTCGAGCGTCCTCGAGATCGCGGGCGGGCTGGCGGCACGGGAGAAGATCACGGCGGGAGCGACGCTTCGGTTCCTGAACGTGAAGTGACGAGCTCTCAGCTCACAGCTTTTTCTCAGGGTTCGAAGAGAAAAAGCCCGTCTCCGGTCGTGCCGACGTAGAGACGCCCGCCGGGAGCCGAAGCCGCGGTCGCGAGAGCCAGGCCGGGGCGCGGGCTCGTCAACGCGACCCGCCTGCCGCCCTCTTCCCAGACGAGCGTGCCTTCCTTGTCCTCGAGGGAGCTGTACTGCGGCGCGGGTCCGGTCGCGGCGCCGCCCTGCAGGAACATGCCGCCCTTGAGTACGCCCTGCTTGCGATTGTTCCAACTCTGGCCGTTCCACCGGAAGAGCCCGTCCGCCGTTCGGACCTCGAGGATCGGCGCCCCGCCCGCGTCCTGCAGAAGCTCGGCGCCGATCGGCGCGGAGGGCGACCCGGAAATCGGGTGGAACCCGCGGCCGCCCTCGGCCATCTTGAAGACGCCGGCGGAAGTGACGAGCACGGGCGCGACAAACGGCTGGCCGAAGAGCGAGAGAGGGACGCCGGGAGGCGGCGGCGCCGGCGCTGCCCACCGCGCCCCGCCGTCTCTGGAAATCCGGACCCCGGAAGACGACGAAAGGACGAGGACGGTCTTCCCGTCGCCGTCGCGGAACGCCGCGAGCGACGCGGCGGCGGGCAGCGGGTCGCGCGAGACGCGGCGCACGCGCATGCCCTGCGCCTCCCAGACCCCGCTTTCGTCGCCGCCGTACGCGCGGAAGAACAGCATCCGGGTGGGATCGTTCGGGTCGGCCACGAGATCGGACACGCGGCCTTCCGCGAGCCCGACCGAGCCGCTCTTGAGAGTCACGGCCCCGTCGTCGGAGTAGAACACGCCCTCTCCCTCGGTGCCCACGTAGAGCCGGCCCGAGCGGCGGTCGATTTCGAGCGCGGTGACGACGAGCGACTCACGGGAGACGCGTGCCCACGTCTCGCCGTCGTCGAGCGACCGATGCAGGCCCCCGACGGTGGCGGCGTAGACGACCCCGGGCCGGTTCGGGTCGCGGCGGATCGTGTGCGAGCGGCGATTCGTGAACCCGTTCTTGAATCGCGTCCAGCGGTCGCCGCCGTCGCGGGTCCGGTAGACCCAGCCGCAGGTCGAAACCCAGACGTCCTTCGTGTTCGCCGCGTCGAAGTCCCACGCGTAAACCGTGGCGTCCAGGACCATCCCCTCCGCGATGCGCGCCCACGTCGCGCCGCCGTCGCGGGTCCGGAACGCCTGCCGCCAGGTTCCGGCGTAGAGGGTGCGGGCGTCGCGCGGATCGAAGGCGAGGGACTCGACCTGGAACAGTCCCTCCGTACCCTCGCCCGTGTGGACCCACGTGGCGCCGCCGTCGCGCGAGAGATGGACGCCGTCATCGCCGCCGACGGCGAGGAGGCGCGGGGTCGTCTCTTCTGGAGAGAGAGCGAGAGCGCGCGTCGCGACGACGGTCTTCCAGATCGCGAGGATCGTCCAGTTTTCCCCCTTGTCATCGCTGCGCGCGACGATCCCGCCGGCGTACTGCCCCGCGAGTGACGCCCACAGGCGCCCCGGCGCCGCGTGGTCGGCGACGAGACCGGTGACGACGTACCCGGGGAACGCCGGGCCCGATCGGAGAGACTTCCACGTCGCCCCGCCGTCCTCGGACCCGTAGAAGTTGCCGCGGGAGGTGCCGCAATAGACGGTGCGGCTGTCGAACGGGTCGGCTGTCAGCACTCGCACCTCGGCTCCCCAGACCGGCAGGCGCCACCAGGTCGCGGCGACGCCGGCAGGCGAAAGCGCGAAGAGGAGAACGGCGCTCACGAGACCGAATCGCAATGCCCGGAGTGGACTCAAGCGGATGGATCCTCCCGCCGCCCGCGGGACGCACCGGCTTCGGCAGGACGGCGGGACGTCTTCTCCTTCTCCGCCGCGCCGCGGCGCACCGCAATCATCTCGGCGAGGATCGCGATCGCGATCTCCTCGGGTGTGACGGCCCCGATCGAAAGCCCGATCGGAGCGTGGATCCGGGAAAGCGTCTCCGAGGGCACGCCTTCCTCAGACAGTTTCTCGAACACGCCCCGCACCTTCCGCGAGGAGCCGATCAGCCCCAGGTAACGAGCCTGCGGCGCCCCCTCGGCGAGCCACGGGCGCAGCGCGGCGAGATCGCTCTCCCAGCAGCGGGAGACGACCGCCACGTACCGTTCGCGCCCGGGGAGAACCGCTTCACCCGGCAGAGAGTAGTCGCGCCCGGTCCGCACGACCGCGGCCTCGGCCGGGAAGCGCCCGGGACGCGAATATTCCTCGCGGTCGTCGGCGACGGTGACCTGGTAGCCCAATGGAAGAGCAAGGCGAGCAAGCGCCAGGCCAACGTGGCCGCCGCCCAGAATGACGAGCGACGGCGCTGCCCGGAGTACCTCGACTGAGACGCGCGCAGAGCCTCCGCAGATCATGTTCGTCATCTCGCGGTCCTGGCCCGGAGCGATTTCTCTCTCGAAGAAGTCGTACCACTTGAGAAAGCGGCCCGGACCGGACTCCTCGCGGAACAGCGCCGCCGCGTCAGCGATCACCAGCGCTTCGAAGGGACCGCCGCCGATCGTCCCTGAGAAGCTGCCGTCTTCGAAAACCAGGAAGCGGCGGCCGACCCGGGAGGGCCCGGAGCCCCGGGTCTCCGTCACCGTGGCAAGCGCGAGCCGGCCCCGGGCTTCGAGCTCGGAGGTGAGTTGCCGGAAGAACGCTGCGTCGCTGCTCATCGAACTCATCATTTTACGCGACTTCGGGCCGATTTCCGATTACCGTCCCTCCCTGATACCTTCCTGGCCCGATGAGCTCCGTCCACGTCGCCGTGTTTCCCGCCGCCGGCCTCGGCACGCGCTTTCTCCCCGCGACGAAGTCGCAGCCGAAGGAAATGCTGCCGCTGGTCGACAAGCCGCTCGTGCAGTACGTGGTCGAGGAAGCGGTCGAGGCGGGCATCGAGCGAATCGTTCTCGTCACCAGCCGCGGGAAGAGCTCGCTCGAGGACCACTTCGACCTCTCGTTCGAGCTCGAGCGGGCGCTCGAGGAGCGCGGCAAGAAAGATCTTCTGCGGCAGGTGCGCGAGGTCTCCTCCCTGGCGCGGATCTCCTCCGTGCGCCAGGCGCAGGCGCTGGGCCTCGGCCACGCGGTCCTCCAGGCACGGGATCTCGTCGGAAACGAGCCGTTCGCCGTTCTGCTCTCCGACGACATCGTGGTCGCGGACGACCCCTGCATCGGCCAGATGATCCGGCTCTACGAACGGCGCGGGAATCCGGTGATCGCCCTGCAGGAAGTCCCGGCGTCGCAGACGCACCAGTACGGGATCGTCGCCGGCGAACGGGTCGAGGACCGGGTGGTGGCGCTCTCCGACATGGTCGAGAAGCCTCCCGCGGACAAGGCGCCCAGCAACCTCGCGATCATCGGACGGTACCTGCTGCCCCCCGAAATCTTCGGAATCCTGGAGGCCACGCGCTCGGACGTCGGCGGCGAGATCCAGCTGACGTCGGGCCTGAAGGCGCTCCTCGCGAAGAGGCCGATCGACGGGTATCTCTTCGAAGGGACGCGCTACGACGCCGGAGATAAGCTGGGATTTCTGAAGGCGACGGTCGAGATCGCGCTGTCGCGGACGGACCTCGGCCCCCCGTTTCGCGAGTATCTGCGGGGGTTGAAACTCTAGAGCCGGGAGCCGGGCGACCACCGGGAGCGAGACGGCCGCGGTACTTCGCGGTCCACTGGTCTGAAGAAATCGGTAGCGCCTCAGTCGCCTGCTTTTCGCGCCGTGCTCTTCTTCTCGCCTTTCGAGTCGCTCTTCGCCGGGGCGGGAGAGTCTTTCTTCGACCCCTTGTCGGCCTTCTCCGAGTTCCCCGCGGACTCGGACTTGCCGGCGGCTTCGGACTTTTCGGCCTTGTCCGACTTCTCCGTCTTTTCCGCCCGTTCCGACTTGTCCGAGCCCTCGCCACCCTTGTTCGCGGCGCCGGAATCGCCCTTCCCGTAGTCGGTGATGTAGAAACCGCTCCCCTTGAACTGGATGGCCGGGGCGGAGAACGCCTTTTTCACCGCGCCGCCGCAGTGCGGGCACCTCTTCGGCGGGGGGTCCGAGTGGCTCTGGATGACCTCGGTCTTTCGGCCGCACTTCTGACAGACGTACTCGTAAATCGGCATGCGAGTGGAGTCTAACTCCCGAGCGACCCGCCCTCGGTCTTGTACTGGATCCGCCGCGCGCCCGCGCCCGAGCCCCGCACCTTGCGCACGAGCCCGAGGCAGAAGAAGGCGTAGAGGATCCGCGCGTTCTCGGAGACGCTCCCCGCACCACGCTTCGCCAGGTGCTGGAGCGGCGTCTTGCCGTCGATCGCCTCGTAGTACTGGCGCTCGGGACCGGTGAATAGATCGATCAACGAGTTGCGCGTCCGCTCGAGGACAGTATTGGAGCTCCCAAGCCTCAGGATCAGGCGGCGGACGTCCGCGGACCGCCGGACGCCTTCGAGAATCACGAGCGGAATGGGGGCGTCGATACGCACGAGCTCGCCCGTCCTCTTGCCGCCGATCTCGAAGAGCACGTCGCCCGTTTCCCATTCGAACGCGCCCCAGAGGATCTCGCGGATCTGCCCGTCCACGGCTTCGTTCAGCTTCTCGGGCGTTAAGAACCCCATCTGGAGGAGCACCTGGCCGAGGCGCAGCCCTTCCCGGGTCCTGCGCTCCTCCGCCTCCTTCGCCGCTTCGGGCTTCAGGAGCCCGCGCTTCAATAAATAAAAACCAAGGCTGATCTCCCGCTCGTTCGAGGTCGCAAACACGACCAGTCCGTCATCGAGGTAGATCCGCCGGACGCGCCCCTCGCGCGACGCCGTGATCACTCCGGGAACGCGATAGCGGTGAATCGTCGCGAGGATCTCGGCGAGCGGCGTGACCGCGAGGTCACCCCGGTACTCGAACTTTTTCTCCATAGGGGGGTGCCTCGATCGTACCAAACGCCGGGGGGCTCTCCCCGGCCGGACAACGCGCGAGGCGCGGCGCCGTCTAGAATCCGGGCGTGCTGACGGTGACCGCGGCCCTCTCCCTGCTCGCCGGCGCTCTCTCGCCCGGAGGAGAAGAGGACGTGGCGCTCGAGCACGCGTGGGGCCGCGTCCTCGCGCGCGAGGTGCGCTCGGACGTGGACTGGCCTCCCTTCGACACCTCCGCGATGGACGGATACGCGGTTCGAGTCTCGGACGTCGCGCGGGGCGTCGAGCTGCCCGAACGGCCGGGGCTCGTCGCCGCCGGGTCCGCGCCTCCCCCTCCGATCTCAGCAGGCGAGGTCGTTCGCGTGATGACCGGCGCGCCTCTGCCGCCCGGAACGGAAGCGATCGTGCCGGTCGAACGGTCGGTCCGCGAAAACGGGCGCGTGCGCTTCGAGGACGCAGCGAGGCCCGGCGCTCACATCCGGCTCCGGGGCGAAAGCGTGCGCGCCGGCGCGGCGCTGGTCCCCGCCGGCCGGCGGCTCGCGCCCGGAGACGTCGCGCTCGCCGCGCTCGCGGGCCACGACCCCATCCGCGTCTTCCGGGCGCCGCGCGTGACTGTCGCCGTCACCGGGGACGAAGTGGTCCGCGGCGCGGCCGCCCCGGAACCGGGACGACTGCGCGACTCGAACGGTCCGATGCTCCTCGCGGAGTGCGCGGCGCTCGGCTGGACGGCCCGGCGGGCTCCCGCGGTCGCCGACACGCCGGCCGAGGTCGGCCTCCTCTTCGCCCGCGCCGGCGAGCAGGAGGATTTCCTGATCACGACCGGTGGAGTGTCGGCCGGAGACCTCGATCTTCTCCCGCCGGCGGCGGAGGCGGCCGGGTTCGAAATCCTGTTCCACCGCGTGGCGATGCAGCCGGGCAAACCGATCGCGGTCGGCCGGCGCCGGAACGTGTTCTGGATCGGGCTTCCCGGCAACCCCGTGTCGGCCGCGGTCGGCTTCCATGTCTTCGCGCGCGAGGCGCTGGGGCGGTTCGAAGGAGACTCTGAGCCCGCTGCGCCGCGGGTCGCGGCCTTTCTGACGCGCGCGCTCGCGCCCGCCGGCGAACGCGACCGCTTTCACGACGCCGCGCTCGACCGATCCAGCAGCGAGGCTCGGGTCGAGCCGCTCCGCACCTCCGGAAGCCACGATCTCGCCGCGCACGGCCAAGCGAACGCGCTCATCTCGGTGCCCGCCGGGACCGGGCGACTGGCGGAGGGGTCCGTCGTCTCCTGCCTGCTCCTCTCGCGATGAGCGCGGGCGCGCGCCTGACCGCGGAAGTCCTTCAGCGGCGGCTCCGCGCGGCGGACGACACGCCGATCGCGTACACGTGGTGGCGGCGCCCGTCGGCGGAGCTTCTCATCCTCGCGCCGGGCTTCTGGCGCACGCGGCTCGCCCGCGAAAACCTGTTTCTCGCGAGCCATTACGTGCGGCGCGGATACGACGTCGCCGCTCTCGACTTCCGCGGGCACGGGGACAGCGGGGGCGCTTATTCGTTCGGAGCCTTCGAGGGCCTCGATCTGAAAGCCGTCATCGACCAGCTCGTCGGGGAGGGGCGTCCCTATGCGCGCTTCGCCGTGCTCGGCCTGTCCCTGGGGGGGTCGATCGCGGCGGCCACTCTCGGCCAGTTTCCGCATCTGCCCTGCCGCGCGCTCGCGATGATCTCGTCGCCGGCCGACTTGAAGACGCTCCGCCCGCGCCCCTGGTCCGCGGGCGCCCGGAAACAGGTCAGCCTGCGGAAGGCGGTCCAGATGCCGCGCATGTCCGCCGGGGCCCCCTTCGCCCGGCGGCAGGACGTCGCCGAGTCGCTCGCGACCCTCTTGATCCCGAAGCTCATCATCACCGCGGAAGGAGACTGGCTCGTGGCGCCGTCGCACGGCCGCCTGCTCGCGAAGGCCGCGGCTCCGCCGGTCGACTACGTACACCTCGACCTGCCGGGGAACCTCCATGCGGACGCGCTCGTGAAATTCGTCCCGCTCCGGCTCCTGCGGGTGCTCGATCGCTGGTTCTCGGAGAACGCGCCCCCGTAACCCCGCGCGTTCGAGCTCGCGGTCAAGCGCCCTGGACATCGGGAAGGCGGAAGGTCCGCCGGAATCCGGTTGTTACTATCGAGCCATGACCGGCCGCCGCGTCGCAATCACGGGCATCGGGTGCCTGTCACCGAACGGGAACGGGCGAGAAGAGTACGCGAGCGCGCTGCGGCAGGGGCGGAGCGGCGTCGGACGAATCTCGCTCTTCGATCCCGAGGGGCTGCCCGCGACCATCGCCGGCGAGGTGAAGGGCCTGGACCCCGCGGCGTGGGTCGGCGCCAAAGACATCCGGCATGTGTCGCGCGCCGTCCCGATGGCTATCGCCGCGGCGTCCGAAGCGTTGGAAGATGCCGGGATCGACACGCAGACGCTCTCGCTCGACGAACGGCGGGAGATGGGCGTGATCCTCGGGACGGGAGGCGGTCCGATCGAGTTCTCGGAACGGATGTACCACCTCTACTACACGAACCAGGTCAAGAAGGCGTCCGTTTACTCGATACCGTCCGGCACGATCGGGACCCTCTCGTCGGAACTCTCGATGCACTTCGGGCTGCGGGGGCTCTCGCACGTCCTCTCGACCGGGTGCGCCTCTTCGACGGACGCGCTCGGCCACGCTTTCCGGGCGATCAAGTTCGCGACCGCGGACGTGTTCCTCGCCGGCGGAGTGGACGCCACGGTGGTCCGCGGCATCATGGAGGGGTTCGCGATGATGCGGATCGTCTCGACGGCGCGCGAAGGGGACCCCATCCGGGCCTCGCGGCCGTTTTCCTCTGACCGCGACGGGTTCGTGCTCGCGGAGGGATCCTGGATGTTCGTGCTGGAAGACCTCGACCGGGCGCGCGCCCGCGGCGCGCGGGTGTACGGCGAGATCCGCGGCTACGGCGCCACCTGCGACGCGCACCACCGGGTGCGTCTCGACGAGACGGGAGAGGAGCCCGCGCGCGCGATGACACTCGCCCTGCGCGAAGCCGGATTGCCGCCGGAGGCGATCGGGTACCTCGCGTACCACGGAACCTCGACGCAGTTGAACGACCGGGTGGAGACGCGCGCGGTGCGCCTCGCGTTCGGAGACGCGGCCGCGAAACTGCCGGGCTCCTCGATCAAGTCGATGATCGGTCATCCGCAGGGCGCGTGCGGCGCCGCAGGAGTCGCGGCCACGCTCCTCGGGATGCGCGACGGCTTTCTTCCTCCCACCATCAACCTCGACCACAGAGACGCCGAGTGCGACCTCGACTACGTCGCGAACACCGCGCGCGCCGCGTCGGTGGAGCACGCTCTCTGCAACTGCATCGGATTTGGCTCCAAGAATAGCGCCCTGGTCGTCAGCAGACTCTAGGCCTGCCTTGGGGCACCGAGACGGACGGAGTTTCCTCGTCCCGCCGCGGCGGCCGGCCCGGGAAATCCTCGACGACGTCACGCTTCCCGCGGAGGAGATGGCGCGGTCGCTGCGGGACCTGGAGCTCGTCAACGAGAAGTGGGGCGGCTCGAAAGCCATCGAGACGCACCTTCTGTCGCGCATGACCGGCGGACGGGAGGAGAGGGTCGTCGTGCTCGACGTCGGCGCCGGCTCCGGAGCCGTGACGCGGGCGCTCGTCCGGCGGCTCGCGCGCGCGGGGCATCGGGCGACAGTCGTCGCGGTGGATCTCCAATGGCGCCATCTCGCCGCGGGCCGCGCGTGGCGAGGGGTCGATCTGCCCGCGCTCGCCGCGGATGCCTTCGCGCTCCCTCTCGCAAACGGCGCCGCGGACTGGGTCGTCTCGACGCTGATGTTTCACCACTTTTCCCCGGAGGAGAATCGCGCTCTCCTCCGGGAGTTCGCACGCGTTTCGCGCCGGGGCTTCGCGATCCTCGATTTGCGGCGGCATCTGTTCCCCTGGATCTTCGTCTCGATCGCCGGACGGATCGTCTTCGAGAGCCGCGTATCCCTGCTGGACGGCCAGACCTCCGTGCGGCAGGCGTATACGAAGGACGAAGCCCGCGAGATCGCGCAGAGCGCGGTCCCGGGGTCCCGGGTCGAGCGGGTCTTTCCGTTCCGCCTGCTGATCTCGGGACCCGGGGCGTGAAGACCTGGGACGCCATCGTCATCGGGGCGGGTCCCGCCGGCTCCGCGGCGGCGACCGTGCTGTCGGCCGCCGGATGCGGAGTCCTTGTTCTCGAGAAAGACCGGTTCCCGCGCGCGAAAGTCTGCGGGGAATTTCTTTCCGGGGACGCGCTCGACTCGATCGCGCGCCTCAGGCAGACGGCCGCCCTGGAAGCCTGCCTCCCCGAGCGGATCTCGGAGGGCGCGGTGCATCCGGCGCGGGGCGCGGCGGTTCACTTCCGGCTGCCGACGCCCGCGCTCGGCATCTCGCGGTTCCGACTCGACGACCTCCTCGCGAACGGGGCGCGCAACGCCGGTTCGGACGTGCGTTTCGCGACCCGCGTCGTGGCGACGACGGGTTCACCGGCGGCCGGCTTCTCGGTGACGTTCGCGTCGGACGGTGTGCGCGAGACGGCGAACGCCCGCGCGGTCGTCGGCGCCTGGGGCCGGTGGGACACCCTCGATCGCCGCCTCGACCGCCGTTTTCTGGAACGCTCCCGGTTCTTCGGTTGGAGCCGCGACTATGTCGGCGACACGTCGGCGCTCAAGGGGCGGGTCCGCCTGTACCTCTTTCCCGGCGGCTACTGCGGCCTTTCGCGCGTCGAGGGCGGCGCGGTGAACCTCGCTGGCGTCGTGTCCGAGGCGCACCGCCGGAAGATTGGCGGCGGCTGGGAGGACGTCCTCGGCGCCGCCCGGCTGGAGAACCCCGCGCTCGACGAGGCCCTGCGCCCGATGCGCCCGGGGCCCCGCGGATTTCTGGGCACGGTTCCGGCGGTCTTCACCTCGAAGCCCCCCACGGAAAACGGGATGCTGATGGCGGGAGACGCGGCGGGCGTGATCGATCCTTTTTCGGGGCAGGGGCAGGCCGCCGCTCTCTTCACGGGAATCCTGGCAGCGGAGACAGCGCTGGCGCTGCTCGAAGGAAGGCTCGCCGCGGGACGGTACCTCGCCGCTTACGAGGAGGCGTGGCGCCGCCGCTTCTCGCGCAGGTTCGCATGGAGCGCGGCGCTCCGGCGGCTCGTGCTCAGTCCCGCGCTCGGGCGGATCGCGGGACGGCTCGCCGGCGAGCGAACGATCCGTTTCGCGATCCGAAGGCTCTGGGGGAAGGACGCCGGCTGAGAGCGGGCCGATCAGCTGAACCCGAGTGCGCCTTCCGGGGTGAAAATGCTGTCGGGAAGCCGTGCCGGCTTGTAGTCCCGGTATTCGAGCCGCGTCACCGCATTCGCTTCCCGGGCGAGAAGGTCCCGAATGTCCATCTCCGAGACGATGGTCTTTCCTCCCGAAGTCCGGAATTTCGCGAATGTGACTTCCTTCGCCTCCTTGCCGGAGGGGAGCAGAAAGAGGACCTTCGCGGGGAGGCGCGCCGCCTCGTCGTACCAGAGCACCACTTTCGGATAGGCGGCCTTCGGCGACTTCGCCTGCAGATCGAGAACGCGGCACTGCCGGCCGTTCACGGTCTCCGTCCCGGAACGCGCCGTCGCGCGGAAATCCTCCGCGAAGCGCAGCCGGGCGACGTCTCCCATCGAAGCGCCCCCGAGGAGCCGCTGGTTCGGAGTGATGGGCAGAGGGTTGGTCGCACCGGGCACGAGCAGCCACATGCGGTCGCCCGAGGTCAGGATCTTGCGCCCGCTGTTCTTGCCGCCGCGAAACACGATCAGTCCGCGATCGCGCCCCTTGGTGTAGATATCGAAATCCGCGCTCCCCGATGGCGCTCCGTTGACGATCCGGGTGGCCCGCGCCGTGATCACGGCCTCCTCGAACGCGTTACGCGTCGCGTCGATCGCCTCGAGCCAGGACTGAACCTGCGCGGGCGTCTGAGCGCGAGCGCTGGAGGCCGTCAATGCGAACAGGAAAACAGCACACGCGGCGCGAAGAACTCTCATGCTTCTGCTAACGCCGCTGGACGCTCGGGACTTCCCTATAGCCTAAAGCGTAAAGCCAAAAGCGTAAAGATACGAACGGGCGGAAGCGCGTTCGCCCCCGGCTCGCTCCCTTCGCCCTTCGCCGAACTCACACATGCGCCAGCGCCTCCACGATCGACAGCCGCGCCGCGCGGCGCGCCGGGAAGTACGACGCGATCCCCATCGTCACGACCATCGCGACGAGCCCCGCCGCGTACGCGAGCGGATAGAGCTGCACGTGGATCGGCTCCCCGTGCGTGCCGCCGGGCGGTGGGGGCAGCGTGAAACCCCATGCGTTCAAGACCGCCCGGACGATGAACGCGAACACGGCTCCCGCCACACATCCGATCACGGCGATCGCGACCCCCTCGGCGAGAAACATCCACAGCACTCCGGAAGGACGCGTCCCGAGAGCGCGAAGGGTCCCGATCTCGCGGGTTCGCTCCGTCACCGCCATCGTCATCACGATCGCGGCCGACAGGATGACGATCACGACGAGCACCGTCCCGACAAAACCGAAGATGCCGACGTAGAGGAGCTTCACCTGCTCGTAGAACACCGCGAGCTGCCGCCAGCTGCGCAGCGTGACGTTGTGTCCGGCCGCCGACAGCGCCGAGGCGATCCTCCGCGCCGCCGCCGCCTCGTCGGCCCCGGGTTTCAGGAAAATGACGAGCTTCGAAACGGTCCCCGAGCTCTGCAGCAGTCGCGAAACCAGCCCGGCGCCCGCCGCGAGGTAACGGTCGTTCAGCTCCTTGATGCGCACGTCGACCAGGCCGCGGACCACGCCGTCGACCGCGTTCAACGAGCCGTCCGGCGTGGTCGCCATCAGGGTGACGCGGTCGCCGGGACGGACCGCGAGCGCCGAGGCGAGGCCCGTCCCGAGCAGCACGCCGTCGCCTCCGTCTCCCGAAAGATACGAGCCGACCGTGACTAGCTCTCGCGCTCCGGTCGCGGCGGCTTCGGGCTCGGGGTCGACACCGACGCCCAGGTACGGGATCGACTTCGCTCCGTTGGTCGCGAGCCCGACGAAGTCGCTCCGCGGCAGAACGGAAGCGACCGCCGGATCCCGGGCGACGATCGCCCGCGCCCGCGCGGCGTCCGTGATTCCGAACTCGAGCGTCGTCTCCTCGCTCGACGAAACCGCCCGACGGTCGACGGCCTGCAGTTGGCCGACGCTGCGGATCGTGCCCTCCCGCAGGCCTTCGAAGGACTGCGCGATGAACCCTCCCGCGAGCGCGAACGCGGCGAAGCCGAATGCCACGACGACACCCATGAGCGCGGTGCGGCGGCGCTGCCGCACCAGGTTGCGCCATGCGAGGGCGAAAGAGCTCACCGCGGCGCCTCCGGGGAGACGACGTCGGACTCGATGCGGCCGTCGTGCAGCGAAACGACCCGGCGGGCCCGCGCGACCACCCGCGGATCGTGCGTCGCGAACAGAAATGCGACGCGCCGCGAGTCGCAGAGTCCCCGCATGAGGTCGAGGATGTCCTCCGCCGTCTTCGAATCGAGGTTCGCCGTGGGCTCATCGGCGAAGACGACGGCGGGGTGGTTCGCGAGTGCCCGCGCGATCGCGACGCGCTGCCGCTGCCCTCCGGAGAGAAGGTCGGGACGCACCGAAGCTTTCTGTTCCAGTCCGACCGCCGCGAGCAGCTGTTCCGCGCGGGTCCGCCGCTCCCCCGCAGCTACGCCCGCGAGAGCCATGGGGTACGCGACGTTCTCCTGCGCGGAGAGCACCGGGATCAGGTTGAAAGTCTGAAAGACGAAACCGAAGCGGTCGCGCCGCAGGTCCGCCCGCTCGTTCTCCGACAGGCCCCCCGCCTCCCGGCCCGCAATCAACAGGGTGCCCGCGTCCGGGCGGTCGAGAAGTCCCAGGATGTTCAAGAGCGTCGTCTTTCCCGAGCCGCTCGGCCCCTGGAGCGCGACGAATTCGGAAGCGCGGACCTGGAGCGAGACGTCCTGGACCGCGGGCACCCGTTCCACCCCCATGCGGTAGGTTCGGGTCACATCGCGCGCTTCGAGAAGGGGCGAGGGGTCGCTGCCAGGTTCCGGGGAAGGCGCCATGGTCGCGCATCTTACGGCTTCCCTGCCCACCTGGCACGCGCTTTGCCCCCGACCCCGCACTGGAGGATTCGTGTCCACAAGCCGCAAGTCAGAGCCCGATCGCGCATCAAAGCCGTTGCGGAACCGCTCGAAATGGAAGAAGGGCGCTTTCGGGGGGCTCAAGGGCGCCGGCCGCTTTTCGCGGAAGACGCTCGTCCGCGTCGGCGCGGGACTGCTGATCTTGCTCGTCCTGCTGATTGTTGCCTCGTTCTTCGTCGACGAGCCGCTCCGCCGCCAGATGGAGCGGAAAATGAATCAGAGCCTGAAGGGCTATTCGGTTCAGATCCCGAAGCTGCACTTTTCGCTCTTCGGAGGTTCGATCGCGCTCCGCGGCCTCACCATCCGGCAGCAGGCGAACCCGGAGCCGGCGGTGCTCGTCGTGCCGCTCGTGAAGGCGAGCGTGCAGTGGCGCGAGCTCCTGACGCTGCACCTTGTCGCCGATTTCCTGATGGACCGGCCGCAGCTCCACATCAATTTGCCGCAGCTTCAGGCGGAGAACCGCGACGCGGTGCCGATGAAAGACAAGGGGTGGCAGGCGGCGATCCAGCACATCTACCCGCTGAAGATCAACCTCTTCCGGGTGAACGAAGGCGATGTCGTCTACATCGATAAAGACCCGAAGCACCCCCTCCACATTTCGCACCTGACCATCCGGGCGAACAACATCCGAAACATCCATTCGCGCGAGCACGTGTACCCCTCTCCGGTCTTCGCGGAAGGAATCGTGTTCGAGTCCGGGCACGCGGTGTTGGACGGTCACGCAGATTTTCTCGCGGAGCCGTTCCCCGGGATTCACACGAACTACCGTCTCGAAAAGGTCCCTCTCGACGCGCTGCGCTCGATGATCGCGCGCGCCAACCTCGAGATCCGCGGAGGGATTCTCGGCAGCAACGGCGAGCTCGAATACGCGCCAAAGGCGAAGAACGTCCGGGTCGCCGACTTGACGATCCGCGGCATGCGCCTCGACTACATCCATACGGCCGCCACCGCCGGAGAGGAGACGGCTCGGAAGGAAAAGGTCGCGACGGCGGCGAAAAAAGCCTCCAACCGGTCGGACCTGATCCTGAACCTCGAAAAGCTCGAGATCTCCGACAGCAACATCGGTTACGTCAACAGGGCGAAGGACCCCGGTTACCGGGCCTTTCTCTCCGGTACGCATCTCACGGTGACGAACCTCTCGAACCAGTTCGTCCAGGGGCCCGCCATCGCGCGGCTTACCGGCAAGTTAATGGGTAGCGGCGTGACGAAGGCCTCCGCCACGTTCCGCCCCGAGAAAAACGGACCGGACTTCGACCTCAACGTCGCCATCGAGGGCACGCAGATGACGACGATGAACGACATCCTGCGCACCTATGGGAAGTTCGACGTCGTCGCCGGCGTGTTCTCGTTCTACACGGAGTTGCGAATCAAGAACGGGCAGATCGAAGGCTACATCAAGCCGCTCTTCAAAGACATGCAGGTCTACGACAAGCGACAGGACAAGGACAAGAGCATTTTCAAAAAGCTCTACGAGCGTTTGGTCGGCGGAGTCGCGAAACTCCTCGAAAACCGACGCGACGAAGTCGCCACGAAGGCGAAGCTCTCCGGACCGGTCAGCAACCCCAAGTCGAACACGTGGGAAGTCCTGGTGCGGCTTTTCCAGAACGCGTTCATCCGCGCGATCCTGCCGGGCTTCGACCAGGAGCTGTTCCACAGCGGTAAAGGCCCGAAGAAGGGGGACTCGAAGCCGGACGCGAAGGCGAGCACCGCAAAGCCGGCGAAACAGTCCGATCCGAAGCCGCTGCGGGTCGTGAAAAAGGCCGCCTAGACGCCGCTTTCGATTCAGTTAACCCCGGACGACTGATCCAAATCCTCGCGCGCAGGGGCTGACCGTCCGACCCCTGCGGGCGAGAGGAGATCAGGGCTTCAACACCACCTTCGTGCATCCGTCCTCGTGTGCGCGGAACATCGAGTACGCCGCCGGTGCCTCGTCCAGCGACATGCGATGGCTGATGACGAACGACGGATCGATCTCGCCCTTCTCGACGCGCTCCAAGAGGGGACGGAGGTACTTCTGAACGTGGGTCTGACCCATCTTGAGCGTGATGCCCTTCGCGAACGCTGCGCCGATCGGGACCTTGTCGATCAGGCCCCCGTAGACGCCCGGGATCGAAACGGTCCCGCCCTTGCGGCAGGCCTGAATCGCGATCCGCAGCACTCCCGGGCGGTCGGTCTCGAGACGCAACGACTGCTTGACCCGGTCGTACGCCGCCTGGAGCCCCTTGCCGTGAGCCTCCATTCCGACGGCATCCATGCAGGAATCCGGTCCGATTCCGCCGGTCTCCTCATCCAGACGCTCGAGAACGTCCTCGTCGCTGTCGTCGATCGGGATGGCTCCCCCCTCTTCCGCGAGACGCAGCCGCTCGGGGACGTCATCGATCGAGAACACCCGGCCCGCCCCGAGAAGGAACGCGCTGCGGATCGCGAACTGCCCGACCGGGCCCGCGCCCCAGATCGCGACCGTGTCGCCCGGCTCGATGTTGCAATTCTCGGCGGCCATGTAGCCCGTCGGGAAAATGTCGGACAGAAAGAGGACCTTTTCATCCGGCAGATTCTCCGGGAGCTTCAACGGACCGACCTGCGCGAACGGCACGCGGGCGTACTCCGCCTGGCCGCCCGCGTAACCGCCATACAGATGCGAATAGCCGAAAATTCCGGCGCCCGAATAGCCGTAGAGCTTGTCCGCGAGGGCCGCGTTCGGGTTCGTGTTGTCGCAGGCCGAGAAGAGACCTTTCTGACAGAAGAAGCAGCCACCGCACGAAATGGTGAAAGGAACCACGACGCGGTCGCCGATCTTGAGCCTCGTGTTCGCCTTTCCGACCTCGACGACCTCTCCCATGAACTCGTGTCCGAGAATGTCGCCGCGCCGCATCGTCGGAATGAACCCGTCGTACAGATGAAGGTCCGACCCGCAGATCGCGGTCGAGGTGATCTTCACGATGGCGTCACGGGGCGCCAGGATCTCCGGGTCGGGCACGTTCTCCACGCGCACGTCCTTGCGGCCGTACCAGCAGAGCGCCTTCATGACGGCCTCCCGGTTCCGGACTGCGCCTGGAGGGGCCGGAAAGGCTTCGACGCGGGTTCCTTCCGCCCCGACCGGCTCCTCCCGCTGGCGCTTTCTCTTCCGGAAGGCTGACCTTCGGTTGTGGGGACCTCCCCCGCCTCGCAGATCTGCTTGAAACGGCGGAGGTCGTCGGCGATCTGCCGCTCCGGCTCTTCGCCGAACAGCTTCGCAATCGCCACTCCCGCTTTCCCCGCGGGCGGCTCGTACTCAAGCGAGACCGACACCACGGTGCCGCGGCCTTCGCCGGCCGGGCGGAAGCGAACGGAGCCCCGATGGAGAACGTCGGAGTCGCCGAGCGTCCGCCATGCCAGGACCTCACCCTCGCGGTCGGCCAGAATCTCGGCTTCCCACGCGACCGTCGCGCCCGCGGGGGCCTGCGCCGTCCAGCGCGACCGGCGGGCGTCGATCTCGGTCACCGCGACCACGTGCTCGAAGACCTGGGAGAGGTTCTCGAGGTTCCGCCAGAACCGGTAAAGCTCGCCGGCCGGACGATTCACCGTGATGGATTTTTCGACCAGCGTCGACCGTCTGTCGGCCCGGTCGATTCCCAGGGCGGCGTAGATGTCGCAGTGGCCTGTCGCCCCGCGCTGGGCAAGACCGGCTCCGATCAGAGCGACCGCGCCTCCCCAGAACCGCCGGCGGGAGATTCCGTAGACCGCGAGCGCGGTCCCCGCGATCCCGGAGATCCAGCGCTCACTCGACGAGACGTTGACCGGACGCGCGATTTTCAGAACGGCCGCCTGGATCGGCCGCCGGAGACTGGAGGGAAGAGGGGACACTATTCCTCCTCCTCTTCGTCGTCATCGTCGTCGTCATCGTCGTCTTCGTCTTCGTCTTCGTCTTCCCCGACTTCCACCAGCTCGTCCTCGTCCTCGTCCTCTTCGTCGACGTCTTTCTCTTCGCTTTCGTCCGTCCCGGAATCCGAGATCTCGTTCGTGCCGCCGCTCGAGCCCTCGTCGTCCTTCGTGTTGGGCTGACGCCGGAGGGAGAAGCTCTCCTCGCTCGCGAACAGCCCCGCCTCGAGACTTCCCGCGCTCTCTTCGCGCGGAGTCAGATCGTCCAGTTCGTCTCTCATGATGGCTCCCGATTTTGGAAACGGGGGCAGAAGCGCCCCGCGCTTCAAAGAGCAAGAGCCATTCCGAACGTCGCCTCCGGCTCACCATCTCGAAAGAACGCAGGTCCGCTCGCGGTGAGCGCGCCACTTCTTCACTTCTCCGTTTCCTACGCAGGTACGCGCTTTGCATCTGGCTGCGACGCCGGTGCAACGACCCAAGGCGGAATCAACAGGGAGCGAGCGATACAACCCTGAACATGAGCGCCGCCATATCAGAACAAACTCGTTTTCTGTCTGAATAGCGTGAAATCCAGCGGAGGGGCGATGAGAGAGGCTTCCCGATTCGCTCAGGGACTCGGCGCCGGCGCCGGCCTGATCCTGATGCTGGCCACGATCCTTCTGCTCTCGCGCGGGCGGCGGTCGCTGACGGCTGTACTCCGCCGGATGGACGACGCCTCCCGAACGGGCCGGTCTCCCTGGACGGGGGAGCCACCGCCGAACTACCTCGACCTCTGCCGCGCCGCGGGGCTCTGAGGAAATGCCGGCGCCCGGCACTCTTGTTGCTGTAGAAGTCCCCCGGGAGGATCCCCATGAAATGTGAACATCAGGGCTGCCGCTGCGAAGAAACCCGCATCGAACGCGGGAACAAGAAGTTCTGCAGCGACCGTTGCGCCGAGATGGAGATGTCCGGGAGGCTGGAGCCGATGTGCGTCTGCGGGCACCCGGACTGCGCCGCCGCCTGACGCGGCTCCAGCAAAGCCTCCCGATTCCGTGACGGCCGTTCCGGTGGGATGGCCGGGGACGCGGATCACGCACGGTGAACCCCCCATCACGAACTCGCCGATCAGACGCGGAGAGAGCGGGTCCGGTCCGGCGCCAGCTCGTGTCACCGAACCTACCGATGTTGCTTTTCCGTTGGCGAGTCCAGGACAGTCCGGAGGCCTCGAATGTCGCTGCACCTACGTCGAGCGGAAGTTTTCATCCCGGAGGCCGTCGCGTCCCGGCCGGTTGCCGTTCGACCGTAAGTCGATTCCTCCGGAGTCCGGTCCCGAGCTCGACCGCGCAAGAGGCACTGAAGGCGCCCGTTTCTCCGGCGACCGGCCCGGAACTTGCTCTTTCGCGCCCGTCGCTTTCGCTTCGCCGCTCTCCAGAGGATACTGAAGTCCAACGGGTAGAACCCTCAGAGGAAGAATTGTGCATCACACCGAAAACCGTTCGTCGAAAAAGATCGTGATCCTGGGCGCCGGGCCCACCGGGCTCGGGGCCGCCTACCGATTGAAGGAGCTCGGCCATCAGGATTTCGTGGTTCTCGAGGGGCGGGAAAGCGCGGGAGGCCTGGCGTCGAGCGAGACGAGCGCGAACGGCTTCATCTACGACATCGGCGGACACGTTCTCTTCTCGCACTTCCGCTACTTCGACGAGCTCTTCGACAGGATGCTCGGCGACGAATACCAGGAGCTCCAGCGCGAGGCCTGGGTCTGGATGATGGACCGCTTTCTCCCTTACCCGTTCCAGAACAACATCAAGGACCTTCCGCCGGAAGCCGTGTTGAAGTGCGTCCTCGGAGTGATCGCCGCCCAGAAGGCGCAGCTCCGATCCGGGCAGGAAAAGCCTTCATACCGGACGTTCGAGGAGCTCATCCACGGCGTCTTCGGCGAGGGCATCGCCGAGTACTTCATGATGCCGTACAACTTCAAGGTCTGGGCGCACCCCCCGAAAATGCTCGGCACGCACTGGATCGGCGAGCGCGTTCCGGTGGTCGATCTCGAGCGGATGATCGGCAACGTCGTCATGAACCGCGCGGACGTCTCCTGGGGGCCCAACAACACCTTCAAATATCCGCGGCACGGAGGAACGGGCGGGCTCTTCCTGCGCGTCGCCGAGACGCTGGAAGACCGGATCCGGTACGGCGTACAGGTGACCGGCGTCGATGCGCGGAAGAAGCGCGTTCTCCTCCAGGACGGCTCGGACGAGGAATACGACGAGCTCATCTCCACGATGCCGCTCGACCGGCTGGTGCAGTCGATGTCGGATGCGCCGTCCCAGATCCTCGAGGCCACTTCGCTGCTGCACCACTCGGGAAGTGCGATTATCGGAGTCGGGGTCAACCAGCCGTCGCCGACGACGAAATGCTGGATGTATTTCCCGGAGGAAAACTGCCCGTTCTACCGGGCGACCTACCTCTCGAACTACTCCCCCGAGGTCGTGCCCGACGCGTCGCGGCAATACTCTCTGCTCGCCGAGGTCTCGCGCTCGCCGTACAAGCCGGTGAACCTCGAAACGGTGGTCGACGAAGTGCTGCAGGGATTCGTGAACACGAAGCTTCTCTCACCGGCGGATCGCAACGACGTTGTCGACACCCACCTCATCACACGTGAGTACACCTACCCGATTCCCACGATCGAGCGCGACGACGCTCTTTCCGTCATCCAGCCCTGGCTCGAGTCGCGTGACATCTATTCGCGCGGGCGGTTCGGGGCGTGGAAATACGAGATCGGAAACATGGACCACTCGGTCCAGATGGGGGCCGAAATCGCCGACCGGCTCGTCCGGGGACGGCCGGAGCTCTGCTGGAAAGACGAGATCCTGCCTAAGAAGGACCAGGAGCTCGGTTTGAATCCGCTGCCGGCGCCCGCTCGACCGCGCGAAGCGCCGGAGACCGCCCCCGCCGGGGTCTAAGGCTCCCGCGAACGGCAAACGGCGCCGGTTCCCGGCTCCGCCGTAGACATCGTTGGCGGGCGCTCACCCTAACTTCCGAGTCTCAGCGCCTAATCCCCGCCTCCGGCTGGTGCTCAGCTCTTCCCGTCCCGCCGGTTCCGGACCTCTTCGGGGTCCTGCTCGCCTCCGGGACGCGCCGCCTCCTCGCCTTCCAGAGACCCGCGGGTGAAAGTGCCCGCCGCGCCGCCCTCCCGCCCCTCCGCGCCGTTTGGCATCTGCTGATCATTTCCGGTCTCACTGTCGGTCGTGCGCCGGTCGAGCCCGGTCGGATCCTTCAGGTTCCCCTGCAGATGTCGGCGATCGATCCCTTTTCCTGATTTTGTGTCCATGTACCCCCGGCCGGGGGGGTAGCGAGATCGATGCCGGGAAACCGGTTGACGCTCGGGCTGCATCGCAGTCATTGCCGCGAGAGCTTCCTCTTTCCCTCGGCGGGAGCGCCGGCGGCGCCCAATGAGTCAGACCGCCCCTGGTGCGGAGCCCCGTCAGCCGACCCCGAGCTCCGGGATGGTATCGAGTGCACGATCAACCGGGTCGTGGACGCCTGGTTCGACAAGATGCGCCGCAGCGGCCACGACACGCGGTGCGTGACCTCGGGATCCGCCCGATCCTCCGCCCGCTGTACCACGGGAGCGCCCCGGCGGGTGAGGAGCGGGAAAGAGGCGCGAGCTTCCTCCCGGGAGGAGAACCGCCCGCCCGCGTTGGGGTCGGCACGCCAGGCGCTCGCGCCCGGGGCTGCCGTCACTCCTCGCAGTCGGGGCACCCGAGAAACGGAATGCGTTCCGCGGCCTCAGGGTGAGCGTCTCCCGCGATGCTCGCCCAGGCGCCGCCCTGCGCGTGCCAGAGATAGCACTCGAGGCGGTACGCGTCGTTGGAATCCTCGGCCCGTATCCAGCCAAACAGCACGTTCTCGCCGCCTTCCCGCGCGTGCTGCAAAAGGCGCTGCCGGAGATCCAGGTCATCCCGGCCGACGCGCTCGGCGATACGGCCCCCCTGGGCGACGGACTTCAGGAAATAAACCCCCGCGATCCCGGGAGGCACGGTGCGCGCGACGTTCGATTCGGTCATCCGGATCGCCGGTTGGATCCGCGTGGCGGGCGGAAGCTCCGGAAAAAGAGAAGGCTGCGCCGGATCCGCCAGGGGTTCTTCGAACCGCGCCTTGCGCGCCGAACGCATGTTGAAACAGTGTAACCGACTGATGACTGACGCGACGTTACCTCCCTCTCCGCAGGCTCGGGGAGAGGAGGAGCTGCGCTTCCGTCAGGCTGATGGCTGAACTTGTCCCGAGAGAGGTCTCGCTCGCCGAGAGAGCGGAGGCGACGTAGGCGAGGATTTAGACGATTTCCATTTCTCCGTGGTCATCCGGATACCCGCATTCGCACCACGCCAGCAGGAGCCCTTCCGGGCCGCCGATCTCGAAAATCCGGCACTCGCATTCGAAGCAGATGTCGCCCACCGTATGGCCGGAGCGCGTATAGCGGTCCGGCGAATGAAAGGAGACGGCGTCGGAAGAAACACCGGCGGCCGCCCTCGCGGCATTCCTTTTCGGGCGCTCAGTCGTCGTTCTCACCATTCGTCCTCCTGTCCTCCTCTCAACCCTTGACGCACACGACTTGCTTCAATCGTGCCACGACCTCGACCAGATCGGATGATTTTGCGATCACTTCTTCGATCGGCTTGTACGAGGAGGGGATCTCGTCGATCACTCCCGCGTCCTTCCGGCATTCGACGCCCGCCGTCTCGGATTCCACGTCCTCGCGCGAGAACCGCCGCTTCGCCTCGCTGCGCGACATCGCTCGCCCGGCCCCGTGCGGCGCGCTCTCGAACGATTCACGGTTCCCCAGGCCTCGCACGACAAAGGAGCTCGATCCCATCGAGCCGGGGATGATCCCAAGCTCTCCCTCTCCCGCGCGGATCGCCCCCTTGCGCGTCACGAGGACCGCCTCGCCGAAATGCACCTCGTCGGCGACGTAGTTGTGGTGGCAGTTGACGGAGAGCGTGATGCCGAGATGCGAAACGTCCCCTTCGAGGCCGAGCGCGAAGGCGAGCTGCCGCAGGACCCTGTCCATCATGATGTCGCGATTCTGGCGCGCGTAGTCCTGGCACCAGTCGAGGTCCTCGCGATATTCAACGAACTCCCGCGTGCCCGAAAGAAAGTACGCGAGGTCCGGATCGGGAAGGCTTTGCGAGAGCCGCTTCATCGCTCCTTTGGCGCGCCCGATGTGGGTCTCCGCGACGGTTTTCCCGATGTTGCGGCTCCCCGAATGGAGCAGCACCCAGATCTTTCCGTCGTCCGCGTCGACGCAGATCTCGATGAAGTGATTTCCGCCGCCGAGAGTCCCCAGCTGGTGGAGTGCGCGGTCGGCGAGCGGCCCCGTGCCGGCATGCGGGCGTCCGCGGGCGGCCATCCACTGCGAGGCATCTTCGAAAGGCTGCCGGCGGCTCTCGCGGCCGACGGGAATCTCGCGCTCGATCGAGGCGCGCAGGTTCTTGAGAGCCGCGGCGTTCAAGCGCTCCGCTGGAAACGATGTCTTCCGTGCCGCCATCCCGCAACCGATGTCGACGCCGACGGCCGCCGGGCAGATCGCTCCCCTCGTCGCGATCACGCTCCCGACGGTCGCGCCCTTACCGAGGTGGACGTCGGGCATCGCCGCCACATGCCGGAAGACGAACGGCAGAGAGGCCGTGTTCTTCAGCTGCGCCATGGCCTGCGGCTCGACCCGGTCGGTCCAGATCTTCACCGGCACACGCGCGTTCAAGACCGTTTCGATGGGCATGGCAGCATTGAGCGTTGAGCGTTGAGCGTTGAGCGTTGAGCGTTGAGCGTTGAGCGTTTTAAAACAGCGCCGTCGTCGCTTCTCTTCCCCAACCGTGCTGCCGAGAGCGGGCGCGCCGGGCCGACCTCGCGAATTGTCGACTGCCCGCACTCTCTTGCGAGACACCTCGACGCTAGACCCCGGGTGGCCTGAGAACTACCTCGCCGCGCGCGACATCTTTTCGATGCGCGACCACTGCGCGTCCGTGACCGGCATCACGGAGAGGCGGGAAATCCGGACGAGAGCAAAATCCTGGAAGAAGTCGTCGCCCTTGACGGCGGAAAGCGTCACGGGGTTGGCGAGCCTGACGACCGGTACGACGTCGACCGCCGCGAGCTTCCCCGCAGAGTCCGAAGGATCGTCGTAGGCCTTGCCCCCCGCCTTTGCCACGCCGACGATCGCCTTCTCGTTGCCCGTATGGTAGAAAAAAATCCGGTCGCCCTTCTTCACCGAACGAAGGTTTTTCTGGGCGACGGGATTGCGGACGCCGGACCAGACGGTGCGACCGTCCCGAACGAGGTCGTCCCACGAATAATGGGTGGGCTCTTCCTTGAACAGCCAGTTCACGGCTTCTTTCCGCGCGGCCCCGGGGGCAACGAGAAGGGGCGGGACCGCCTCAGAGGCATTCTCATCGGAAGGCCGGGGATTCTAACGCCAAATCCAATAGAATCGCGGGTTCAGACACCCAAAACCTTTTCGATGAAAGCAGGAGGACAGATGCAACGTCGCGAATGGATCGCCTTTTCCGCCGCCCTGATCGGAGGCGCCAGCCTCGCCCTGGCGCAGACAGGCTCGACGAGCACGACCACGACCACCACGAGCACGAGCACCTCCGGGATGGCGAGCACCGCCCCGGCGGTGGCCCGCCGCGCGCCGAGTCCGGGCGGAACCGCGGCCACCCAGGTCGGCGGGAGCTGGAGCGCGCCGGACAAGGACGGCGAGCAGCGTTACCAGGGCGGTAAGTGGATCGAAATCACCTACAGCCGGCCGATCCTCCGCGGACGCGCCGACGTTTTCGGCAAGGGCGCCGACTACGGAAAGAAAGTGCTCGGCGGAGCTCCAGTGTGGCGCGCGGGCGCGAACCAGACGACGAAGTTGAAAACGGAAGTGCCCCTGGAAATCGGCGGCAAGCGCGTCGCCCCGGGCGAGTACGACCTCTTCGTGGATCTGAAGGAGGGCGGCTGGACGATGATCGTTTCCACACAGCCGTCGCAGGAGAAGTACGACCCGGCAGACAAGGCGAGGATCTGGGGCTCCTACGGGTACGACTCCAAATTTGACGTCGTCCGAGTTCCCATGACGATGATGAAGCCGGCGGTCTCGATCGACCAGTTCACCATCGGCTTCGCGGACATGTCCGATCGCGGTGGCAAGCTCGCGATGGCATGGGGCAACCAGGCCGCGGTCGTTCCTTTCACCGTCGGACAGTAATCCCGGCCGGTTTCGTGACTGGAAGGCGCGGTCTGCGGGCCGCGCCTCCTTTCTTTTCCCGCAGCCGCCAGGTACCGCGGTCAGGCCGCCCCGTCTCCCTCGGTTTCTCCCCGATCCTGTACTCTGGAGCCAGCCCATGCCCCCCGGTTCCTCCGAGTCGCACGCGCGGATCGCGCTCGTGGAAGACGATCGCGTGGTGAGCGACGTGCTCTCCGCAGTCCTCCGTTCCGGGGGTTATGCTCCCGAGGCCTTCGACAGCGGGGACGCTTTCCTCGACGATCGGAACGTCGAAGGTTGGGACATTGTCATCAGCGATCTCCGGATGGCCGGCGCGTCGGGTATGGACGTCCTGAAGGCGTGCCGCGCGCTCGCGGACCCGCCGGAGGTGCTGCTCGTGACCGGTTCGGCGACCGTGCGGGACGCGGTCGAAGCCATGCGGCTCGGCTCCTTCGACTACCTCTCGAAGCCGGTCGATCCGAAGGAGCTTCTTCACCGGGTCGGTCAGGCCGTCGAGACCCGGAGATTGAAACGGGCCGTCGACGCGCTTTCCGGAGAGATGCGCCGGCGCCATTCGCTGACCCCGCCGGTGTCGGTCAGCCCGGCGATGCGGAGCTTGCTCGCGAAAGCGACGCGCGCCGCGTCGTCTTCCTCAACCGTGCTTATCCTGGGCGAGACCGGCACCGGGAAAGACGTGATCGCGCGGCACATCCAGGAAACCGGGCCGCGGTCCACGAGAACTTACCTGAGCTTGAACTGCGCGGCTATCCCGGAGAATCTCCTGGAGACCGAGCTGTTCGGCCACGCGCGCGGAGCGTTTTCCGGCGCCCATGCTCTGAAGCGCGGCCTGTTCGAGGAGGCGAGCGGCGGCACCCTGTTTCTCGACGAGATCGGATCGATGACGCTCCCGGCGCAGGCGAAGCTCCTCCGCGTGCTCGAAGAGGGGGCCGTGCGCAGGGTCGGCGAGAACCAGCCCATACCGGTCGACGTCCGCATCCTCACCGCCACGAACCGCGATCTCCGACAGGCGGCGGCCGCCGGAGAGTTCCGGGAGGACCTCTACTACCGCCTCTCGGTCGTGACGCTGACCGTCCCGCCGCTGCGGAATCGCCGCGAGGACATCGAGCCTCTCGCCCGCGGATTCCTCGCCGAGTCGGTCCGGCGGCTCGGGAAGGTCCGCGTCTTCGCTCCGGAGACCCTCGAGCTCCTGAAGTCCTACACCTACCCCGGCAACGTGCGCGAGCTCCGGTATGCGATCGAACAGGCGGCGATCCTCTCGGAGGACACCGTTCTGCAGCCGGTCGATTTCGTGTTTCGCCCCGTGGAGCCGATCTCCGCCCCCCGTCTCGAGCGTCGCCAGTTCTCCCGCGAGATCACGGCCGAAGAAGTCGAAGCCGCGCTTCGCGACAACGGAGGCAGCCGGGTGCGCGCAGCGCGCGCTCTCGGAGTCAGCCGCGCGACCTTCTATCGCCTCCTCGATCGCGCCGCAGCGCCGGCAGCCTCAACGGAAGCGGGAAAGGACCTGGCCTAAAGCAGCCTCATGTCACGCTCCGCGCATCGCGCCATTTCGAGCCGCTCCTTCTTTCTCGCCGCCCTGGCGGCATCCGCCGCCGGCCTCGGGCAGGAGCGCGATATTCCGTTCTGGCCGAACGATGTTCCCGCGGCGATCCGGTCGGAGATCGACGGAAACGCGGTGCTGGAGACCGTGCGCGAGCTCGGCCGCTTCCACCGGGTGCACGGCTCCCCGGGGTACGCGGCCGCCGCCCGGCGCGTGCGGGAGAAGCTCGCCGCCGCGGGGCTCGTGAACGCCACAGTCGAACAGTTTCCCGCGGACGGATCGACGCGCTACGCGCATTTCCGAAGCTACCCCGGCTGGGAAGCGGCCGAAGCGGTGATCGAAGAGACGGGTTCAAGCCGCGTACTCGCGCGCTTTCCGGAGGTGCCCGTCGCGCTCGCCGACTACAGCCAGGACGCGGACGTCTCGGCGGATCTGGTCGACGTCCGCGCGGGAACGTCTCCGGCTGACTACGCCGGTGGCGACGTCCGCGGCAAGATCGTCCTTGCGGACGGCGATCTGCCCGGGGTGCACCGGCGCGCCTGTGAAGAGCGCGGCGCCCTCGGGATCCTGTCGGACTTTCCCAACCAAACGACCGCGTGGTCCGGTGACGACCGGGACCTCGTTCGGTGGGGTCACCTCTCCCCGTATCAGAAGGGGAACCGGTTCGCGTTCATGATCTCGAAGAGGCGGGCGGAAGATCTGCGGCGCCGCCTGGCGGCCGGAGAGCGGATCACGCTTCACGCGCGGGTCCGGGCACGCATGGTCCCTGCGACCTACGACGTCGTCGATGCCACTATTCCGGGAACCGACTCTTCCGCGGGCGAGATCGTGCTGACCGCTCACCTGTGCCATCAGTCCGCCGGCGCGAACGACAATGCGTCCGGGAGCGCCGCCATCCTCGAAACGGCGCGCGCTCTCCAATCCGCGATCACGAAAGGGAAGCTTCCGAAGCCGAAGAGAACGATCCGATTCCTCTGGCTTCCCGAGATCGCGGGCTCCCAGGCGTGGCTCGTGCGCCATCCCGAGATCGCGCGCCGCCTCGTCGCGGGCATCCACATGGACATGGTCGGCGGGCTCCTTTCCACGACGAAAGGAACCTTCCATCTCTCACGGTCCGCCGGAACCCTCCCGCACGTCGCGAACGTGATCGCCCGCGCATGGCTCGACCACGTGCTGCGCGCCTCCGCGAAGTACGCCGAGCGAGGGGGTGACGCCGCAAAGGGACTCGTCTGGCCGCCCGGCTCACGCGAGTCATTCCTGGGAGACATGCGCGCGCTCGAGATGGGAAGCGATCACGAGGTCTTCCAGGACTCGAGCTTCGGCGTGCCGATGGTGTATTTCCACGACTGGCCCGACGTGACGATCCACACGAACAAAGACCAGCCGGAGAATCTCGACGCCACGAAGCTCGGGCGGGTTGCCTACATGGGCGCGGGAATCGCGTGGACGCTCGCCGCGATGCCCCGCGAGGAAGCCGGCGCTCTGCTCGCACTCGCCCGGGGGGAAGCGGAGTCCGCCATCGCGATGGCCGGCGCCCGCGGCGGCGACCCTCGCGACCTCGAGGTCAAAGCCCGGGAGACTTCGGCGTCGGGCGCGAAGACCCTGCGAACCTTGAACGAGCTCTGGCCCGTCTCTCTCCTGCCGCTCTCCTCACGCCCCGTCCGCCTGGAGCCTCCCGCGCAAGCGGCAAATACGGACCGCCGCGTTCCAATACGCTGGGACGGCGTCCGAGGGCCGGTCGGGGTGTATTACTTCGACGCGATCGGCGAGGCGCTCGGGCCGGACGTTCCCCCGACGGCCCTGTCCCGGCGCGAATCCGGAGACGTGCTCGCGTTCGAAGCATTCAATCTGGTGGATGGACGCCGGACGGTCGCCGAGATTCGCGACATTCTCACAGGCCTTTACGCGCCGGTTCCGCAGTCGGAGATCGCCGAGTACCTCGATCTTCTGTCGCGCGCGCGGCTGATCTCCTGGCAGGCAGCGCCACAGCGCGAATCCCTCCCCCGCGCGCCCTGAGAAACTGAGAGCCTGCGCGCCGGGCTGCCATGCGCAGACGCAGGCGCAGGCGCAGGCGCGCGAGGGGCGTTGGCGGTTATGCTCCGCGCGAATGACGTTTGATTTCTCGCCCGAGGCGCTCGATCGCGAGTTTCCGGTACGCCGCCAGCTCGTCTATTTCAACCACGCCGCCGTGGCTGCGCTCCCCCGGCGCGTCTCCGACGCCATCGTCGCGCACACGGAGAACACGCGGGATCGCGGCGCCGCGGACTGGCGCCGTTGGTACGGCGTTATCGAAGCGGCGCGCGAGAAGGCCGCGCGGCTGATCGGCGCGGAGAAGTCCACCGTCGCGTTTCTTCCCTCGACGTCCTGGGGATTGAATCTCGTGGCGCAGGCCTTCCTGTGGAGGGAGGGGGACAACGTCGTCGGAGACGACATGGAGTTTCCGGCGAACGTGTACCCGTGGATGCTTCTCGCGTCCCGCGGCGTCGAGCACCGGCGGGCGAAGAACCGCGGCGGGCGCATCACGGCGGAGGACATCGCGGCGGCGATCGACGCCCGTACACGCGTGGTCGCGATCTCGTGGGTCGCATTTCACAACGGCTGGGTCTACCCGCTGAAGGAGATCAGCGCGCTGTGCCGCGAGCGCGGAATTCTGCTGGTCGTCGACGCGATCCAGGGTCTCGGCGCATTGCCGATCGACGTGCGCGACGTTCCGGTCGACGTCCTCGTCGCGGACGCGCACAAGTGGCTGCTCGGGCCGGAAGCCTGCGCGCTGTTCTACGTTTCCGAGAGCGCGCGGGAGCGCGTCCCGCCCCCGTTTGGCGGATGGTGGAACATTCGAAGCGAGCGCGGCTACCTCGAGTACGAGCTCGACTTCTTCTCCGGAGGGCGCCGCTACGAAGCCGGGTCTCTCCCGACGGCGCAGGTGATGGGCTTCTCCGCCGCGCTCGATCTGATCGCCGAGATGACGCCGCTCGCGATTGAAGCGCGCATCCTCGAGCTGACCAGCGCGCTCGCGTCCGGCCTCGTTTCTCTCGGCTGGGCGATCGCGTCCCCGGAGCCGCTCGCCTCCGGGATCCTCGCGGCCATCCCCCCGGACGGCGACGAGCGATCGGCGGCGAAGGCCCTCGAGAAGGCCGGGATCATCGTCTCGCCGCGGGAAGGCGCCGTCCGCTTCTCTCCGCACGCCGGCAACGACCTCGCGGAAGTGGAGCGCGTTCTTTCCGTGCTTCGATCCGGCGGCTGAAGCTCGCCGGAGTTGCTTCGAGGACGGACGCTCGGGGAGGAGGCGGGCCTCCTCCCCCAGCTCGCCTAGAAAGCCGAGGTGTCCGCCACGCTGGCCAGGCGCCCCTGAGGGTTCGAATAGGTGCGTTGCGCCCCGGTCTCCGTGTCGGTGACCGTGATCGTGTACTGGACGTCCGACAGCGCCCCGAAGAAGACCCAGAAGCGGCCGTTCACCGCGCGGCCATCGACGACCTTCAGGTTCAATTCGAGATTTCCCGACGAGAAGAACCAGAAGGAGCCGGAGTCCGAGGCGAGCGGAGAGGCCTGCCCCACGCCCGTGCGGCCGATGTTCGGCGCGGACCAGTTCACCTGAACCCGGAACCGGTTCGCGTTCAGGCAGAGCGTCGTCGCATCCGCGACGCAGGCTGCTTCAGTCGAGAGGGGAACTATGGACTTCATGGATTCCACCGCCGGGACTGGCGGCGCGGATGCGGGCGCGCGGACAGCGGCCAGCGCCGGACCGGCCGCGCTCGGGAACGCGGCGGTATCGGCGATGCTCGCGAGCTGTCCTTGCGGGTTCTCGTACGTTTTCCTCGCGCCGGTCGCGGTGTCGGTCACGTTGATCGTGTACGACACGTCGGACATCGCGCCGTAGAAAACCCAGAAGGCCCCGTTGAACGAGCGGCCGTCGACGACCTTCAGCACGAGCTCGATGTTCCCGCTCGAGAAGAACCAGAATGCGCCGGTGTCCCCGGTCAGCGGAACCGCTATGCCGACTCCGGCCGTGCCGGCGTTGACCGCGCGCCACGTGACGTCGACCCGGAAGCGGTTGTTGTTCAAACAGAGCGTCGAGGGCCCGGAGGTGCAGCCGTTTGTCCCGCCGACGAAGGCCGCCTTGAACGCGCTGTCCTTGACCGTTCCCGCGTAAACGGTGGACGGAGAGCTCGGGTCGACGGCGATCGTATTCACGACCTCGGAGAGACCCTCGTTGATGCCCGTCCACGTGCTGCCTCCGCGCTGCGCGCGATAGACCCCGACCGGCGTTCCGGCGTAGATCGTCAGGCCGGACGGGTCGGTCGCGAGCGCCGTCACCGCGAGACCTGAGATCCCTCCGTTGAACGGCGCCCAGGTCGCGCCGGCGTCGATGCTCCGGTAGACGCCGAATCCCTCGAGAGATCCCGGCGTGAGCGTAGAGAAGGTCCCCGCGTAAATGATGCTCGAGGAGACCGGATCGACGAGCAGGGTCAGGACCCCGATGTTCGCGAGCCCCTGGCTGGAAGGCGACCAGGTTGTGCCTCCGTCGGTCGTCCGGAAGACGCCGCCGGGAGTGCCGGCATAGACGGTATCGGGCGTCGACGGATGAACCGCGAGGGCCTGCACGTTCATGTTCGGCAGCCCGGCGCTCCTGGCCGTCCACGTCGCCCCGAAGTTTGCGCTTCGGAAGACTCCCGCGTCCGTCCCCGCGTACACGATCCCCGATCCCGCGACGCCAAACGAGAGCACCGTCCCGGTCGAGAGCCCGCTGCTCGCGGGACTCCACGTCGCTGCGGCGTCCTGGCTCCGGAAAATCCCGGCGCCGGTCGTCCCCGCGTAGATCGTGGTCGGCGGGCCTGCATCGACCGCGAGCGCCTGCACCGTCTTGTCGGGGAGCCCGGTCCCCGAAGCCGTCCATCCGGCGCCGCCGTTCACGCTCTTGTAGATGCCGCCCCCGGAGCTGCCCGGCCTGCCAACCCCGGCGTAGAGGATGACGGGCGAAGAGGGATCGATGACGAGCCCGTTCACCGTGAACGTCGCGAAGCTGACGTTCTCCTGCCGCCATGTCTTCCCGTCGTCCGAGCTGCGGAAGAAGCCGGTCGGAGCGCCGACGAAGACGCTCGCGCCGTCGAGAAGGACCGTGTTGCTGCTCGAGGGGCTGCCAGGGAGCTGCCTCCACGTTCCGCCGCCGTCGGTGGACGTGAAGACCCCGGAGCCCGAGGTCCCGAGGAAGAGCGTCGCCGGCTGATTCTGCCGGACCGCGACGGAGCGGACCGGAACGTTTCCGAGACCGGAGTTCATCGAGGTCCAGCTCGTCCCGCCGTCCCCGCTTTTCAAGATGCCCGAATTCGTGAAGAGGCCTTCGGCTCCCGCGTAGATCGTCGCCGGCGTCACGGGGTCGATCGCGAGCGACCGCACGTTCGCCGATACCCGGTTGCTCCAGGTCGTCGCGGCATCCGTCGACTTCGAGACACCGCCGGCCGTCCCGGCGTAAACCGTGCCTGGGGCCGACGGATCGACGGCGAGAGAACGAACGTCGTTGCTGGAAAGGCCGCTGCCCGACGCGGTCCACGTGGCCGCGGAGTCGGCGCTCCGGAAGACGCCCGCGGCCGAGGTGCCGGCGTACAGGACGCGGGGGTTCGTCGGGTCGACTGCGAGCGCCTGCACGGTGATTTTTCCCAGACCCGCCCGCTGCGCGGTCCAGGCGTTGCCGCCGTTCGTGGTCCGGAACACACCGGCGTTCGTGCCGGCGTAGAGCGTGCCCGTCGCGACGGGATCCACCGCGAGCGCATACACCGTGAACCCGGTGAGCCCGTTGTTGACGGCACCCCAGCTGATTCCCCCGTCCTGGCTCTTGAAGACCCCGCCGTCCGTGCCGGCGTACAAGGTCGCCGGCGACAGCGGATCGACCGTCAGGGTCCGGACGTTTCCGCCGGGCCCGTAGGGACCGATGCTGGTCCAGTCGTTGACGCCCGCGGGGACCGAGGCGGAAAAGAGGGCGGCGCAGGCCGCGAGCAGAAAGATCCTGAGATTCGACCGTGAAAGGTCTCGCGCCATGGTCCGTATCTCCTTGGGAACCGCCGTTGACGAGCCCGAGACCGAGACGATCCGGTGTGCGCAAAGCGTGCAAATAGAGCGAGAAGGCGTTCGATAGTCCGAGACTGCAAAGAACGCGCCCGACGCTTCGATGCTCCGCACGCGGCGCGGTGAGGCGGGTCCGAGTTGTGAAAGCTTCAGACATTGTCCCACACACCCGGTGCGGCTCTTGCAGCGATCCGAGCGATGTTTCCCCAGGGAACCGCGGAACGAGGGACAGGCGGCTCCAAATCCGAGCTTCCACGGCGCTTTGCCGGATTCCTCGCCACCTCGCTTCTCTCCCGCGATCCCCTCGGGGCCGTGTACCGCGCGCTCTCTCTCGAAGAGAAGCCGGAGGGTTTCGTCCGGCTCCGGATCCTCGACGGTGCGGAGGTCTCTCGGGACCGCGCGGCGTCCGCCGTCCGCGCCCTGGCTGAAAAACACCCGCTTCCGGTCAGCCCCGTCCTGGCGGGCAACTCTCGCGCCGGGCTTCACGACGGGGTTCCCTGGGTGGCCTGGGATGAGTCGCACGGGCATGCTCTGGATCAGGTGCTGACCTCCGCTTCGCGCAGGGGCGCGCGGCTTCCTCCCGCGCACGCCCTGCTGATCGCCGACCGGCTCGCGCTGGCGCTGGAACACGCGGCGCGGGGCGGCCCCGGAGCGTCCTGCTCGCACGGTCTCCTGTGGCCGGGATTCGTCACGATCGGTGCGGCCGGGGACGTCCGCGTGGGAGGGTTCGGGATCGCGCCGGCCGTGCTCCCATGGTCGGCCGCTCCGAAACTCGAGACGGAGATCGGACCCTACCTCGCTCCCGAGGCGCGCGAGCACGCCGTCTCCGAGCCAGGGGCGGACGTTTACTCCGTGGGCGCCGTGCTCCTGCACCTGCTGTCGGGCACCCGGCCTCCCGGGCGCGCGGCGGCCGAAGCGATCGGAACCGGTGAGATTTATCCGCCGGGAGTGGCGGAGCTGCTTCGCGGCGCGCTCTCCCGAACCGCCTCGAAGAGGCCTTCGGCCACCCGGCTTCGCCGCGACATCGGAGGCGTGCTGGTCGCCGGCCGCCTTCAACCGTCCAGCCGGGCTCTCGCGGCCTTCGTCGCGCGTCGGATGGAGACCGAACCCGCGGGGCCCGCCGAATCGCCGCCAGCCGGTGAGATACCGGCCAAGCCGCGGCTCTCGGAGGACGAAGAGTGGGAGCTCGCGCTGTCCCGACTGGAGCCCGAGGCGGCCGCGGAACCCGCTCTGCGGCGCCTCCCCCGTTCGGGCCCTCCCGCCAGAGTGCCCCTGCCGCCGGAAGCGCGCGATCCCCGCTCGCCGGGCGGTCCTCGACGCAATCCACTCCCGCGCTGACGTAGTTTTCGATTCGACGCCGACGCCGACGTCCACGAGCGCGCTCGATGAACCGGGCTAGACTTCCCGGACGTGAAAGCCCGCTCGCAGAAACCTTCCTGGCAGCGGCTTGCGACGGAGGCGGTTCACCCGCGCGCGGGCCGTCTCGACGCGATCGGCATCCCGGGCATCGTTCGCCTCATGCAGGGCGAGGATCGGGCCGTCGTCGCGGCGCTCGTCCGGGCGCGCCCCCAGATCGTGCAGGCGGCAGAACTGTTCCGCGAGACGTTTCTCTCGGGGGGAACCTGCGTTCTGTTCGGCGCCGGGACGAGCGGGCGGCTCGCGGTGATCGAAGCGGCCGAGTTGCCGCCGACCTTCGGCACCGACCCGCGGCGGGTGCGCGCGGTCATCGCCGGCGGCCGGTCCGCGGTCTTCCGCGCGCGCGAAGGCGCCGAGGATCGCGAGGACGAGGGCGGGGCGGGGGCGGCGCGTCTCTCCGCCGGTGATCTCGCGATCGGGGTGTCGGCGAGCTCCGTCACTCCGTTTGTCCGGGGGGCGCTCGAGCGCGCGAAGCGGCAGGGTGCCGGAACGGTACTCGTGACGGCCAGTCGGAGCCGGGCGATTGAAGCGCTCGCCCGGGTCGTCGTCCGCCTGTCCGTCGGGCCTGAGGTGCTCGCGGGATCAACGCGCCTCAAGGCCGGCACTGCGACCAAGCTCGCGTTGAACCAGATCACGACGGCCGCTCTCGCGGCCTCCGGGAAAGTGTTCGGCCCCTGGATGGTGGACCTGCGCCCCGGCTCCGCGAAGCTGCGCGACCGCGCGCGCCGGATCGTCGCGGGCGCCGGACAGACCACGCCGCGCCGAGCGGCGGCCCTCCTCTCCCGCGCGGACGGGGAGGTGAAGACCGCGATCCTCATGGCAAAGACCGGAGCGACGCCGCAACAGGCGCGGGAGCGGCTCGTCCGCTCCGGAGGCCACCTGCGCGCGGCACTCGGAAAACCGGAATCCGGCGGCGACGACCCGGCTGGCTCGCCGAGGCACAAACAATCTCCGCCGGGATGAGAAATTGATTGTTCTCATCCTTCAGACAATTTTCCGACCCTGGCGAGAAGGAGTCGCCACCGCCGACAAAGGCGGTTACGCTCGCACGGAGAGGTTGATTTCTGGTCGTCACGAGGAAGAGACCAAGGGCGAAAAGCAAACGGAGCGCTGAGCCGTTCCGGCGGGGAATCGCGCCCCGCCCGGAGGGGCACGCGTATCCGCGCCCGCAGCTTCAACGCTCCGGCTGGATCTCGTTGAACGGCGACTGGGATTTCGCGATCGATCCCGACGCCGACTGGGGGGGCCCGGCCCAGGTGCGCTGGACGAGGACCATCCGGGTTCCCTTCTCTCCGGAAACTCCGGCGAGCGGAATCGGAGACACCGGGTTTTATCGAGCCTGCTGGTACCGGAGGCAGATCGCGGCGCCGCATCTCGCGCCCGGCCAGCGTCTCCTCCTGCACTTCGGGGCCGTCGACTACGGAGCGACGGTGTGGATCAACGGCGCCCGCGCGGCGTTCCACGAAGGCGGTTACACCTCGTTCACCGTCGACACCACCGAGTACCTCGCGGGATCGCACGTGCTCGAGATCATCGTGCGCGCGGAGGACGACCCGACCGACCTCGCCAAGCCGCGCGGCAAGCAGGACTGGCAGCTCCAGCCGCACTCGATCTGGTATCCGCGGACCACCGGAATCTGGCAGACGGTCTGGCTCGAGCGCGTGCCGTCGGCCTGGATCGAGGAGATCCGCTGGACGCCGAACCTCGAACGCTGGGAGATCGGACTCGAGGCGCGGCTCGGCGGAAAGCCGCCGGAGGGCCTCTGGCTGTCGGTCAAGCTGCGCGCGAACAACGTCCTCCTCGCCGACGACAGCTATCGCGTCATCGCGGGAGAAGTCCACCGCCGCATCGCTCTCTCCGATCCCGGAATCGATGACTACAGGAACGAGCTCCTCTGGAGCCCCGCGCGGCCGCAGCTGATCGACGTCGAGCTCCAGCTGTGGGCCGGACGCGGAGACCTCATCGACTCCGTCCGCAGCTACACGGCGATCCGATCGATCGCGGTGCAGGGCGACCGCCTTCTCTTGAACGGACGTCCTTACAACCTCCGGATGATCCTCGACCAGGGCTACTGGCCGGAAACGGGACTGACCGCTCCTGAAGACGCCGCGCTGCGCCGCGACGTTGAGCTCGCCCGGGCGATGGGGTTCAACGGCGTCCGCAAGCATCAGAAGATCGAGGACCCCCGCTACCTCTTCTGGGCGGACGTTCTCGGCCTCGCGGTGTGGCTCGAGATGCCGAGCGCGTACCGCTACACGGACCGTTCGATCGAACGGGTGACCCGCGAGTGGACCGACGCCCTGAAGCGCGACTACAGCCATCCCTGTGTCATCGGGCTCGTCCCGTTCAACGAATCTTGGGGGGTGCCGAACTTGCCGGACAGCCCGAAGGAGCGGCACTACGTCCGCGGGCTGTACCACTTGACCAAGACTCTGGATCCCACGCGGCCGGTGGTCGGAAACGACGGATGGGAGAGCGTCGCGACGGACATCATCGGAATCCACGACTACGACCCGAACCCCGAGACCATCGCGCGCCGGTACCTGACCGAAGACGTTTCGCCGCGGCTCTTTCAGCGCGAACGTCCCGGCGGAAGGCTCCTCGTCCTCGAGGGACAGACCGATCATCCGATCGTGCTCTCCGAGTTCGGAGGGATGGCGTATTCGCGGGACACTGCGAGGACGTGGGGATATTCGCGGGCGGGCAGCGCCGGAGCGTTCGCGGACAACTATTGCAAGCTGCTGGACGCCGTGCGCTCGATCGGTCTGTTCGCCGGATTCTGCTACACCCAGTTCGCGGACACGTACCAGGAGGCGAACGGGCTTCTTTACGCCGACCGCACTCCGAAGATCCCGCTCGAGGTCATCGCCGAGGCGACGCGCGGGGCGGCGACGTCTGCCGTCGTTCCTTCTCCGAGCCAGAACAGTCTCCCCTTTCTCGACCGCGGTGAGCCGCCCCCGAACGTGGGCGAGGAGCCCGAGTCGAACGTCGACGAGGGCTCTGAGTGACGATCCACTGGCGCGAGCTGATCAAGCCGGACGGGCGGCGGCTGGTCCTTTACTCCCGCCGCCCGATTCCCGAAGAGATCGAAGCGCCGAGCCCCGAAAAAACCCCCCTCCACCCCAATTCGCATCTTCGGTGGCACTCGCTGCGCGGGGAGTGGGTGGCCTACGCCACGCACCGTCAGAACCGGACGTTTCTGCCCCCGCCGCAATACAACCCTCTCGCGCCGAGCTCCGAGCACCCGACCGAGGTGCCCGCCGGCGACTGGGACGCCGCGGTCTTCGAAAACCTGTTCCCCACTTTGAGCTCCGAGTCGCACGACCCGGCGCCCGAGATCGTCGAGACGCGCCCGGCGAAAGGCGCCTGCGAAGTGGTCGTGTTCACGCAGGACCCGAAGTCGAGCCTGGGGGCGCTTCCGCTCGCGCATCTGGAGCTCCTCCTCGAAGTCTGGGCCGATCGCTACCGCGTCCTGGGTGCGCGCGACGATGTGCAGTACGTGTTCCCATTCGAGAACCGCGGCGTCGAGGTGGGTGTGACGCTCTCTCACCCGCACGGGCAGATCTACGCGTACCCCTTCGTGCCACCGATCCCGGCGCGCGAGCTCGAGCTCCAGGGGGAGCACTTTCGCGCCACGGGCCGCGGCCTTCTGGACGAGACGATCGCGGCGGAGCTCGCGGACGGCCGCCGCATTCTCTACTCCGGCCCGCACGCCGTCGCCTGGGTGCCAGTCTTCGCGCGCTATGCGTACGAGGTATGGGTCGCTCCCCGGCGGCCCGCGCCGAGCGTCGCGGACCTGACGCCGGTCGAGCGCGGGGACTTCGCGCGCGCTCTGAAAACGGTCCTGCTGCAGTACGACGGTCTCTGGAGAAAGCCGTTCCCGTACATCCTCGCATTCCATCAGGCCCCGACGGACGGGTGGCCGCATCCGGAAGCGCACCTTCACATCGAGTTCTATCCGCCGTACCGGATGAAGGACCGGCTGAAGTATCTCGCCGGCAGCGAAATCGGCGCGGGTGCATTCACCGCCGACACCCTCCCGGAGGAGAAGGCCGCCGAGCTGCGGCGCGTCGAGGTCACGCTTGGCAGCGACGACGACGAAACCTGACCCCGGCGCGCTGGATTTCCGCCAGGTCTTCGGCCGGGAACCGGATGTGGCCGCCGACGCCCCCGGGCGGGTCAACCTGATCGGCGAGCACACCGACTACAACGGGGGGTTCGTCCTCCCGACCGCGATCCCACAGAAGACGTGCGCGGAAATCGGCCGGCGGAGGGACCGGCACGTGCGCGGGGGGAGCGCGGAGGCGGACGGCGGCGGGTTCTCGGAGTACGTCCTCGGCCAGGAGGCCCGCCGCGGCGCCTGGATCGATTACGTGCAGGGCGTAACGGCGGAGCTCGCGCGTCAGGGACTCGAGGTGCCCGGATTCGACTTCTGGCTGCGATCGACGGTCCCGGTGGGGAGCGGCCTCTCTTCGAGCGCCGCGCTGGAGGTCTCGGTGCTGCGCGCGCTTCGCGAGCTCGCCGGACTCCCTCTGGACGACGTGGCGATTGCCCTGGCGGGGCAGCGTGCCGAGAACGACCTCGTCGGCGCCCCCGTCGGGGTCATGGACCAGATGGCGTCGAGCCTGGCGGAAGTCGGAGTCGCGCTTTTCCTGGACACGCGCACTCTTCGCACGGAGCGCATCCCGATCCCTGGGAGCGCCGAGGTCCTCGTTATCGACTCCGGCGTGCGGCACGACCACGCGGCGGGGGACTACCGGAAGAGGCGCGCGGAGTGCGAGGACGCGGCCCGCCGCCTCGGTGTGCGGGAACTGCGGGACTTTCCCCCGGACCGGCGGGCGGAGCTCGAGGCGCTCCCCGAGCCGCTTCGCCGCCGGGCCCGTCACGTGGTCACCGAGAACGCGCGAGTCCTCGACGCGGTCGCGGCGCTGAAGGCGGAAGACCTGCGCGGCCTCGGCCGGCTCTTCGACGCCTCGCACGACTCGGAGCGGGACGACTTCGAGGTCTCGGTGCCGGCCGTCGACGCGATCGTGCACGCCGCGCGTGGCGAGGCGGGCGTCCTCGGGGCGAGGTTGACGGGCGGCGGCTTCGGAGGCAGCGTGGTCGTCCTCGCGGGCAGAGAGGCCAAAGAAGAGCTCGGTTCGCGGATCGTTGAACGCTCCCGGGAGAAAGGGGCGCCGGACGCCCGGCTGGTGGTCGTTTCGCGATCGGAAAACTGACCAGGACACGACCTCCCGGGGGCCCTAAGTCGTACGCGCTGAGAGGTCTACAACCGGCACGGATCTTGAAACACTCTCCCGCATGGAAAACCGAGCCATCCAAACGCCGCGAGGGAACCGTGTCCCCGCTTCCGTGACCTCCCTCGCCGCCGAAGTCCCCGTCAAAACCCGCAAGAATCCTTCGGCTGCGGCATCGCCCGCGCCCGATGTCCTCTGCATCTCGCATTTACGCTGGGACTTCGTGTTCCAGCGTCCCCAACATCTGCTCACGCGCTTCGCCCGCGACTCGCGCGTTTTTTACGTCGAAGAACCCGAATTTGCGCCCGGGATTTCCCCGACGCTGTCGATCTCGCTGCGCGAGAACGGCGTGCACGTCGTCGTCCCCCGGATTCCGGAGGGGCTCGAGCCGGACGAGGTGACCTCGCTGCAGAAAGACCTCTTAGACGAGCTTCTGCGGCGCTACGCGATTCGCCGCTACGTGCTCTGGTACTACACGCCGATGGCGCTTGGCTTCTCCCGGCACTTAGAACCCCTCACGATCGTCTACGACTGCATGGACGAGCTGTCCGCCTTTTCCGGCGCTCCGAAGGCGCTTCGGGAGCGTGAGGCGGAGCTCCTCGTCCGGGCGGACCTCGTCTTGACCGGCGGCCAGAGCCTTTACGAGGCCAAGCAGAACCTGCACCCGAACGTCCACGCGTTTCCGAGTAGCGTCGACGTAAAGCACTTCGCAAGCGCGCGACAGATCTCCGCGGACCCGGCCGACCAGGCACCGATCGCGCGGCCCCGTCTCGGGTTCTTCGGTGTCATCGACGAGAGGATGGACCTCGGGCTCGTCCGCGGAATCGCGCAGGCGCGGCCCGACTGGCAGCTCGTGTTCCTGGGTCCCACGTGCAAGATCGATCCGTCGAGCTTCCCCGCGCTTCCGAACGTTCATCGCCTCGGAGGCAAGGCCTACAAGGATCTGCCGTCTTACGTCGCGGGCTGGGACGTGGCGCTGCTTCCCTTCGCGAAGAACGAATCCACGAAATTCATCAGCCCGACCAAGACGCCGGAGTACCTCGCCGCGGGCAAGCCCGTGGTCTCCACCTCGATCCGCGACGTCGTCCGCCCGTACGGCCAGCAGGGTCTGGCCCGGATCGCCGACACGGTTCCCGAGTTCGTTGCGGCCGTGGAAGCGGCGCTCGCCGAGAACGCGGAGGAGCGGATCGCGCGCGTGGATGCGTTCCTCTCCCGGATCTCCTGGGAAAAAACGTGGTCCGGAATCCGCCGTCTCCTCGATGAAGCGATCGAAGCGCGAGGCGCCGAAGCCCCCGGATCGAGCGCACTCGCGGGGTAAACGTCGCCTCCGCTCACTGCGGGACGTGCCTTCGCTGCGGCGAAGGCACCGGCGAGCGGCTCGGCCGGATGCGGCCTCGACCGCTCGCCTCGTCCCTTCGTTCGCTGCGGCTCCCGCTTAGCCACCAGCTCGACGAAAGCGCAGCTCCGCTCCCTCTCCCGGCGGGAGAGGGTTGGGATGGGGGCGGCTAGGTCGGCGAAGATTCCGTAAGAGGTCCTCGCGCTAGAGGTGCCGCGCGGCTGAACGGTCGAGCAGGACCGTCAGCTTCGGATGGAGCGACAGATAGGAGGCCGGACACTTTCCCGTCACCGGGCCTCTCAGACCACACGCGATCGCGGCGGCTTTGCTTCGTCCTGTCGCGACCAGAAGGATCGCCCGCGCGGAGAGGATGGTTTCGATCCCCATCGTCAGTGCCCGTCGGGGCGGCGGGACGACACCGTCGGCGGCGAGCGTCCGGCGCGTTTCTGCCGAGAGCCGGACCGGCGACGTCACCGGAGCGAGGGACTCGCCCGGTTCGAGGTAAGCCACGTGGCCGTTGACTCCGATTCCGACGAGCGCGAGGTCCGCTCCGCCGGCCCGGGCGAGCTCCTCCTCGTAACGGGCGCACTCGGCAAGGGCGTCCCGGGCGTTGCCGCGCAGAAATCCCACGCGGCGGGGGTCGAGATCGACACGCGAAAACAGGTGACGGTCCATGAACGTGCGGAAGCTGCGCGGATCGGCCGCGGGAACCGCCAGCTCGTCGAGATTGAACGTCATGACTCTCGAAAACGGCGCCAGTCCGGCCCGGTGTCGCCGGACGAGCTCGCGGTAGACGGGGACCATTGTCTTCCCGGACGCCAGGACGAGAACACGAGGCCCGCGTTGCCGCAGCGCACCCCCGATCCGCTCCGCCGCCTCCCGCGCGACCTCCCCCGCGCTTTCGAAGACGCGGATCTCCATAGGCGGGACCCTTCCCCTCACAGCGCGTCGAACGCGACGAGATCCACGCCCCGATCGGCCAACCTCGCGCGCACGGAGGGATCGCAGAGAGCGTCCACTTCCCGCGCGCGCTCGCGGGCGTAGGTGCTGCCGGCGAGGAGCTCGGCGTCCGGATAGCCCGGATGGCACATGAGCTCGGAGGTTCCTTCTGGAAGATCGGAGATCAGCCGGCACAGGTTCTCGACCGTTGCCCCTTCCGCGTAGAACCCATCGAAGAATCGGTCCGGCACGCGGAGCCCGCGACTGCGGAGGGCGGCGGCGGCGGCCGGACTCGACGCGCGGACCGGAAGCCCGCGCTCCGCCGCGATGGCGGCGAAGATCGGCTGAATCGACGGATGCAGCGCGGAGTGGTGGTGGGAGTCGAGATGCGAAGGCGGGCGGCCGGCGAGCGATTCGAAGCGCTCGATCTGTGCGGAAATTTCCGCGCGGACTTCCTCCGGGTCGATCGTTCCCGGAAGCGCCTCGGCATTTCTCGCGAAGACCCCGGCCGGCGCGAGCGTCTTCAGCCGTAACGCGGGAGAACCCGGAGGGCCTGCGCCTGTCAGGACGCAGTGGATTCCGAGCGAGAGTCGCGGGGCGGTCCGGAGGGCGAGCTCGATCCCTTCGGCCGCCGCGCTTTCCAGGATCATCACGGTCGTCGAGGTGACGATCCCCCGCAGGTGCGCGTCGATCGTGCCCTCGTTGATTCCCGCCGTGCGGCCGTAGTCGTCCGCGTTGACGATCAGTCGTTTCATGAGAAGCGCTCGCGTTTGTTCGTCATTCGTCTAAGGTGCCGGTTCGATCGCGCCGTCCGACTCGCCGAGCGCCTCGATGGCGAGACGCACGGCGCCGACGGCCGGCTCTTCCATCAATGGAAACACCGAGGCGCCGGGGGCCGCGACGGCGCGGGCGACCCCCTCCCGCAGGGCGGGAAGCGCCTGAAACGTTCCACCCGAAAGGACGACGTCGTAGGCCGAGCCCGCAAGCCCCAACAGAGTCACGACGCTCGAGGCGGCGAGCGCGAGCTCCGCGGCGGCGTCGCGAAGGATTTCGGAAGCGACGGCGTCGCCCGCGAGCGCGGCCTGCGCCACCGGCACGGCGAAGAGGGAGACTTCGTGGCGCGGATACTCGCCGTCGTAGACGCGCCGTACGATCTCTTCGAGCCGCCCGAGCCGGAAGTGCGCGAGCACGGCGCCTTCCAGGGTCGTGCGAGGGCCGCGGCCGTCGCCCGCGCGCATCACCGCGCGAAGCGCGCGCTCCCCGATCCAGAAGCCCGATCCCTCGTCGCCCAGATGCCACCCCCAGCCGCCGGCGCGCCCGATCTCCCCGCGGCCGTTGCGCCCCCAGGCGATCGAGCCCGTTCCGCAGACGAGCGCCACCCCTACTCGAAGGGGTGAGCCCGCGACGAACGCGATGCGCGCGTCGTTCGTGACCACCACGCGGTCCCGGAAGCCGATCCGCCGGAGGATTGTCCTCAGGATCGCATGGTCGTCGGGCCGGTCCGCACCCGCGATTCCCACCGCGAGGGCATCCGCCCGGACGCCGGCCTTCGCTTCCGCTTCCTCCGCCAGCGCGTGCAGGACCTTCTCCACCTCGAGCTCGCCGTGCGTGCGCAGGTTCGCTCCTCCTCCCGTCGCGGAGGCGAGCACGCGCCCGGTCGAGTCGGCGAGGAGCGCGCGGGTCTTGGTGCCGCCGGCATCGATCCCTAAAACGTGGCCTCCGGTCATTGCGGGACGGTCGCGTTGTCGTCGGTCTGGAGGAGAAAAAACCGACCCGCGGAAGCCGCCTTCGCGTCAGTCATTCGAGGGCAGGATCTCACTGTCGGGGTGGATCGTCTTCCGCGCCCGGGCGGCTTCGTGGAGGAACGCTTCGATGGCGGCTCGGTCTTCGTTTTCGAGTTGAGCCGCGAAGTTGGCGAGGTCCCGGGAAATGGAGCGGAGAGCTGCGGCGAGTCTCGGTGGGTCGGAGAGCCAGAGCTCCAGAGCGAGCTCGGGGCGGGAGCCGGCCAGGCGGGTGGTCTCGGTCAGGCCCGGGCCTGCCAGCGGGCCGGCTCGTTCGCCGAGCTCTCGCGCCACGGCTCGCGCGAGCGCGCCGGAGATGGCCATCGGGAGGTGGCTGATCCAGGTCATGGCGGCGTCGTGCTCTTCCGCTTCGATCGAGATCGGGATGGCGCGCAGGCGGAGAATCTGATTGCGCACGAGAGCGACGGACTCGGGGTCGCTCCGGGCGCCGGGCACAAGGAGCCAGGGACGGCCGGCGAAGAGGTCCTTGCGCGCGCCCGCGATTCCGGACGTGGCGGATCCGGCCATCGGGTGGCCGCCGACGAACCGGATGCCGGCGGGAAGCGCGGCGGCCGCGGCGAGCACTGGCACCTTCAGTGAGGCGGCATCGGTCAGCACTGCCCCGGGGACGAGACCGGCGAGTCGGGTCAGGACCTCCGGAACGGCCGCCGTCGACACCGCGGCGAAGACGAGCCGGGCGCCGGCGACGGTTTCCTCGAGAGAGGCGCCCGAGTTGATTCCGCGCCTCCGCGCGGCCTCGCGGGCGGCGCGGTCTTCGTCCCATCCCGGCGCGCCGAGCTCGAGCGCGATCGACCCGCCAATCAGCCCGAGCCCGACCACCGCGGCTTCCGTCACGTCGCCCCGAGCGGCTGGGGCGCGCTCTCCTCGTCGCCGGGCACCCGCACCGACCACTCGGGCCGCAGGCCGCGCGCTCCCCGCAGGAACACGTGCCGGACCTCGCCCTGACCGAGCTCCGTGTTCCAGTGAAGGAGAACCCGGATGCAGCGGCCGAGCGACCCCGGCACCGGAATCTCGCGCGAGCAGATCAATGCGATCTGGTCCCAGCCGCCGATCGCCCTCGCCGCCACGGTGGGAAACGCCGCGTCCAGATCCGACGTGACGGTGAAGATCGCACTCGCGAGGTCCTCGCTCTTGATTCCGTTCGCTTCGACGAGCAGCCGCAGAAGCTCGCGCGTGCGGTCGGCGATCTGCGCGGCGTCGTTTTTCTCGACGGTCGTGGCTCCACGGACGCCCTGCAGCATGCGGAGACTGTAACCCGCGCGTTCGGCGGCGCGGTCAGCGTCCCGCGTGGTCGGCGAGGCCCCTCCGCGCCGCGACGAGTGCCGCGGCGCCGAGCGCTACGACGAGCCCGACGGCCAGCGGGCCGATGAGGCGAAGCCAATCTGAGGTCGCTTGAGGCGAAAGGAGTTTTGCGAGCTCCTCCGCGAACGGAAAGCTCGAGCCCGGATGCGCCTGCATCTGTTTCAGGGCCGCAAGCAGCGCGGACAACGAGATCGCGCCCAGCCATCCGGCGACGCCGGCAGCCACGCTGACGGCCGTCAGACGCCCCCGGGTGACGGGAGCCGCGGGGGTCAAGTCCTCCACGTCCAGATCGGGCTCCCGCTCGCCGATCGGCGCAAACCGGGAGAGCAGGACGAGACCCGGGACGGACGCGGCGACGCTGATCAGGAAGAACGGCGTCCAGCCGATCGCATCCACGAGAAACCCGGCGGGCGGCCCCGCGAGCGTGCGGCCGAGCGCGAACACGCTCGAGAACAGGGCGTACTGGGTCGCGGAAAACTGCTTCGAGGTGAGGCGCAGCAGCAGCACGCCGAACGCGCCGTTCGCCATTCCCTGGCAGAGGTTTTCGACGCCGACGCTCGCGTACATGACGAGGCGGCTCGCGAGAGGCTGCGTGATCGCTCCCGCCGCCCCCGCGGCGCACGGGATCCCGGGGGTCATCTGGTCGACGAGGACATAACCGAGAAATCCGACCGCCTGGATCAGCCCGAAGACCCAGAGCGCCCGGCCGAGGCCGATCCGGTCGGTCGTCCACGCGCCGAAGAACGTGCCGCCGATGATCGCGATAAGGCCGATCGTCGCGGTGGCGAGACCCACGTCCTCCGGGGCGAAGCACTTCTGAATGAGAAACGGACGCGTCAGAGCCGTCGCCAGGTTTTCGCCGAACTTGTACAGCAGGAGGAACGCGATGATCTCGAGCGCCCGGGACTTGCGGAAGATCCCGATCAGCGGCTCAAAGACGGCGTCGCGCAGCGTGCGGGGAGCCGACGACACCGCCGGCGGCTCGGGCGACCAGACCACCGCGCCCGCCAGGGGAACGTAGAGGAGCGCGAGCGCCAGAAAGACGAACGTCCACCCGAGCCGCTGTCCCGCCGTGATCGCGACCGCCCCCGCCAGAAGGACCGCGGCGCGGTAAAGCGCCACGCGCGCCCCGACCGCCGTCCCCATTTCCGACGGCTCGAGGACCTCGACGGCATACCCGTCGATCGCGATGTCCTGCGACGCGGACCAGAACGCGATGAAGATCGCGATCGCGGCGACCCACCCGACGCGCGGCGCGGCCGACTGCGTCGCGAGGAACGCGATTCCGGCGAGCAGGAAGAGCTGCGACACGATCATCCACGACCGCTTGCGCCCCAGAAAGCGAGGGCTGTAGCGGTCCATCAGCGGCGCCCAGAGAAACTTGAACGTCCACGGCGCCTGCGAAAGCGAGAAGAGGCCGACGGTCTTGATGTCGACGCCGCGGTAGGTCAGCCAGGCGGGCAGCGCGATCCAGATGAGACCGAGCGGCAGTCCGGACGAAAACGACTGGATCGCGACGGCGCCGAGGCGCCTCGAAGTGATCGCCGCCCGGAGGCTCTGCAGGGTTCCGACGCGGCGGGGCTTGTCCTCGGAGCCGCTCGACATCGAGCGCTAGCATCGCACAGGGGTTTTTGACACGGGGGTTTTTGACACGCGCTTTCTTGACACCGGCGCGCGCCTCTGGTCTCGTAGCGGTCACTCTCTTCCTTTTCATCAGGAGAAACCATGCGCGTCCGCTTCTTCGCCTCGGCGATGCTCGTCTCCGCCGCGCTCGCCGCCTCCCCCGCCGACAATCCGGCGCTCGCGCCGCTCGACGCGCTCACGCCCGATCTCGAAACCCTGTACATGGACCTCCATCGGAACCCCGAGCTCTCCATGCACGAGGAGAAGACAGCGGCGAAAATCGCCGACCGGCTTCGCAAGCTCGGCTACGACGTGACGACCGGCGTCGGCGGCACGGGCGTCGTCGCGATCCTGAAGAACGGCCCCGGACCGACGGTGTTCATCCGGGAAGACATGGACGGGCTGCCGGTCGAGGAGCGGACCGGCCTTCCCTACGCGAGCAAGACGACGGCGAAAGACGACGCCGGAAACACGGTTCCCGTGATGCACGCTTGCGGGCACGACATCCACATGACCTCGTTGATTGGCGCCGCGACGCTCCTGGTCAAGGCGAAGGACCGGTGGCGCGGGACGCTGTTCCTGATCGGACAGCCGGGCGAAGAGAAGGGCTCGGGCGCCCTCCACATGCTGAAGGACGGCCTCTTCACCCGGTTCCCGAAGCCGGACTTCGCGATTTCCCTTCACGACAAGGCGACGGTCCCTTCCGGAAAGATCGTCTACACACCGGGATTCGCGATGGCGAATGTCGATTCGGTGGACGTGACGATCTTCGGCCGCGGCGGCCACGGCGCGTACCCGCACACGACGGTCGATCCCGTCGTGATCGCCGCCCGGACGGTCGTCGCGCTCCAGACGCTCGTCGCGCGCGAGAACAGTCCGTTTGATCCCGCCGTCGTCACCGTCGGCTCCATCCACGGGGGGCTCAAGCACAACATCATTCCCGACGAGGTGAAATTGCAGATCACCGTCCGGTCCTTCAAAGAAGAGGTCCGGCAGCGGCTGTTGAAAGGGATCGACCGGATCGCGAAGGCGGAAGCGGCGGCCGCAGGCGCGCCGAAGGAGCCCTCCGTCGCCGTGACCGAGACCACGCCCGCGACGTACAACGACCCGGCGCTGACGTCGCGAATCGCCGCGGCTCTCGGACGCGCGTTCGGCGAAGGGAACGTCTCGCAGGGCACTCCGGTCATGGGGGGCGAGGATTTCTCGGAGTACGGCCGCGCCGGCGTCCCGGCGTTGCAGTTCGAGATCGGTGCGGTCGAGCCGGGCCGCTACGCCGAGTCCCAGAAGAACGGCACACCGCTCCCGTCGCTGCACTCGTCCCAGTTCGCGCCCGACCGTGTCGCGACGATCCGGATGGGGGCGTCGTCGCTGGCCGTGGCCGCGCTGGAGTTGCTCGGGAAGCCCTAGAAAGACGTGAGGGGTGAAGGGTGAGGGGTGAGGCGGACCGGAGCCTTGCACTCCTCGCGCCGTCGTTTGATTTTCGGGTGCGATTCCCGATTCCCGATTCCCGCCTGACCCCGAACGCCCTGACTCCTGACCTCTTCAATTCCCCGGGCACCGAACCTGCAGCGCGGTAGCGTCATGGGCGATTTCCTGAGCTTCCGGCTCTTCAAGATCGGCGAAAACAGCGTCACCGTCTCGAGCATCATGGTCTTCCTGGCGATCCTGGCGGCAACGTGGGTCGCGGCGCGGATCGCGCGCAAGCTGATCGCCGAGCGTCTTCTCGCCCGCACGAATCTGGAGGTCGGGGCCCGCTACTCCGTCGGCCGCGTCCTCGCTTATCTCATCTGGTTCGCGGGCGTCATGCTGGCCGTGAATGCGCTCGGCATCAACGCGAGCAGCCTGGCGGCGTTCGGGGCGGCTCTCGGCGTCGGCCTCGGCTTCGGACTCCAGGACATCGTGAAGAACTTCTTTGCCGGGATCATCGTGCTGCTGGAACGCCCGATCATGGTGGGAGACCGGATCGAGATCGACAAGATGAACGGAGACGTCGTCGAGATCCGAACGCGCTCAACGGTCATCCGGACGAATGACGACGTGTTCCTGATCGTGCCGAACTCGAAGTTCATGACCGACACGGTCACGAACTGGAGCTTCCGGAGCAACCGCATCCGGTTCCGTGTTCCCATCGGCGTCGCCTCCGACAGCCATCCCCGCGAGGTGGAGAAGGCGCTCATCGCCGCCGCCTCCCGATGCGACGGCGTCCTGCCGGATCCTGCTCCGTCCGTCTATTTCCTGGGATTTGGAGAATCCACGCTCGACTTCGAGCTGCTCTGCTGGACGTCTCAGATGCTGCACAAGCGCCCGGCGTTCGTAAGCGCACTGAATTTTGCCATCTGGGAAGAGCTTTCCGCACGCCGGATCGCGATCCCGAATCCGCAGCGAGACCTCCACATCAAGACCGCGGAAGGACTGTCTTTTCTGAAGGACGGTGGCCCCCCCGAGACCGCGGGTGAGAATGGGACCGGCATAAAACCTGCACCCTCCGGAGCTGGAAGGAGCAACCCATGAACCGTGACGAGATCGACGGCAAAAAAGACAATCTGGCAGGAAGGATCAAAGAAGCGGCCGGAACGGTGACCGGCAACGCGGAGCTCGAGAGCGAAGGTGCGAACCAGCGCGCGGGCGGCGCCCTCAAAGAGGGATTTGGCCGGGTCAAGCGCAAGGTCGGCGAGGCTCTCGAGGATCTCGGCGAAGACGTCAAGCGCTGACCGGCATCTTTGAGGTCCAAAGCCCGCGCGACGCGGGCTTTTTTTTTGGACGTGATCGCATGAAAGAGACGAGAGCTTTCGCCCTTCCCCCTTCGCCTTCGCCTCCCCGGCCATTGCGCTAGCATGCCCCCATGGCCAGCGCCCGACCCATTCGCCGAAACCTCTCGGAAACGTCCTCCCGGGCGCGTCCCCAGCAGCGATTCGAAGACGCGGCCGCGGTCTACGGCATCCCGAACTGGGGAAAGGGCTTTTTTCACGTCTCCGAGGAAGGTGAGCTTTTCGTACGGCCGACGCGGGAGGCGCACCGTGGCGTCGCGTTGAAACAGATCGTGGACGAGGTGGCGCTGCGCGGCATCACGACCCCGATGGTGATCCGGTTCCCGCAGATCCTCTCGGAATCGGTGCGCAGCTTGAATGACGCGTTCGCGCGGGCGATCGACGAGTTCGAATACCGGAACGTCTTCCGCGGCGTCTTCCCGATCAAGGTCAACCAGAAAAGGGTCGTCGTTCAGCAGATCATCGAAGCCGGCCGGCCCTACAACTATGGCCTCGAGGCGGGATCGAAGCCCGAGCTCCTCGCCGCGATCGCTGCGGACCTCGGCCCCGAGTGCCTCATCACCTGCAACGGGTACAAAGACGATCCGTTCATCGGAATGGCATTGAACGCCGTGCGGATGAAGAAGAAGGTCGTGCTGATTCTCGAGAAGGTGTCCGAGCTCGATCGGATCCTGAGCGTGGCGAAGACCCGCGGCGTGAGGCCGCTTCTCGGAATGCGCGCCAAGCTCTACGCGCGAGGCTCGGGCAAATGGGCGAAGTCGGGAGGCGAGGCGGCGAAGTTCGGCCTGACCACCCCGGAGATGCTCGAGGCGGTCAAGATCCTGAAATCGCGGCGGATGCTCGATGCGATGGTGATGCTGCACTTCCACATCGGCTCCCAGATCACGGACATCCGCAAGATCAAGAACGCGATCCGCGAGGCGGGCCGCGTTTACGCGAAACTTCGCGCGATGGGCGTGCCTATTCAGTACTTGAATCTCGGCGGCGGCCTCGGAGTGGACTACGACGGCTCGAAGACGGCATTCGAGTCCTCCATGAATTACTCCACCCAGGAGTACGCGAACGACGTCGTCTACACGATCAAGCAGATCTGCGAAGAGGAAAATGTCCCCGTTCCCACTCTCGTGACCGAATCGGGGCGCGCGGTGACCGCGTTTCACTCGGTCCTGATCGCCAACGTGCTCGACGTCGCCGACCGGATCGAGCAGGGCCGCAAGGTCCGCGTCACCGGGAACGACGCTCCCGTGATCCAGGAGCTGGCGGGCATTCTCGCAACGACGAACGCGAAGAACCTCCGCGAGAGCTACCATGACGCTCAGCAGTACAAGGAAGAGCTCTTCACACTTTTCAACCTCGGGCATCTCTCGCTCGAGGACCGCTCGAAGGGCGAGATCCTCTACTGGCAGATCTGCGAGCGGATCCATCGGGATTTGAAGACCCTGAAGGAAATCCCGGAAGAGTTCGAGGACATGGAGAAGATGCTGGCGGACACCTACGTCATGAATTTCTCGGTCTTCCAGTCGTTGCCCGACTCCTGGGCCATCGACCAGCTCTTCCCGATTCTTCCGATCCACCGGTTGAACGAGAAGCCGGTCGAGGTCGGCACGCTCGCCGACATCACCTGCGACTCGGACGGAAAGATCGACAAGTTCATTGACCTCCGCGACATCAAGGACACGCTGCCGCTTCACACCTTCCACAAGGACGAGCCCTATTACGTCGCGTTCTGCCTGATGGGCGCGTACCAGGACGTGCTCGGAGACCTTCACAACCTGTTCGGCGAAGCCCACGAGGTCTTAGTCACGGTGGACGAGGAGGGGCGCGGGAAGGTGGAGGACGTCCTCCCCGGGGAGTCCTGCGAGCGCGTGCTCGAGTACATGAATTACGACAAGACGGAGATCCTCGACTCGATCAACAAGCAGCTCCGGCGCGTCACGAACCGTCCGGTGAAGAAGGATGAGGTGCAGCGCATCTACAAGGAGTTCGAGGCGATGTTCCCCCGCTACACGTACCTCGAGAGGTAGAGATCGGCCGGATCTCCGGCGATGGCCCTCCTGCTCCTTGCGCTCGTCCGGCTCACCGCGCTCCTGAACACAAACAAGTTTCGAACAACCCGGCGCACGGCGTAGGATCAGCCCCGTGAGCCGCCGCAACGTCTCCTCCGGCACCCCGTGGGAGCCCCGCGTCGGCTACTCACGCGCCGTGCGAGTCGGCAGCGTCGTCCACGTCTCGGGGACGACGGCTACGGCCCCGGACGGGACAATCGTCGGCATCGGCGACCCGTATGCCCAGGCCGTCCAGGCGCTCCGGAACATCCAGTCCGCGCTCGAAAGCTGCGGCGCGCGCCTCGCGGACGTCGTCCGTACCCGCATGTTCGTCACCGACATATCCGCATGGGAGGAGATCGGCCGCGCGCACGGGGAATTCTTTGGAGAAATCCGGCCCGCCACCGCGATGCTGGAAGTGTCGCGTCTCATCTCGCCCGAGATGCTCGTGGAGATCGAGGCGGAAGCGATCGTAGAGGGCGGCTAGCGGTTAGGGGTCAGGAGTTGAGCGAAGAAGCTTCCCTTTGTTTGATCCCATTTTCCGTCTCAGGGGCGGCAGGACCAGTGGTCCGCGGAGCACCGCGGCCGTCTCGCTCCCGGTGGTCGCTCGGCTCCTGATTCGTCGCCAGAGGCATGTCGCAAAAGCTGCCGCGTCCTGACCGCGGAAGTCAGTAGAGCAGATGCCGGGCGCGGACCCGGCCGAACCGGGCGAGGTCGCTTTCCCACGAAGACAGGATCCTTTCGGGCGGGTCGCCGGCTTCGATTCGCTCGAGCGTCGCCGCGTTGGCGAGCAGCGCTGGAAGCTTCGACCGGTCCCAGTCGCCGGGAAAAAGAACGCGCAGGGCGGAAATGAGCTCGATCCCGAGGGTCACCGACCGCAGCGCCTCCCGGTCCACGACGTCGATCCGGATCCCGGCGCACAGCTTCCCCTGGTGAACCGACACGGCCGGGGTGAAGTGAACGGGCGTGAAGCGCACGCCCGGAATTTGCCGCGCCGCCAGATACGCCGCGAGCCGGTGGCCGTCGATCCAGGGAGCGCCCACCACTTCGAACGGGGTGTCGGTGCCGCGTCCGACGGAGACGTTCGTCGGCTCGAGGAGCCCGACGCCGGGATAGAGCGCCGCTTCCGTCAGCGACCGCATGTTCGGTGAGGGATTGATCCACTCGAGGCCGGTCTCGTCATACCAGAGCGCGCGGTTCCAGCCGCGCATCCGGACGACTTCGAGCCGCGCGCCGATCCGGTTCTCGGAGTTGAAGAGCCCGAGGAGCTCTCCGGGCGTCATCCCGTAGCGGATCGGGATTGGAGCGTACGCGGTGAAAGAGAGCTTGTCCCGGTCGGCCATGGGGCCCTCGACGACGGTCCCGCCGATCGGGTCCGGACGATCGAGGACGATCAACGGGATCTTCGCTTTCGAAGCCTCCTCCAACAAATAGCCGCCGGTGGTCGTGTAGGTATAGAAACGGGCCCCGACGTCCTGGATGTCGAGGACGAGCGCGTCTAAATCCGCGAGCTCCGCCGGCTGAGGGCGGCGGCGGTCTCCGTAGAGGGACACGACCGGCAGCCCGGTCACCGGGTCCTTTCCATCCGCGACCGGCGCGTCGGCGTCGGTCCGGAGCCCGTGCTCCGGCGAGAAGAGCCTCACGAGCGTCACCCCGGCGTCCCGCGCGCGCTTCGACGCGAGGACGTCGACGGTGGACCTGCCGTCCCGGGCGATCCCGGTCGCGTTCGTCACGAGCCCGACACGCCTGCCGGCGATCGCCCGAAACCCCTCGTCCTCGAGGACGTCGATGCCGGCCATGACACGGCGGGCCGGCCCGGGAACCCCCGCGGCGAGCCGGCGCGCTGCAGACCGAACGTCGCCCGGAATCGCGGCGGCCACGACGTTGGCGACGATCCCGCGGATCCGGACCACGTTGCCCTTGCCGTCCGGGTGCACGCGGTTGGAAAGAAACACGACGAAGGTCCGGGACGCCGGGTCCATCCAGAGTCCCGTCCCGGTGAAGCCCGTGTGCCCGAAAGAGCCGCGGGGAAAGAGATCTCCGCGGTTGTTCGAGAACCCGGTCTCGACGTCGAAGCCGAGGGCGCGGATGTCGCCGTCCTCGTAGAAGCGCGGCCGCGTGAGCGCCTCGACGCCGAGCGGCGAAAGGATCCGCGCGCCGCCGAAAACACCGCCGCCCAGGATCATCCGGCAGAACTTCGCGAGGTCGTCGGCCGTCGAGAAGACCCCGGCGTGGCCGGCGACACCGCCCACGGCGTACGCGCGGGGGTCGTGGACTTCGCCGCGCATCGCGCGCCCTTCCCTCTGCTCGGTCGGGGCGATCCGCGAGGAGGGGATCCCGCCTTTGCCGAGGGGCCGGAACTCCGTCTCTTTCATGCCCAGCGGCCGAAAAATGCGCTCGGCGGCGAAGACGTCGAGGGACTTCCCCGACACTCTCCGGACGATCTCGCCCAGGACCTCGTAGCCGACGTCCGAATAGACGAATTCCGAGCCCGGGCGCGACCGCAGCGGCTCCCGGTACTTGCGCGCGAAGATCTCTTCGGGGGTTCCGGAGTAAAGCTCGATCGGGTCGTCCGGGGCGAAGCCCGCGCGATGCGTGAGGAGCTGCTCGACGGTCACCTTCGAGCGCTCTCCGCCGCCGGCGGCAAACTCCGGGATGTAGCGGGCGACCGGATCGCCCAGCCGGATCTTCCCCTCCTCGACAAGGATCAGGATCGAGGGCGCGGTCGCCACGCACTTGGTCAGCGACGCGATGTCGAAGACCGTGTCGGCCGACATCGGCTCGCCGGCCGGCTCGACCGCGCGGTCGCCGAACGCCTTGCGGTACACGACCCGCTCGCCGCGACCCACCAGCACGACGGCGCCGGGAAGCTCGTGCGCCGCGATCGCCTCCGAAACCGCCGCGTCTATGAGCGCGAGCCGCCCCGCCGGCGGAACGGTTCCAGCGTTCGCGACGGCCGACAGCGACAGGAGGAAGGCCGCGATCAAGCTTTTTCCCGCGCGATGCCGACGATGAGGAGCGTCCCGGAGACCACCAGAAGCGCTCCGAAGATCGCCGCCTGCCGCGGCAGGTGGAAAATCACGCCGCCGGTCGCGAACATGATCGAGTACACCGCCGTGATGCCCAGCAGCCAGAACCCGAAGCTCCGGCCGATCTCACCGGGGGGCGGCGTGATCCCGGTCGCCCGGGCGATCGGCTCCCACCCGTTGCCCGCAGGACGCACCTTCCGATAAAACGCCTCCAGGGTCTCCCGGCGCTCCGGCTTCGTGGCGAAAGTGACCGTGAGCCAGACGGCGGTGGTCACGATTGTGGTCAGGATCAGGTTCAACGCGAACCCCTCCGGCCGCGCGGGATCGAGCGCGGGGACTCGCGCGCCCGCGAGCCGAAGCCCCATCGAGGTCACGAGCGCGGCCCCCATCGCCGACACCTCCGACCAGGCGTTCACCCGCCACCAGTACCAGCGCAGGATGTAGACGAGGCCGGTGCCGGCGCCGAGGGTCAAGAGCAGCTCCCAGACCTTGCTGATCTGGTCCATGAAGATCGTGACGACGACGGAGAGAACGAGCGTGAACAGTGTCGCGACGCGCGAGGCGAGCACGTAGTGCCGCTCGGACGCGTCCTTGCGGATGAAGCGGCGGTAGAGATCGTTCATCAGGTAGCTCGAGCCCCAGTTCATCTGCGTCGCCTGGGTGGACGTGTAGGCGGCCGCGAACGACGCGAGCATCAGGCCCCGGAGCCCGACCGGAAGGAAGTCCACCATCATGTGGACGTAATTCAGGCCCGGGTCCTCCACACCCGCCGCGTTCCGGACGGACCCACCGTAGATCGCGAGCGAGCAGAGAGCGGTCACGACCCAGGGCCAGCTGCGCAGCGCGTAATGGGCGATGTTGAAGAAGAGGGCCGCCGACCGGCTGTTCCACTCGTCCTTGCAGGCGAGCATGTTCTGGGCGACGTATCCCCCGCCGCCCGGCTCCGCGCCCGGGTACCACGACGCCCACCAGTTCAGCGCCAGAAGACCGGCGAGTGAAATGACCGGCAGTGCCCACGACGGGTGGCCGCCCGCCGGCCAGATCGAGAGGATCGCGTCCGCGGAGCCGAACGTCGTGCCCGCGGGCGAGCCCGACGGGTGCGCGGCGCCGACGCGCGACTTCAACGCCTCGATCCCCCCGACCGCGCTCACCGAGACGACCGCGAGCACGATCGCGCCGCCCATCTCGAACAGGTACTGCACGCCGTGGTTCGCGGCGACGCCCCAGTACCCGGACACAACCGTGTACGCGAACGTCAGCAGGAGGCACACCGAGAGCGCGGGCCACCGGGAGATTCCGAGCGTGCCCGCGATGACCTTCGACATGCCGAGGTTCACCCAACCCATCACGAGCATGTTGACGAGAAGCCCCATGTACGCCGCTCGGAACCCTCGCAGAAACGCGGCGGGCTTGCCCGAGTACCGCAGCTCCGTGAGCTCGACGTCGGTGATCACCGCCGCGCGGCGCCAGAGCCGCGCGAAGAAGAAGACGGTGAGCATCCCGGACGGCAGCATCGACCACCAGAGCCAGTTCCCGGCGACGCCGTTCTTCGCGACCATCTCCGTCACCGCGAGAGGCGTGTCGGCGGAAAACGTGGTCGCGACCATCGCCGTTCCCGCGAGCCACCAGGGCATCGAGCGGTTCGAGAGGAAGTAGTCGAGCATCGACCGCTTCGCCTTGCGCGCGAAAAATAGCCCGAGGCCGAGGATGAGAACGAAGTACCCGATCAGGATCGCGAAATCGATCGGCGCCAGTTTCATTTGGCGGCCTCCCCTTTCTGGATTCCGGCGCCGCGCGCGGCAATCCCGGGGATCGTCACCGGAAGGCGTCCCCCGATCGCCGCCTCTCCGAAGAGAGCGCGCGCCGCGGCCTCCTGTTCGTCGAACTGGCTTCCCCACGCCACGAGCGCGGTCCGGGCCGACGGCATCTCGCGGAGCACGTACGGGCTTCCGAAGACCGCGACCGCGACGGGGGACGTTCCCGCGAGGACCCTCGAGACCGCGGCGGCCCCGGCGGGAGGCATTCCGATCGAGCCCTTCCCGGTCTGGAATCGCACGAAGACGGACAGCAGGACCTGGTCCGCCGCGGCCGCTCCCGCCACCGCCGCTTCGACGTCACGATCGGTCGACATCGGGTCGATCAGAAAAGCCGTCGGCTGGGCCGCAAGGCGCGCCCGCAGCTGCCCGGTCAGCTCGTCGGCGAAACGCGGGAGGTCGCTGACGATGACGTGTGCGAGGCGGGCGTCGCGACGCAGGGGCAGCGCTCCGAGGTCTTCGCGTACGAGCGTGATCGAGCGGCGGGCGATCTCCTGCGCCAGCGCGCGATGCTCCGGGCGATCCACGGTCCGAAAGATCGACTCCGGCGTCGCGCCGCCGAACGTCATGCGGTTCTTCGCGGCGAGGACGTGAGAGACCGCGTCTTCGAGCCTCGCCGGCGGGATCCGCCCGCTCGCGACCGCGCGCTTGACCCCCGAGATCGCGGCGTCGATATCCGGAGACTTCAGGACCTGGTCCGCGCCGGCAAGAATGGCGCGCACCGCCGCCTCTCCCGGGTCGAAGTGATCTGTGATGCCGCCCATGTCGACCGCGTCGGTGACGACGAGGCCCGAGAACCCGAGCTTCCCGCGAAGGAGTCCCGTCGTGACGGACTCCGAGAGGCTCGCCGGGACCGTCGCGTGGCGCGAAGCCTCTCCCGGATCCTTCGTGTACGGATTGGCGGCGGAAGCGCCGGGCCGCACCTCCGTGACCGACGGGTCGAGACTCGGCACCGAGAGATGCGCGGTCATGACGGCGCCGACACCCGCGGAGATGGCGGCGCGAAACGGCACGAGCTCGACGGCGTCCAGCCGTTCGGGGGACGCCTCGAGCGACGGAAGAGACCGATGCGAATCCGATCGGGTGTCGCCGTGCCCCGGGAAATGCTTCGCCGTTGCAATCACACCTTCCGACTGGACGCCTCGGACGAAGGCGGCGACGAAGCGCCCGACTTCTTCCGGGTTCTCGCCGAAGCTGCGGACGTTGATCACGGGGTTGTCGGGATTCACGTTGACGTCCGCGACCGGCGCGTAGATCTGGTTCAGGCCGATCTCCCGCGCCTCCCGCGCGATGGCCCGGCCCTCGCGCTCGGCGAGCCCCGGGTCGCCCGTGGCGCCGAGCGCCATCGGCCACGGCCAGTAGGTGGTGTCGTGGAAGCGCATCCCGAGTCCCGCCTCCAGGTCCGCGGCGAGAAGAAGGGGTGTCCGCGCGAGCGCCTGGAGCCGAGCGTTCAAGAACGCCGCTTCCAGCACGTCCGAGTAGAGAAACCACATCACCCCGCCGACGTGGTTGTCCGCAACCTGATGGACGAGCGCCCGGTATTCCGGCGAAGCCTCGTTCATGAAGCGGGCGGTGGACGCGTAGACAAAGAGCTGCCCGATCTTCTCGTCGACAGTCGTGGGTCCGGAGTGCCGGAGAGTCCCGCTCGAAGCGCAGGCGACGGAGACGAGGAGGACAGCGGCGAGAACGCCGCGGGAAGACGGACGGGACCTCGGTCGATGTCGCGGCACGAGCCGAGAGTTTAACTTCGAGGTGCGTTCAGCGTCCGTCTCGCCATTCGCCCCTTGCGAAGGGTCCGAGGGGAATCTAGCGGGCTGCGGGCTCCGGCTCCGGAGTGACGGCGGCCTGGTCCTCTTCGCCCGTTCGGATGCGGTAGACCTTTTCGACGGGGAGCACGAAGATCTTCCCGTCTCCGACCTCTCCCGTCCGCGCGGCGCGGAGGATCGCGTCGATCGTGGGCTGCACGAAATGGTCCGAGACGCCGATTTCGAGCCGGACCTTCTCCGACAGCTCCATCTTGACCGTCGTCCCCCGGTACGTCTCGACCCTCTCGAGCTCTCCGCCGTGTCCTTGCACGCGCTGGAGCGTCAGCCCGCGCACCTCCGCGCGGAAGAGGGACTCGAGCACGTCGTTCAACCTCTCAGGGCGGACGACGGCGACGACGAGCTTCACGAGGCGCCTCTCAGGACCATCGACGGCGAGGGAGCGGCAGCCTCTGACGATTCATGCAGGACCAGGATCGCCCCCTCGCCGAGGCCGTACGCCTCTTCGCCGTGCTGCGCGACGTCCTGGCCCAGCCCCTGCTCGCGATCGCTCGCCGAAAGCGGCATCCAGAGGGAGACGGCCTTCAGGATCGCCCAGGTCATGGCCGCGGAGAACGCAATCGTGACGGCGACCGCCGCGATCTGGACGACGAGCTGCCGCGGGTTGCCGAACAGGAGGCCGTCCACCGTGCCGTTCCAGGCCTTGCGGGCGAGCACCCCGGTCAGGAGCGCGCCGACCGTCCCGCCGACGCCGTGCGCGGCCAGGACATCCAGTGAATCGTCGAGGCGGGTGCGGGCGCGCCAGAGGAGGGCGTAGTAACTCGGGATGGCCGCGATGCCGCCGAGGCCGATCGCGGCGAGCGGCCCCACATAGCCCGCCGCCGGCGTGATCGCGACGAGTCCCACGACGATCGCGGTCGCGGCGCCGATCGCCGTCGCCTTCCCGGTCCGCCGCAGGTCGAGCAGCGTCCACACCGTCAACGTGGCGATCGGGGCAAAGAGGGTGTTCGTGAACGCGAGCGCGGCGTAGGGGTTCGCCGCGAGCGCGCTTCCCGCATTGAAGCCGAACCAGCCGAACCAGAGAAGCCCGGAGCCGAGAAGCGTGAACGGCACGTTGTGCGGCAGGATTGCCTGGCGGGCGTAATCCTTTCGCGGGCCGAGCACCCAGGCGGCGACGACGGCCGCGGCCGCTGCGTTCACGTGCACGACCGTTCCGCCGGCGAAGTCGAGCGCGCCGAGCCGCGCGAGCCATCCTCCGCCCCAGATCCAGTGCGCGAGCGGCGCGTACACGATGAGGCTCCACAGGGTGATGAAGACGAGGTACGGAGCAAAGCGCATTCGCTCGACGATCGCTCCCGAGATCAGGGCCGCCGTGATGATCGCGAAGGTCCCCTGGTAAGAGAAGAAAAGGACGTGGGGGATCGACCCGTGCGGCGCGAGATCGACACCACGCAGGAGCGCGCGGCCGAGGCCGCCGACGAACGCCCCCGCGCCGTCGAACGCGAGCGAGTAGCCGAGCAGCGCCCACGCGAGGCCCACGAACCCGAGCGAGGCGAAGCTCATCATCATGGTGTTCAGAGCGTTCTTGCTGCGGACGAGCCCGCCGTAGAAGAACGCGAGCGCCGGCGTCATCAGCAGAACGAGACCCGTCGCGACGAGCATCCAGGCCGTATCGGCGCTATTCATGCAGTGACGGCAGAGTAGCAGCGAGCGGGAAGGCTGTCAGCAGAAATATGCCTTCGCTGCACATTCACATGTGCATCAGACTCGATTGCGGGGGACGTTGGACCGATTTGGCCCAGAATTTTCGGTCCAACTGCACGATTTTAGGAACAGCACAGCGTCCCGACTCATCCCAGTCATCCCCCTCCCCTTCCAAGGGAAGGGGGGCAGAACACCCTCGCTTATTGATCGGCTCGCGACAGGAGGAGCCCTACGCTAGCTGCCGGTCTTCGCTCCGCCGATCGCGGCGGTCCCCATCAGACCGCCCAGACCCATCGTCTCGACAGCGGAGGAGGGCACGATCACCATCGAACCCTTTTCCTTGATCGCCTCGTAGAGCATGTTCATCGCCCGAAGATGTAAACCAACCGGGTTGTCGGCGTAGGCCGCGCCGGCCTTGACGAAGCGATCCGCGATCTCCGTCTCCGCGGTTCCCAGGATGATTCGCGCCTGCCTCTCGCGCTCGGCCTGCGCCTGCCGGCTCATCGCGTCTTCGAGCGCGGCCGGAATGCGCACGTCGCGGATCTCGACGGAATGCATCGTGATGCCCCAGGGATTCGTCTTTTCGTCGAGGATTTTCTGGAGCTCCTTGCCGAGCTGCTCGCGCTCGGTGATCATCTCGGCGAGCTGGTGCCGCCCGATCGCCTCACGGAGCGCGGTCTGTGCGGACATCATCACGGCGTCCATGTAGTCGGAGACCTCGAGAACGGACTTCTGCGCGTCCCACACCGTCCAGAAGACGATTGCGTCGACGTTGACCGGAACCGTGTCGCGCGTCAGCGCGGATTCCGCCGAAACGTCCGTGACCCGGACGCGCTGGTCGATCAGATGCGAGACCACGTCGACGATCGGAACGACCAGGAAGAGTCCCGGTCCCTTCAGTCCGACGAACCGGCCGAAGCGAAGCACGATGGCGCGCTCCCACTGGCGGGCAATCTTGATCGAGAACAGCGCATAGAAGCCGAGGAGCACGGCGACGCCCGCGACGAGCGCCGCGACCGCCGGATCCCTCACGGCGGCAGCCGCGGCCGCCCCCGCCACGTCGATGACGACCATGGCCGCTACGCTGATGCCGTTGGCGAATCGCCGCACGTCGGCGGCGGCGTCGCGCGCCTTCTGGCGCTTCTCCGAGGCTCCGGCCCGGGTCTCGGGCTCCGCCGACTCTCTCCTTCTCCGCGCCAACATCATGGGAATCATTCAGGCCTCCTGTCCTTTTCCACTTTTTCCGCGCGTTCCGTCAGGCTCTCGGCGAGCTCGTCGAGCGAGAATCCGCTCGACGAGGCGAGGGAGACGAAGCGGTCCACGAGTCCTTCGAGCGCCTTGCGCCGTTCCCCGGTTCGCCGCTCCGCGCGCCGCATCGCGACGAACGTACCCGTCCCCTGCTGCGTGTCCACGATTCCTCGGATCTCCATTTCCCGGTACGCCTTTGCGACCGTGTTCAGGTTGACTGAGAGGTCGACCGCGAGCTGCCGCACGGTGGGCAGCTGCGCGCCGGTCGTCAGGCGCCCGTCGGCGACGGCCAGAAGGACCTGGTCGATGATCTGCCGGTAGAACGGCACCCCCGACGACGGGTCGAGCTGGAACAGGGCGCGGCCACCTATTGTCATAGTTTACTAGTACAATAGTCCGACGCCATTCTGATGTCAAGAGCCGCCGGGAGCAATGCACCGATCCCTGTGCAACACGGCCAGGTCGGAATACCGATCCGCCGTAAGTCGCTTCAGCGCAGCGACATCCGTACCCCCGTCTTGCGCTCGCGCAACTTCATGCCGACTTCATATAAATTTCGCCCCATCATCCGACGCCAACTGACAATCTCCGCGCCTGTCCGTAAACAAGGAGGCAACTGCATGACGGGAACCGCGTCCGCTCTCAGGCGGGCATTTTTCGGAATCGCCCTTGGGGTCGCGGTGGCGCTCGCGCCGGCCGCCTTCGCGCAGACCGACGTGACCACCGGCCGGATCTCCGGCACGGTCAAAGACACCGAGGGCGGGGCGTTGCCCGGCGTCACGGTCGAGGCGAGAAATCAGGGGACGGGGCTCGTTCAGACCGCGACGACGCGCTCGGACGGCGCCTTCCAGCTGATCAACCTGCCGACCGGGATGTACACGATGACCGCAAACCTGTCCGGGTTCAAGGCTGCGAGCCGCAACGACGTGCGCCTCGACCTCGGCTCGGTGCCGACGGTCGACTTCCGGATGCAGCTGTCGTCGGTGCAGGAGTCGGTGACGGTCACGTCATCCACTCCCGCGGTCGAAGTGACCAACACGTCGGCGTCGACGACGATCCAGACCGAACAGCTGAAGTCGCTCCCGACGAACGGACGCAACTTCCAGGATCTCGTTCTTCTCACGCCGGAAACCCGCCGCGATCCCGAAGGCCGCGGCACGGTGCTCGTTTCCGGACAGCGAGGGATCAACACCAACACGACGGTCGACGGCATGGACTATGACAATGGCTTCTTCGGCGGGACGTTCGGCTCCGCCGAGGGGCGCGCGCCCCTCTCGATCTCGCAGGAGTCCGTCAAGGAGTTCACGGTCATCCGCAACGGCGGGTCCGTGGAGTTCGGCCCCTCGGGCGGCGGTGTGATCAACGTCATCACCAAGAACGGGACGAACGACCTCCACGGATCGGGCTTCTTTTACGAGCAGCCCCACAGCACACAGGCGAGGCTGGCGGCTCCGAGAGTGGCCGCGGGGCAGCCCGCCGTCGCCGGTAGGGAGGCCCCCGACCAGAAGAAGAAACAGTACGGAGGCTCGGTCGGCGGACCGATTCTGCGCGACCATCTCTTCTTCTTCGGCTCGTATGACCAGCAGAAGCAGAATGTCGGCATCCCGATCGTCTCGACCCTTCTGGACCCCGACATCGCCGCCCGGTATCCAACGCTCGCTTCCGACCCGACGTACGTCCAGACCCAGGATGGGCGAGTGATGTTCGGACGGCTCGACTATCAGCTCTCCGGATCCCAGCGCTTGATGGGCCGCGTCAATTACGCCCAGTACGAGGGAGATCACGGAACCTCGGGTTCGCAGAGCCAGACCAGCAATCACAACGGGATCGAGGGACTCCAGTCGCACGCGTATGTCGGCGCGTGGAACAGCCAGTTCGGATCGAGTCTCTTAAACGACTTCAACGGGCAGTACGTGGTAGAGCAGACGCCGCGCCTGCCGGTCGGAATCGACCAGCCGGAGATCCGCTACGGGGGCCTCAGCCTCGGCAGCACGAGCTTCCTCCCGATCGTTTCGACCGCCGACCGCGTCTCCTTCGGCGACATTGCGACCTATCTCGTCAAGAACCACGTCGTCAAAGGCGGCGCGGAATACAACAAGACCTCGATCAGCCAGATCTTCAAGGGGAACTGGCGCGGCGTCTACGTCTTCGACGCGAACAACAAGGCAAATCTCCTCGCCGGCAAGTGGTCGCAGTTTTTCCAGTTCGGCGGCTTGAATGGACGGACGGCGGACGAGGCCGGGACCGCGGCGTTCGCACAGAAAGAGCTCGCGTTTTTCGTACAGGACCAGTGGTTCGTCACCCCGAAGTTCACCGTAACCGCCGGCGTCCGCTACGAGCGCCTCAATAACCCCGACAACCCGATCTTAAATTCTCAGCATGTCCTCTCTACGGGCGCGTATGCCCTCGACGGCCAGATCCCGGACCAGAACAACAAGTGGTCCCCGCGCGCGGGCTTTACATTCGCTCCCGATCCGAAAACGGCGATCCGGCTGTCGCTCGGCCGGTTCTGGGCACGCACCCCGGGCATCCTGTTCGCCCAGCTTCTGACCGCCAACGGTCTGACGGGGACGCAGTACACGATCAACGCCGGTGGAAATGCCGCGAACCGGACCGCCCCGACCGACCCGCTCTCGCCCGGCTGGGGAACGAATTTCAACCCGAACACGCTCGCCCCGATCAACTTCCAGGCGATCCCGACTCCCTCGAACCTGGGCGTGTTCACGACGGCCACCGACTACAAGGATCCCGTCACCGATCGGATCACTCTCGGGGTCGACCGCGAAGTATTCGCCAATACCGTGGTCGGCATCGAGGGAACCTACGCGAAGGCAAAAAACCTCGAGCGCCTGAACGACCCGAATCTCGTGCTCGACGGAACCGTCTCCCCGATCAACGGGCAGCCCCGTTACTCGCGGACCCGGCCCGACCCGTTCTACGGGCGCATCTCCACCTACACGACCGACGCGCGCTCGAAGTACGAGGCTGTCTCGTTCAACCTTCAGCATCGGTTCACGCGAGACCTCCAGTTCTTCGCGGCGGCGACGTGGTCCGAGGACAAAGACAACGACTCGAACGAGCGCAACTTCGCGGGCGCGCAGGCCGAAGATCTCCACAACCTGGACAGCAGCTACAGCTGGTCCAACCGCGACCAGCGCTGGAAGCTGGCGACGAACGCCAACTGGAATACGCCCTGGTGGGGGATCGGGCTTTCCGCCACCTATCGCTACACGACGGGATCGCCCTACACCGCGACGACGGGCGCCGACGAGAACCAGGACGGTTTCTTCAACGACCGCCCGACGATCGGTGGCGTGCACTTCACGCGAAATCAGTTTCGCCAGCCGAGGACTTCCCAGCTCGATTTCCGGCTCGCCAAGACTTTCACCATCGGACCGGTCGGACTGACGGCCATCGCCGAGTGCTTCAACTGCACAAACGACGCGAACCGATTCGTGGGATCGGGCAACACGTCGTACGGGATTGCCCAGACGCCTTCCGCGAACTTCGGCGTCGCGAACACGGTCACGACGGTCCCTCGCACGCTGCAGTTTGCCGGGCGCGTCGACTTTTAGACGAAAGCTTCGAGGGATTCGAGGGCGGGGGGCGGCCCCCGCCTTTTTCTCTGCCCGGTTCCGGAGGACCCGTCGAGTTGACCGCGGAGTACCGCGGCCGTCTCGCTCCCGTGGGTCGCTCGGCCACCGCGACCGGGAATCGGGACGGGAATCGCAGGGGTCGTCCCGGTTCTGCCCGCCCTAACCAGCGACGGTGGCGGCCTCCACGATCGAGACGGTCTTTGCCCCCGCGTCCATCTCGGCCATGACGCCGATCGGGAGTGTGAGCTTCTCCTTCGTGTGTCCGAACACGAGCCCGGCGAGCACGGGCTTTCCGAGGCCTCCCAGGATTTCATCGACGAGGTCGGAGATCGACAGGTTCACCTCGAAGCTCGAGTTGGAAACCGTGCATTCGGTGCAAGTGCCCCAGACGATTCCGGCGAGCTCCTCGAGCTTGCCCGCGAGCTTCAGTTGCACGAGCATGCGGTCCACCCGGTAAGGCGCCTCTCCGACGTCCTCGACGAAGAGGATTTTCCCGCGCGTGTCGATCTCGTAAGGGGTTCCCATGGTCGTCGAGATCAGCGTCAGGTTTCCACCGATGATCCGTCCCCGCGCCTTCCCCGGCGCCACGGTGTGACGCGGGAACTCGGGCGACAACGGGTCTTTTTCCGGAGGGTTGCCTAGCTCGCCGATCGGCTCCGCCACAAAGATCGCCTTCTTCAAAGACTCCAGAGTAAACGCCGGCAGCGACGCCATCGCCACGGGCCCGTGAAAGGTTACGACGCCCGCCTTCCGGTTGATCGCGAGGTGGAGGCCGGTGATGTCGGAGTATCCGAGCAGGACCTTTGGGTTCTTCCGGATCAGCGCGTAGTCGATCGAGTCGAGAAGCCGCTCCGTCCCGTAACCGCCGCCGAGGCAGAAGACGGCGGCCACGGACGGATCCGAAAACATCGCGTGCAGGTCGTCGACCCGTTCCTCCACGGTTCCCGCCATGTAGCCGTGCCGCGCCTTCGCGTGACGGCTGATCTTCGACTTCAGGCCCAGCGCTTCGAGCCGCGCGACCGCGTTGTCGATCTTCCAGAGGTCGAAGATGTACGACGAGGGAGACACCAGCCCCACGGTGTCGCCCGGTTTTAACGCGCGAGGCTTGACCATCGAGAGCGCGGCGGAAGCCTCGGCAGACCGGGGGGCCGCAGGCTTCGGCGCTGCGCCCGAAACGAGTGCGGCGCCGACAGAGATGCCAGCGCCGCGGAGAAACGAACGTCGTGTTTTCATGCGGCGAGAGTAAATCACCCTCGCCGCTTTCGCTCCGGCGCGACGACGCTCGCCCCCTAGAACAAGAATCCGATGTTCACCGGCACGAACGTGAAACGGGCGCCGCTGTTGTTCACGCTATCCGAGAACCGGCTGCCGTTCGTCGACACGCTCGTGTACCGCGCCTCAATGAAGAAGCGGCTGCCGGAATTCGAGCTGCCCATGGGAAACGCGATGCCGCCGCCCGCGTTCCATCCGAAACGAGTGGAGTTGTCGGAGAACGCGTTGTTCGAGTTGATCTCCTGACCGCGGAACCGAAGGTCGTAGGCCCCGACACCGCCCAGAAAGTAGGGCTCGACGGCGCCTCCCCGGGGCCCGATCACCAGGTCGAAGGTCCCGTCGATCACGCGCGTGCGGCCGGATCCCACGAAAAACGCGCCGAGCTCGCTCTTCGTCTTGAACTCGTGGTAGGAGCCGTCGATCCGCAGACCGATCGGGGCATTCCCGAAGTTGATCGCGAGAAGCGCCGTGCCGTTCCAGCCGGTCTTGTAGATGTCGGACTGGTCGGAGACGGGAAAATCGCCGCCACCCGAGAGACCGAAGTGCACGCCAGTTCCCTGCGCGAACACTGTCCCGGGTATGAGCATTCCGATCGCGAGGAGAAACACGAGTCCCATGCCGGTCCGTTTCATGAGGAGCCCCCAGAGTGTGTGCCCGCCCGATCGCGGGGAAGATCCTCGGTTGCAACGCCCGCGCCACCGCGCCCGGACGCGCCCGACGCGCGCATTCGGTCCGGGGCTGGCCGGCCTCTGCTGGCCCCCTCATCGCTCGGGATTCGATGTGGCGATAAGCGGCTGGGTGCCTCTCTCCCTCTGTCCCCCGCGCCCGGGTCCAGGGAGCCAGGCTCGGGTCTACTTCCCCGCTAGCGCCTTCTTCCTCGCTCCCTCGAACTCGTCGCCCGCGTTCCACGTAGGCATCGCATCCGCGTTGGCGACCCGCAGCCCCAGGTAAAAATCGAGCTGCAGATCCTCCATCGCTCCCGAGAGATCCCAGCTGTCCCGGTACTCGTCGGAAGGCTGGTGGTATTCCTTTTTCTCGTAGTGGTCGATCTGCTGCTCGCCCCACCCGGCGGGCTTTCCGATGAAATCCGTTCCCGGATCGAAGTACGACGCGGGCACGCCGACCTTCGCGAAGTTGAACTGGTCGGACCGGTAGAAATGCCCCTTGTCCGGAAACGGGTCCGCCTTGACCGTCCTCCCCTGCATGGCGAGAATCTCCCGGATCGGGCCGTCGAGGCTCGACTTTCCGAGCCCGATCATCGAGACGTCGCGCGTGCGGCCCCAGATGTTGAGCTCGTCGATGTTGATGTTCGCGGCGATGTCGCCGGCCGGCACCGGGGGGTGCTTCGCGAGGTACTCGGAGCCAAGGAGACCCTGCTCCTCGCCGGTGACCGACGCGAACACGATCGTCCGACGCGGAGGCTTCGGCAGGCGGGTATAGGCCCGCGCGATCGCAAGCACGGCGGCGACGCCCGAGGCATTGTCGCGGGCGCCGTGGAAGATCACCTCTTCGCCGGGCTTGACGCCCTCCTTTTTCCCGAAATGGTCGTGGTGCGCGGTCTAGATGACGATTTGTTTCGAGAGCGTAGGGTCGCTGCCGCGTATCTGCCCGAGCGCGTTGCCGCTCTCGACGCTGCGGATCGCGCTCTGCACCGCGAAGGAGAGACGGACGCCGAGGGAAACCGGCCGGAAATCCCTCCGCTGCGCCGCGCCGCGCAGGCGGTCGAGATCCTGGCCGCCGAGGGCCGCGATCTTCTTCGAGGCCGCGTCGGTCGCCCAACCCTTCAAAGCCGCGCGGGGGCTCCCCTCACCCTCGTCCGGCAGCTCGTACCTCTCGCCGCTCCAGCCGGTCTGGATCACGTTCCAGTCGTAGCCCGCGGAAGGCGTAGTGTGGATGATGATCGCCCCCGCCGCGCCTTTCCGGCCCGCAATCTCGTACTTGTAGTCCCACCGGCCGTACCAGAGGCGCGTCTTCCCCGCGAAGAGCTTCGGATCATCCTCCGGGTCGTTGTTCATCATGAGGATGACCTTGCCGCGGACGTCCACGTCCTTGTAGTCGTCCCAGCCGTACTCGGGCGCGACGATCCCATAGCCCACGAACACGACCTCGGCGTTGTCGATCGAAGCGGTCGGCTTCTGCACGCCCGGGAAGGCCATGAAGTCCTCGCGGTAGCGCAGCGACTCCTGCCTGCCGCCCGGACCCGCGAACGTCATCGTGTCCGGGACCTTGGGGGTGATCGCGACGAGCGGGACCCTCTGGATCCAACCGCCACCCGGCGCGCCGGGCACCAGGCCCATCGCTTCCATCTGAGCGGAGACGTACTCGAGTGAGAGGCGGTCTCCACGGGTCGAAGGCGCGCGGCCCTCGAGCAAGTCCGACGCGAGAAACCGCGTGTGGGCGCGGACGACCTCCTGCGTGATCGTAGCGGCGGCGGCTTTCTCGGCGGGCGTGAACCCTCCCGAGGAGGGAGAGGCCGGAGAAGAGCTCTTCGCGGCTGTCCCGGTTGCGGCCGGAAGCGCCAGGACGAGAAGTGCGGCGAGAAGCGACATTGGACGTTGTCCTCCGGGTAAAGACTATCTGACGCGTTCGGAAGGGATTTCAATCCTCTGCCGGACTAACGGACGCCCGGACGACTGACGCGTTCCCTCATCCCTCCGTCATCGTCGCCGCGAATCCCGTGGCGCTCAGGGGACAAAAGCGCTGGTGTCGACACCCCCGCACAACTGTCCCGGCGCGCCGACCCCGTTCGTGTAGGTTCGGGTCCGGCCGGTGGTCGTGTCGACGACCGTGAGCTGATACGTCGTGTCCGTGAGCGGCGAATGGAAGACCCAGAAGGTGCCGCCCAGCGAGGGCGACGCGGTCGCGTCGACCATCTTGAGCATGATTTCCGGGAAGAGCGGATCGCCCGTGAGCCCCGGCAGCGTGAAATAGCCTGCCGCGTTCTCGATTGCGACCGGAACGCCGTTGGTGATCTGGCCCGTCCGTGGATTTGTGGCGACGAGGGAGGCGCGGAAACGGTTTCCGAGCAGCGAAAGCATCCCGTCGTCCGAGGCGAGGCTGACGAAAGGGCCGAACTGCGGAGCGCCGCTCGCGGAAACCGTTCCCGTGACGTCGCCCGGCACCGCGTAGTACGGGGCGGGCGCCGGTATCCCTCGCGGCGGCAGCACGGCGGACAACGGCGATCCACACGAAGTCAGGTTGGAGATCGCGACGATGTCCCCCACCTGCAATTCCACAGGCGGGTCGAGGCGCACCGTCTGCGTGGCAGGGCGAGGGCGGGCGGCGGAGCTCGCGAGCTCCGCGACGTCGAATGGCCCCCGCTGATCGAGGAACAGGTATTGACCTCCCGGCGTGGCGCTCGACGGCCGGAAGAACTTGATCTTGACCGCGGCGGGACAGGGCGCTGCCGACCATAGGAAGGTCGCCTCGGTAACGCGTCCGTCGCGATTCGCAGGAAAGCCTGGCTGGAGGACCGTCGACGGCGCGGACACCGCGATCGGATCTCCCGGTATCCCGAGCTGGCCGACGACGAGCGTCTGGCCCGAGAGCGGCGCGGCGGACGCCACGAGGAACGAGAAAACAGCGAGACGAGGGACGCGGACGAGCCGGTCAGACATCGCAACCTCCTTGCACCAGGCCGGAGACTAACGGTCGGAGCGCCGCCAGCTCATCTGCGAGGACAAGGAGGCGCTTTAGCCGGACCAACGCCGTCCGAGGCGCGACGCACGACGGACGTCCGCCGGATTCAGTCCGGCGAATCCGTGAGCCGCCCTCACAACTCCGCCTTCGCACCCGCCGCCCGCCCCGCCGGGTCAGCGAACGGCTTCCCCGGGACCGGGCGTCGGAGACGCCGGCGCGGGCGCAGGCGGCGCCGCGGCCGGCGCGCCGGGTGTCCTCTCCGGCCGCGCCAGCGGCCCCTTCTCCGCGGGAGCCGGGGAGGCGTCGTCCCGGGGCGGCCGGTCCTTCGGGAGCCGCTTTCTCGGAAGCATCCCGTCGCGCGTCGCGGCCGCATACACGAAGGACGCCATGACGACGGAGGCCTGCATCAGGTCCTCCCTCTGCAGGCGCTCGTAGGTGTCCATGTTCGTGTGGTGGGTGCGCGTCTCGTATTCCACCTCGTCCTGGATGAACTGGAACCCCGGCAGCCCCACTTCGTCGAACGAGAGGTGGTCCGTCCCAGAGGTGTTGCGATTCGTGATCATGGTGACGCCGAGATCCTTGAGCGGCCGGATCCACGCCTCGAAGATCGGTACGACGGCGACGTTCTCCTGGGTGTACACGCCGCGGATCTTCCCGGTGCCGTTGTCGAGATTGAAATACGCGGACAGTTTCGCGTGCTCCGGCTTCAGGGTCAGCGGGCCGGTGGACGGGCGTTGGGACGCGGGAAGCTCGAGGTCCGCCGCGGCGGCCTCGGGCCGGGACCCGAAATGCGCCCGCACGTAGGCCTTGGAGCCGAGGAGCCCCTCTTCCTCCCCGCTCCAGAGCGCGATGCGGATCGTCCGCCTCGGCCGCACGTTGAGCGCCTTTAAGATCCGCACGGCTTCCATCGCTACCACTACGCCCGCGCCGTTGTCGGTCGCGCCGGTGCCCGCGTGCCAGGAGTCCATGTGCCCGCCGAGCATGACGACTTCGCCGCGCTTGTCGGTGCCCGGGATTTCCGCGACCGTGTTGTAGGACATCGTGTCGTCGGTGTGGAAGCGGGACTTGACGTTCAATTCGACCTGCACGTCCTCCTTGCGCTCGAGCAGCCTCGCGAGACGGCCAAAGTGCTCGATCGCCAGCATCACCTGAGGCACGGTCGCGAGGGCGTCCGGCTTGTAGCCGTTGCTGACTCCCTGAACGCGAAACGTCCCGCCATCGAGAGCGCCGGGCTCTAAGACCGCCGCGACTTTTTCCTCCGCCAGGAATCGGTCGAGAGCGCGCCGGAACCGGCGGCGCTTCGCGAACTCCTCCCGGTTGAAGGGCGACTGCCCGGGCCTTGGCCTCGGCGTCAATCCCGGGATCTCGTACGCCCCCATCTCGGTCAGCCCCTTCTCGTCATACCGCTCGGACAGCGTCGTCTCCGAAGGGCGGACGTCGCGCATATCTCCGAGCAGGAGGACCTTGCCGGCGAGCTGTCCCTTCTGCGCCTTGAGATCGTCCTCGGTCGCGAGTTTCGCGCGAACGAGGCTCGCGCGCAGAGGCCCGTTCGTGCCCGGCGACCATGCGACCGGAAGAGCGATCAGCTCGGCGGAATCCGGCGTGATCATGCGCAGCGTGCACTGCTCGTAGCTCCAGCCGCGCCCGAATGGGCCCCAGCTCTCCAGGTGCGCGTTTGAGAGGCCCCACTCTTCGAGCTGTCTGCGGGTCCACTCGTTCGCCTTCTTCATGTTCGGAGAGCCCGTCAGACGGGCGCCGATCGAGTCCATCAGGTGACTCGCGGTCGCCATGACCTTCGAGTCGTGAAACCCCTCCTGGCGAATCCGGTTCTCCATGTCGAGGTCAACGGCCTCCTCTCCCCCGACCGGCAGGGAGGGAAGGAGCAGACAGACGGCGAGCGCGGCGGTGACGGACTTCAATTCTGCCTCCAGATCCCCCGGCCCCGGCAGGAACGGCGGGCGCCGAGGGAAACACGAATCCATTTCGAGAGAACTCTTCCGAGGCGGGAAAGATTACACGGGTCAGCGATGTCGGCCTGTACGCGGGTCGGTCAGTCGGCCGAGAAGAGCGTGAGCGCGAACCGGGCGCGGGAGTCGACCCACTGCTCGACGGTGCGAAAGCCGGCCAGGCGGCCGCGCTCCACGACGTCCTCGGGCAGGTACTTGTAGGAGCTTTCCGTCCAGATCGCCTCTTCTGCCGAAAAGCGGATCGAGATCCCCGAGCGCTCGATCTCGACCTCCTGCTCGGCGCGCGAAACGAGGTGCATTTCGACGCGCTTTTCCTCCGCATTCCACACGGCGCGGTGATCGAACCGGCGCAGATCGAAGTTCGCGAGGAGCTCGGAGTTCATCCGGACCAGCAGGTTCTTGTTGAACGCGGCGGTGACGCCGAGCGGGTCGTCGTAGGCGAGCAGCAGGTCCTTTTCCGGTTTGACGAGGTCCGCGCCGAGCAGGAGCGCGTCCCCGGTTCGAAGCGAAGCCCGGATGCGGCTCAAGAAGTCGTGCGCCGCCGGCGGGTCGAAGTTGCCGAGATTCGAGCCGAGAAAGAGCACGAGCATCGCGGCTCCGTCGACCCGCTGTGCCGCCGCGTGGCGCAATCCCTCCTCGTAGGTCGCCCGGTGTCCCACGACGGAGACATGCTGCAGCCTCCCCAGTGTGCGCTCCGAAAGCTCCAGCGCGACGGGCGAGATGTCGATGAGGTGCACCGCCACGCGGCGGCGCTGCGCGCGAAGCGCCTCCGCCAGCATGGCCAGCTTCTCACCGCTGCCGCAGCCGAGCTCCACCAGGGTGAGCGGCTCCGTAAAGGCCGAAACGATCTGAGACGCGAACGTGGAGAGGAGGCGGGCCTCCGCCCGCGTGATCCGGTACCAGGGAAGGCGGCAGATCGCCTCGAACAGCGTCGACCCAAGACCGTCGTACAGATATTTGGACTGAATCTGCCTGGGAGTGAGCGCGAGGTCGCGGCGCACGTCGGCCGCGAAGTCCCTCACCGATTCCGCGGGAGGCGCGGCGAGACTGGTCGGGAGGCTCATGCTGGGCGCAAGACGCGCGGCCCTTCTGACATCACCATCACCGCACCGCGTCCAAGCAGCGGAACGACGCGTAGACGTGGGGATAATTGGGGCGAAACCAGTTCCGCACGGACCGCCGGACGAGCTCGCGGCCCGTCACCGGCGACGCGCCTTTCATGACGTAGTGCTTGCCGTCGAAAAAGTCGGCGGAATACCGGGGATACGAGGCCATAGGCCGGAAGCCCGGGAACCCCGAGAACACGGTCGAGGTCCACTCCCATCCGTTGCCGACCAGGTCGTGGACGCCCCACGCGGACGCGCCCGAGGGGAAAGATCCGACGGGCACGGGCTCGAAGCTCTGGAAATCGAAGTTTCCGCGCGTTCCGTCGGCCGGCTCGCTTCCCCACGGAAACAGGCGTTCAGCGCCCTCGGGCGTCCCGAACGCCGCGCGGTGGTACTCCGCTTCGCTCGGAAGGCGTCCGCCTCTCCAGCGCGCGTATGCGGAAGCCTCCGCGTGCGTGACCCAGACCGGCCAGTCGGGAGGAAGGGGCAGCCGTTCGAACATCCCGAGCCATTCCCATCCTCCCGCGCCGCGGTCCCAGAACGGAGGATGCGCGACGGTCTCGGAGCGAACCCACTCCCACCCGGCGTCGTCCCAGAGCTCCTCCCGCGAGTACCCTCCGGCCTGAACGAAATCCAGAAATTCGGCGTTCGTCACATTGTGCGCGTCGATCGAGAACGCATCGACCTCGACGCGATGGGAGGGAAACTCGTTGTCCCATCCGAACGCGATCTCCTCCGGTTCGGCGCCGAGGGTCGCGATCCCCGCGGGCACCCGGACCGCTTTCGGCCGCTCCTTCGCGCCGCCGTTCACGATCACGGCGGGCGCGTCTGAGGGCTTGATCTTCCTGTCGAAGGAAAGCCGCCTCCACATGTAGTGGAGGGTTTCCTGGTGCATGACTTCGTGCTCCAGGACGGTGTAGGCCGCCTGCGCCCGGTGAAGCAGCGGATTGCTCTCGACCTCGAGCGGCCGCTCGGTGAGCGCGCGCTCGAGGGCCGTGTCGGCCGATCGTCCGTAACCGGCGATTTCCGCGCGCGAGGGCCACCGAACGGCGGGCGCCTCCGCGGGCGCTTCCGGATCGATCCCCCGCTCGAACAGGAGCTCGTAGTCCGGGTTCAACGGGGGTTCCCCGAGCGCCCCCTTCCAGAGGGTGTTCACGCCGAATGCCGGAATGTGCCCCTCGTAGAAGCAAATGGGATTCCGGAGCGAGATCGGCCGCTGCCCGTACGCGGAGTCCGGGATCATCGCGAAAAGCGCCTCGGACCGCCGGCGGTTGCGACGATACCAGCCGAGCATCCGGTTCCGGTCGATTCCCATGGCAGGCGTCATGCTAAATCTACGCCGTGCAAAGAATGCTAGATTCCGCCGGATGCGATGGAGATCGGGCCCGGCCCTCCCGTTCTGGCCGGTTCTGTGCCTCTCGGCCGCCCTTTCCGGCTGTGGGAGCGCGGTGACCCCCCCGGGAGTCGGCCCACCCCCCGCGCCGGCCGGTTCGGGCGGGTCCGCGGCTCCGGCAACGCCGGCCGCAATGGCCGCGATCGCCGCGGCCGACTCTCTCGCGATCGCTCCGGACGTTCCCGCCCGGGTGCGGCAGTTTCCGGCGACGCGGATTCAGTACGACCGCGCACTCCTCGACGAACGGGAGACGCACACGCTCGAGCTCTTGATCGACGCCTCCCGCGAGCTCGATGCGATCTTCGCGCGGCAGGTGTCCGAAGAAGTCCCGTCGATGCGCCAGGCGCTCGAGCGCGTGCGCGGCGAAAACCGCGGGATCGCCGTGGCCGCGATCGAGTACTTCGACATCCACGGGGGGCCCTGGGACCGGTTGAAGGGAGACGAGCCCTTCATCGGACGGCGCCCGAAGCCCAAGGGCGCGGGTTTCTACCCTCTCGACATGACGCACGAGGAGTTCGAGAAGTGGGTCGCGGCGCACCCGCAGGACAAGGAGAGCTTCCAGAGTCTCTTCACCGTCATCCGCCGAGACGGCGACCGCCTCGTCGCCATCCCGTATTCGAAGTTCTATCAGCCGGCTCTCTCCCGCGCGGCGGAAAAACTCCGTGCGGCGGCCGCCTCGACCGGGAACGCGTCGCTGCGGAAGTTCCTCTCGCTGCGCGCCGATGCGTTTCTTTCCGACGACTACTTCGCCTCGGACGTGGCGTGGATGGACCTCGACTCCGACATCGAGATCGCGATCGGTCCTTACGAGGTCTACGAGGACTCGCTCTTCAACTTCAAGGCCGCGTACGAGTCGTTCGTGACCGTGCGGGACAAGGCGGAGACCGCCCATCTCGCCGTGTACGCGCAGCACCTGCCCGACATGGAGAGAAACCTCCCGATCCCCGACGCTCACAAGAACTTCAACCGGAAGTTCGAATCACCGATCCGCGTCGTGCAGGAGGCCTTCACCTCTGGCGATGCGCGCCGCGGCGTCCAGACCGCCGCGTTCAACCTCCCGAACGACGAGAGAGTGCGCGAGGCGAAGGGATCGAAGAAGGTGCTGCTCAAGAACGTCATGGAAGCGAAGTTCCGGCAGAGCGGACAGCCCGTCGCCGAACGCGTCGTCGACCCGTCGCTCGCGGGGCGCATCGCGTTCGACCCGTATTTCAACCACACGCTCTTCCACGAGCTCTCTCATGGCCTCGGCCCGGGCGTGATCACGGGGCCGGATGGAAAGCGCATCGAGGCGCGGCTCCTGTTGAAGAACATCTACTCCACGATCGAGGAGTGCAAGGCCGACGCGGTCGGACTCTGGAACATCCTCTACGCTCTCGATCAGAAGTGGCTGACGTCTTTCGACGAGGAATCGCTCGCGGCGACGTACATGGGGCTGATGTTTCGCTCGATGCGGTTCGGTCTCGAGGAAGCGCACGGAGGCGGCACCGCGGTCCAGTGGAACTGGTTCCGGGAAAAGGGAGCCATCGTGCCCGCCGCGAACGGCCGCTTCCTGGCGAAGAAGGACAAATTCCGCGAGGCGGTCCGCTCCCTCTCTCACGAGCTTCTGATGATCGAAGCGACCGGGGACTTCGAGCGAGGCAAGCGCCTGCTCGACCGGTACGGCAAGTCGAACCCCGAAATCGCGGCCGTCACCGCCCGCCTCGCCGACATCCCCGTAGACATCAAGCCGGTGTTCACCGCGGCCGGAGAGTGACAGGAGCTCCCGGCTTTCCGCTGCCCACACGTTTTTTCTGGAGGAGGCGATGATGGAAGACGGCGACCGGGAAAACGGTTCCACACCCGCTCCGAAGCCGCGCCGCCGGGCGCCGGCGGCGAAGAAACCGGCACCGGCGGCTTCCGCGCCTTCCGCGCCTTCCGCGGCCGCCGTGGCCGCTGTCCGACGCAAGGCGCCGGCGCGGCGCAAGCCCGGCGCGCCGAAGAAGAAAACGGCTGCCGCCATCGCCGGAGGCCTCTCGCTCGAGACGATGCTCCGCGGGTTCGCGGAAAAGGCGACGGAGGCGGGCGCGAGCCTGGCGTCTCTTTCGGGCGAGGGAGTCCAGTCCGCGCGGCGGGCGATCGGGCAGGCCGGCGCCGTCTCGAAGAGCACGATCGACCGGATCACCCGGGAATGGCAGCGGATGGACGGCAAGAGGCGCGCGCAGTTCATCGCGGCGCTCTTAGCCGCTCTGGCCGCGGCTTCGGCGCCGATCGTCCGATCGAAGCTGAAGAAACGCTGAGCACGCTTCCGGCCTTGTGATCGTCCGCGCCGCGCCGGGCTCCCGGCGCGCCGGACCCTGCGCCGCCTCCCGTCATAAACTCGCGCGCGTGAAAAAACCTCGTTTCTCCCTGCCCGCCCTGTTCGCGGCTACGTGCCTCGCCCTCGTCGCGTCCGCGCTCCCGGCCGCCGAGCCTCCCGGGACCGCCCTCCCGCCTGCGTCGGCGGGGGGCATCGACGCCATCGACCCGCTCCTGCGCAAGCTCGAGACGAACCGGCGCCTTCTCGTCATCGCCGCGCACCCGGACGACGAGGACACGGCGTTGCTGACGCTCGTCGCGCGCGGGATGGGGGGAGAGGCGGCCTACCTGTCGCTGTCCCGCGGAGACGGCGGCCAGAACCTGATCGGCGACGATCTCGGAGTCGGGCTCGGGTTGATTCGGACGGGAGAGCTGAACGCGGCTCGCCACCTAGACGGCGCGCGGCAGTACTTCACGCGAGCGTACGATTTCGGGTTCTCGAGGACCATCGAGGAGTCCCTCCGCCTCTGGCCGAAGGAGGCCGTGATGGAAGACGCCGTCCGCGTCATCCGGCGATTCCGGCCGCAGGTCGTCGTCGCGATCTTCTCGGGGACGCCTCGCGACGGCCACGGCCAGCACCAGGAATCCGGCATCATCGCCCGCGAAGCCTTCAAGGCGGCCGGCGATCCCGCGGCTTTCCCGGGCCTCGCCGCGGAGGGCCTCCGCACGTGGCAACCCGCCGCCCTTTACCAGACCACCCGGTTTCTCGACCGCGACAAGACCACTCTCGTGCTGCCAACCGGTGGCCTCGAGCCGCTGACCGGGCGCTCGTTCCAGCAGATCGCGGTCGCGAGCCGCAGCCTCCACCGCTCGCAGGGAACGGGAGCGCTCCAGCCGATCGGACCGAACGAGGCGCGGGTCGGATGGCTCGAAGGCGGCTCCGGCCGCGACGCCCGGGATCTCTTCGCCGGCACCGACTCGGACCTGGCGTCGCTCTCCGCCGTCATCGCCGATCCCGCCGGCAGGCGCGAGCTCTCCGCCCGTCTGTCGCGCATCGCCGCTCTCGCCCGGGAAGCCCGCGCGCGGTTGTCTCCCGCCTCCCTCTCCGATTCTGTCCCCGCGATCGCGGCCCTCCTGACCGACCTTCGCGACGCGCGCGCGGCCTTGGCCGCCGACGTCGGGGCGGCGGCGGTGCTCGACGAGAAGATTTCGGCCGCCGAAAACGCGCTCGCCGGCGCCGCGGGAATCGCGCTCGACGCTCTCGCGGACCGCGAAACCGCCTCCCCCGGGGAGACCGTCTCCGTGACCGTTCAGATCTCTAACGCCGGGCGCGGCGAAATCGCCGCCGACTCCGTGACGCTCGTCTCTCCGGATGGCTGGACGGTCGCCGCCGCCCCCGCCGCCTCCGCCGGAAAGTCGGTGCCTTCGGGAGCGCTCGCGGAGTGGAAGCTCTCCGCCGCCCTCGCTCCCGACGCTCTCCCGACCGTCCCGTACTTCCTTCGGTCGCCGCTCCAGGGCGCGATGTACGACTGGAGCTCCGCGCCCTCGGCGATTCGCGGCGAGCCGTTCGGGCCGCCGCCGCTCTCCGCCTCCGTAACCCTCAACGTCGGTGGCGTCGCCGTGACCGTCGCGCGGGAGGCGACGTTCCGCTACCGGGACGAGGAATTCGGTGAGATCCGGCGCGCTCTTCGCGCCGTTCCCCGCGTCGAAGTCTCCGCGGATCCGCCGCTGCTCGTGCTCCCGATCGCTCGCGCGGGGACGCCTTCCCGATTCTCCGTCACGGTCGCCTCGAACGCTCCGGGGCCGGTCTCCGGACGCGTCGAAGCGCAGGCGCCCGCCGGCTGGACGGTCGCGCCGGCGAGCTTCTCGCTCGCGAAAAAGGGGGATCGCGCGTTCGTGGAGCTCGCGCTCAAGCCTCCGGCGGGCGGCGCAAAGCCGGGACGCATCGCCATCGCCCTGGCGGCGGTACTCGCGTCCGGCGAGCGGTTCGGCCTCGGCGTGCGAACGATCGACTACGAGCACATCCGTCCGACGCCCTTCCCCCGCGAAGCGTCGGTGGCCGTCACGGCCCTCGATCTGAAGCTCCCGAAGCTCTCCGCGGTCGGATATGTGCGCGGAGCGTCCGATCGCGTGCCGGAGGCCCTGCTGGCCGTCGGGATCCCGGTCCGGCTCCTCTCCGGGAACGACCTCGAGCACGGGAGCCTGTCCGGATTCGACGCGATCGTCATCGGAGTGCGCGCGTACGAGACGGAGCCCGCGCTCGCCAACGCGAACGGGCGGCTCCTCGACTGGGTCCGCGCCGGCGGCCTCCTGATCGTTCAGTACCAGCAGCTCGGCTTCACCGAGGGCGGGTTCGCGCCCGAGAAGCTCGAGATCACGCGTCCGATCGACCGGGTTACGGACGAGACGGCCCCCGTGACGATCCTCGATCCGTCGCACCCGATCTTCCGATCTCCGAACCCGATCGGCCCCGCGGACTGGGAGGGTTGGGTGCAGGAGCGGGGAATCTACTTTGCGCACACGTGGACCGCGGCCTACACGCCCCTTCTCTCGATGCAGGACCCCGGCGAGTCGGAGCAGCGCGGATCTCTTCTCGCCGCCCGGGTCGGAAAGGGCCGCTACATCTACACCGGGCTCGCGTTTTTCCGCGAGCTCCCCGCCGGGGTCCCGGGCGCGTACCGGCTCTTCGCGAACCTGCTCGCCTGGCGGGGGCCGGATGCGCGCTGACGCGCTTCCCGTGCTCGGGCGCCGCGCGCACGCCGTGCCGCTCCTGCTCCTCGTCCTCGCGCTCTTTGCGGGCTGCAGCAGCGACAAGCGGACTCCGCTCGTTCTCTACTCGCCGCATGGCCGCGACCTGCTCGGCCTGCTCGAGCGCACATACGAGAAAGCGCACCCGGAGATCGACGTGCGCTGGCTCGACATGGGCTCCCAGGAGGTGTACGACCGGGTGAGGTCCGAGAAGGCGAACCCTCAGGCAGACCTGTGGTTCGGCGGCCCGGACACGATCTTCTACCGCGGCGCGCGCGAGGGGCTGCTTCAACCCTACCGTCCTACCTGGGCTGCCGCGATTCCTCCCGAGGCCCGCGATTCGCGCGACCTGTATTTCGGCGCGTACCGCACGCCCGCGGTGATCGTCTACAACTCGGCCGCCGTGGCCCCCGCCGACGCTCCGAAGGACTGGGACGATCTGCTCGACCCGAAGTGGAAAGGCAAGATCATCATTCGCTACCCGCTCGCCTCCGGCACGATGCGCGCGATTTTCGGGCTGATCCTCGCCCGGTCGATCGAAAAAAACGGCTCGCCGGCGCAGGGCTTCGAATGGCTGAAGCGGCTCGACGCCCAGACCAAGTCGTACGAGATGAACGCGTCGGTGCTGGTTCAGCGCATCGCGCGCCGCGAGGGGCTCGTCACCGCGTGGGACCTCCCGGACGTTCTCCTCGAGATGACGCACAGCCGCGACCTCGCGTATGTCTTCCCGGCGAGCGGGACGCCGGTGATCGACGACGCGATCGGGATCGTGGCGGGAGCCAGACATCCTGCGCAGGCGAAAGCGTTTCTCGAATGGGTCGGAAGCCCGGAGGCCCAGCGCCTCGCGGCCGACAAGGCGTACCGGCTGCCGGCGCGCACGGACATTGCTCCCGCGGAGCTTCCCGCGTGGGCCCGGGACGTCCAGCAGAAGCTCGTCCCCGCGCGGCTCGACTGGGCGCTGCTGGAGCGCGAAGGCGCGGCGTGGATGTCCGCCTGGGACCGGGAGGTCCGAGGCCGCGGAAACCGGTAGCCGGTAGTTCTGAGCGCGCCGAGCGTGTCCCCATTCTCCTGACGATCAATCCGAGGGGTGTGCGCTCTATGGGACGTCATCGAGCTCCGGGTCTTTCGATAAGATCGGTTTGAATCCCGGAGCTCCATGCACCCACAACCCATGTTCGCCTTCTCGGTCCTGGCGTTGACGGTCGGGCTGTCGCTCGGACAGCCGAGGATCGGGCGCTATCGGATTCACCACGCCCAGGCGGGGGTGATCGGCGCCGCGCTGACCATCCTGCTCGGGATCGCTCCTCCGGACATCCTGCTGACGGCCGCTCGCCTCCTCCTCGTCCCCGTCGTCACCATCGTGAGCCTGATGGTGATCACCCTGGTCGCGGACCGCGCCGGGCTGTTTGCCGAGCTGGCCGACTCTCTGGCGCGGAAAGCCCGGGGCCGCGGACGCGTGCTCTTTTCGCTGCTCTTCCTGACCGGCACGCTGCTCGGGACCGTCTTCACCAACGACGCCGCGGTGCTGATCTTCACCCCGCTCGTCTTTCACCTCGTGGAGCGGATCTCCGACGGCCGCTGGACTCCCGAGAACAAGCTTCCCTTCTATTTCGCCGTTCTTTACATCGCAAATCTGGTCGGCGGGCTGGTGATCGCGAACCCGATCAACATCGTCGTCGCCAGCATCTTCCACATCGGGTTCATGGAATATGCCCGGTGGATGATCGTGCCGGCGCTGGTCTCGATCGCGGTCAGCTTCGGCGGCCTCTGGCTCTTCTTCGGCGCTTCGATCCCGAAAGCGTTCACCCCGCTCGCTCCCCGGCGGCCGGCGGCCCCGTCCCGCATGCAGGTTCTCTGCGCGATCGTGCTCGGCATCACCCTCCTCGGGTTCTTCGGCGGACCAGCGATCGGCGCACCGACCTGGTCCATTGCGGTGGGAGGCGCCGTGCTGCTCCTGATCGTTCAGGCGGGCAGCTCTCGGGAAGGGTTGAAGCCGATCGTCACCGGGATCGGATGGGACGTCCTGGTTTTCCTGTGCGGGATGTTCATCGTCGGCCTCGGCCTGAGACAGGCGGGGGTGACGAGGGACCTCGGCGACCTGATCCA